>NZ_ADGX01000058.1 GCF_000177675.1 Parafrankia sp. EUN1f
GCCGCCGGCGCAGTTGGTGAGGGGTTCCGGCCAGGCTGACGTACTCGCGGACCCGGTTGCCCTTCCGGTCGACCTCGATGTTGGTGGTTCCGCCGGGGGCGCCCGGGTCGTAGGTGTAGTCCGCGATGTGCGGCACCGGGTTGGCCGCGGCGCCGCTGAGCTCGTGGTTGTTGACCAGCACCGAGCCGCCGTTGCGGGTGGGGAAGGAGGCGGTGCCGTCCGGGGCGCCCGGGGTCGGCTCACCCGACTCGAGCGTCGTCACGCCGGTCTGGGCGATGATCTTGTAGGAGAAGCCGTCGGGCAGCGCGAGCAGGCCCGCCGGGTCGGCGATGACGGCGCCGTAGCCGGCCGCGGAGCGGGACGTGGCCTGCGCGGCGGTGCCGGCGAGAACGTCCATGCTGCCGGCGGCAACCAGGCCGAGGCCGCCCACCGCACCGGTGCGCATCAGGTTACGGCGGGAAATGGAAGAAGTCACCGGCGTGCCTCCACGATCATTATTAACTGGGACGCCATGGACATTGTCGGGTCGACCTGACACCTCGTTTGTCGGTATGTGGCCGGACGGCCAACAGCTGGGAAACGATTGCTACGTGCGCGCAGGTTGGGCCCCCGGTCACCAGCAGGTCCGTGTCTGTTGGGGCAGGCATTCCCGGGCCGGGAAAAGCCGTGTACGCGGGGTCCCCGCAATGAATACCGAGCGTCGCCGATTCGGGTGCCGAATCCGCGAAAAAGGCTTCCGCTCTTGTTTGGTAAGCCTAAGTTTAGTTTGAAGCTCGCCGTGCGAGCGGCAGGAAGATCGTATCGACGATCTCGGTGAGGACGTCCTCGGGTACCGGCGCGAGAGTCATCAGGACCTCGTGGTGCAGGAGGTCGAACGGCAGCGACCTCACCCGGTCGGGCAGAGGTGTGGGGCCGATCTCGCCCCGCTGGGCGGCGCGGGCGTACAGGGCGTCGAGCCCGTCCTTGCGGTCCCCTCGCAGAACACGGCGCAGGTCCGCGGGGCTGGTGCCGGTCTCCTGGTAGTAGCCGGCCAGGTGGACGCTCACCAGCGTGACGAGCTGGATTCGGGTGGCGTTGACCTGCCGCATGAGCGTGAGGACGTCACCGCGCAGGCTGCCCGTGTCGGGGACGGTGATCTCGTCCCGTTCGAGGGCGCGGATGATCGTGGCGCGGACGAGCTCGTGCCGGTCGGACCAGCGGCGGTAGAGGACGGGGCGGCTGGTTCCGGCGCGCTGGACGACGGCATCCATCGTGAAGTTGGCATAGCCGTGCTCGGTCAGCTCCGCCCAGGCCGCGTCGAGCAGTGCTGCCTCCAGCGCGGCCCCGCGACGACGCTCCGTCATCTTCCCTTCGACCACTGTCTACCCATTTCGCGTTAGACACACTTGCGTATCTTACCGGGGACGCCTACGATCGCCCCCGGTAAGAAACGCCGATGTATCTTAGGTGGTCGTTCATTTGAGTACCTCCGACCGGACCGCAACCGCTGCGCAGCAGGGCCAAGCCGACCCCGACCGCATCGACCCGGTGGTGTGGCGCATGGCGATCACCGTCATCGTGGGTGCGCTGGCCGTCATCTTCGACACCACGATCGTCAGCGTCGCCATCAATGATCTCACCCGCGAGCTGGACACCTCGCTCTCCACCATCCAGTGGGTGAGCACCGGTTATCTGCTGGCCATGTTCGTCACGATCCCCGTCGCCGGGTGGGCGCAGTCCGTACTCGGCGGCAAACGGCTGTGGATCGCCGCCCTCGGTATCTTCCTGCTCGGTTCGGTCCTGTGTGCGGCTGCGTGGGATGTGCACAGCCTCATCGTGTTCCGCGTCGCGCAGGGCATCGGCGGCGGGATCATGATGCCACTCATGATCACGTTGATCATGCAGGCGGCGCGGGGAAGCAACATAGGCAAGGTCATGGCGACGATCTCGCTGCCGGCTGCCCTCGGGCCCATTCTCGGGCCGGTCCTGGGCGGCGTCATCCTGCACATCGGCGACTGGCGCTGGATGTTCCTGGTCAACATCCCCTTCTGCGTTGTCGGTGCCTGGCTCGCAGCCCGGAACCTGCCCGACGACCGGCCGCGGGGGGCCGCCCGAGCCCGCCTCGACGTCGTCGGCCTGCTGCTGGTCTCGCCGGGCGTCGCCGCCGTCATCTTCGGTCTCTCCCGGGTCGAGGGCAGCGCCGGTTTCGCCAGTGTGGAGGTCCTGCTGCCGCTGCTCGTCGGCCTCGCCCTGACCGCGGCGTTCGTGGGCTGGGCGCTGGCGCGCTCCACGACCGCGCTGGTCGACCTGCGCCTGTTCCGCCACCGCCCGCTGGCGTCATCCGCCGCCGTCGGCTTCGTTCTCGGTGGGGCCCTCTACGGCTCCATGCTGCTGCTGCCGCTGTTCTGGCAGCAGGCTCGCGGTGAGGATGCCCTTGGGGCGGGGCTGCTGCTGATCCCGCAGGGAGTCGGCACCCTGTTCTCCCGGAACCTCGCGGGCAGGTACACCGACCGGTACGGGCCCCGCTGGGTCGCGCTGACCGGATTCGCCCTCGCCTGCGTGGCCACCCTGCCGTTCGCGTTCGTCACGGCCGGCACGGGCGACGTGCCGCTGCTGGCCGCGCTCTTCGTGCGTGGGCTCGGCCTCGGCGCCGCCACCATCCCACTGGCCGGCGCCGCCTACATCGGCCTCGGCCATGCGGAGATCCCGCACGCCAGTGTCATCACCCGAGTCGGCCAGCAGATCGGCGGCTCCCTGGGCACCGCGGTCCTTGCCGTGGTCCTCCAGCACACGGCCGGGGGAGCTCACACCCCCGAGGCAGTCGCCGCCGCCTTCGGCGAGGCCTTCTGGTGGTCGATCGCCTTCACCGCCGTCGCCGTCCCGCTCTGCCTGCTGCTGCCCGGCCGCCCCACCTCGGCGTTCGTTCCCGAGGCGGCCGACGTCAACGCGGAAGTCGCTGCGCCGGCGTAGGACGGAAGCCGCCGTGCCGGCGCAGGGCAGACAAACGTCTTCAGGGCTTGCGGGCCACGCCTGCGAACAGCCAGTCGGTGCGCGGGCTGTCATCGTCCCCCGGGTTCCACTGCCACGGCCGGACAATTCCGGGTTCGACCGGGTCGAGGCCGGAGAAGAAATCCTCAATGGCGGCCCGTGGCCGGAAGATTATCGGCGATGTCGCGTTCTTGTAGGCTGCCTCCGTCCGGGCCACGCCCTCGGCCGGAGGCCCGTCCGTCGTCAGGTGCGAAAGCGTCAGGAAGGATCCGGCGGGAACCGCGCTCATGAACTCGGTGAGCAGCTCATGGGGTCGCTCGTCGTCCTGGATGAAGTGGAACAGGGCCACGGAGAGAACGGCCACGGGCCGGGAGAAATCGATGAGGGCGCCCGCGTCCGGATGGTCGAGGATCGACCGGGGCTCGCGTGCGTCCGCAGTGATTATTGTTGTCGTCTTGTTCGTCGCGAGCAGCGCGCGGCCGTGTGCCAGGACGATCGGGTCGTTGTCCACATAGACGACCCGGGCATCCGGGTTCACCTGCTGGGCGATCTCGTGCACGTTCCCCTGCGTCGGCAGGCCGGTCCCGATGTCGAGGAACTGGTCTATACCGGCGTTCGCGAGCCAGCGGGTCGCCCGCTGCAGGAAACGGCGGTTCTCCCAGACGATGTCGAACGTCATCGTCTTGCCCAGGGCGGCGTCGACCGCGGCGGCAGCCGTCCGGTCGACCTCGAAGTTGTCCTTGCCTCCGAGGAAGAAGTCGTACATGCGGGCCGGGGTCGGCCGGTCCGTCCGAAGATCGGCGTTGGGGTCACCGCCGTCCGCCTCGGACACCGCTGATTTGAAGTTCCAGCCCATCAGCCCGCCTCGCCAGCTGTCTCGTCGAATCCGGCGACCTCGATGACGCCGGTGAATGTGCATTGCGGAGCGTATCGCCTGGGATGTCCCCTCGACCTACCCGAGGTAGGTCCGCAGCGCGCCCAGTGCCTCGTCGAGGATCTCCTCAATCGTGCGCTGCTCGTCGTCCAGCCACTGCTCGTAGGCGGAAACCGCGATTGCCAGGGCAACATGACCGACGGTGCGCGGCAACAGGTCCTCAGGTGTCAGCCCGTGGCGTTCGGCGACATAGGAGGCGATGACCCGGCGCCACTGCCGGTACTTCAGCGCGGAATGGGCCATCAGCGTCGGAGTTCTCAGCAGCAGGGTCATCCGTTGCCGGTGCTGGGCCACGGCCGCCGCGTCGACATGGTTGAACGCGAGCACCGCCCGATGCACCGCCTCGTGGACGGGAATGTCCCTCGGCATGGCGGCGAGGGTCTTCTGCAGTCCGACCAGGCTCTCGTCGAACTGTCCCCATGGGATGTCGTTCTTGGACGGGTAGTACCGCAGCAGCGTCCGGCGCCCGACCCCGGCCGCCGCGGCGATCGCGTCCAGGGTGGTGGCATCGAAGCCGTGCTCGGTGAACACCGCGAAGGCGGCCCGCTCGATCGAGGCATGATCAGTGACGGGCGGGCGCCCTTTCGGCCGGCGGGCCGGGGCGTCCAGCGCGCCTGGGATGTCCGAGATGTTCGAGATGTCGGGGGTGCCCGAGGTGTCTGGGGTGTCCAGGCTGTTCACCGAAGCTCGTCACTCGAGGAGTTGAGGATTTTGGTCGTTCCCGTGACCAAGATCCTCAGATCTTGTCCAGCAGCAACTCCAGCCGCGCCAGCGGCTCGAAGCCGCGGCTCGAGGAGTTGAGGATTGCGGTTGTTCCCGCGACCAAGATCCTCAGGTCTTGCTCGGCAGCAGCGGTCATGCTCGCGGAGATCGAGCGCGGCGATGGCGCTCCTGTCAGCGCGGCGCGCCCGTGGGGTGCCACCGGGCATGGCGGAACTCTGCTGGGTGCCCAGGAGCAGGGCGAGGTCCGCGCGCATGACCCGATTCTTCCCTACCCGCGGGGCGCGATCGTGCTCGCGACCCGGGCGGTCGGGCTGGGAGCAGCGGTCGAAGGGCCCGGCCGCGCAGCGCGCCGGCCCACAGCCCGGTGCCGTAGGCGAGGTCGTCGAGGCGGCGGGCGAGCAGGAACCTGGCCGGATCAAGCCGTGGGGTGCACCGGCGGTAGTCGACCATCCCGTCGACGACCGCGGCGGCCAGCACGGCGCGGCGCAGGCGGCGGGAGACCAGGCAGCCGGCCAGGCTCAACGGCCACCAGTGACGCAGCAGCAGGCCGCTGGTCTGGCTGGCATTCGCGGCCAGTCCGTGGCGGGCGACACCAGGTGAGATCCCCGCGCGGGCGAGACGCACGGACTGGGCGGTGAGGATGGCCGCCGCGGCCGGCAGCGACCATCGTCGCTGGGCGAGCAGGGCGACGGCGACGCCCGCGCTCCACGGCGCGAAGACCGCAGGTGCCACCGCGTCGCCGTGCCGGCTGGCGAGGACGGTCGCTCCGGTGCCGTAGAACGCCTTGCGGCCCAGCCAGGCGGTGAGGCCGGTGCGGTGATCGTGCCGGGCGGTCACGGCGGGCTCGTGCCGCACCTGCCAGCCGGCGGCGGCCAGCCGCCAGACCAGGTCGACGTCCTCGGCGACCCGTTGGCCGTCGGTGAAGGTGAAACCGGCGCCGAGCGTGGCGACCCGGGCCATCAGGCACGCGGCGGGCACCCAGCCGACCGCGGAGCGAGGATGCACCAGCGCGGCCACGGGGCCCATGTCGAGTGAGGAGCGGGCATCCTCGTAGCGCCCGATCCAGTTCGTGCCGCCCGGCTCGGCCAGACCGAGGACGCGGGGTGCCACGGCGGCGACCTGAGGCTGGTGGAAGTGGCGGGCCAGCATGGCGAGCGCCGCCGGCTCGACGACGACATCCGAGTCGACGAAGACGACCAGCGGTGTGGTCACCTGCGCGAGCCCGGCGTTGCGGGCCGTCGCCGGGCCGCGGTTGGCTGGCAGGGCGACGAGCTCCGCACCATGCCGGTCGGCCACCCGCGCGATGGGCGCCGGGTCACGTGAGCAGTCGTCGACGACGATCACCCTGAGCTGTCCGGCGAGGCCGGACAGCAGGCGGTCGAGCGGCCCGTCCCGGTCGCGGACCGGGACGACCACCGTGACCGCGGACAGCTCGGCCGGTGGCAGCTCGTCGAGCACCGGGTTCGCCACGCCGCTGGCGAGCAGCCGGTCGGCGAGCTGCGCGGACGTCGCGTCGACCACCCGCAGCCGGCGTCCGTCCAGGTAGCGTGCCGCGCGTTCGTTGAGGCGGAGCAGCCGCATCGGCGCACCGCCGACCAGCACCCGGCCGCCGTCGGAGACCCGGACGCGCTCCCCGAGCTCGACGACGAGCCCCAGGCCGACACCGGGATCCCTGTCGACACCGGTGCCAACGCCGGTACCGACACCAGTGCCAGTGCCAGTGCCAGTGCCAGTTCCAGTGCCAGTGCCAGTTCCAGTTCCAGTGCCGGTGCCGGTGCTCATCCGCGGAATCCGCCTTCGGCGCTGACGACGGAGCCGGTCAGCACCCCTCCGGCGACCGAACAGCAGAAGGCGATGGTCTCGGCGATCTCGCCGGGGTCGATCAGCCGGCCGGTGAGCTGCCCGGAGGCGAAGGACTCGACGCCGTCCAGGTCGTACAGCGCCGCGGTGGCGGCCAGCATCGCGGTGCGGGTCGAACCGGGTGAGACCGCCACCGCGGTGACACCCGTACCGACGAGATCGGCGGCGAGGCCGCGGACGAGGCCGATGACGGCGTGCTTGGCCATGCTGTAACCGGCCAGGTGGAACAGCCCGCGGGTGCCGGCGGCGGAGGCGACGGCGGTGAAGCGACAACCGCCCGGGTCGGGCCCGGCCAGCATGTGCGGCACGCAGGCGGCGGCGGTGTTCCACACCCCCAGGACGTCGACATCCCACAGGGTCTGCACGTGCGTGGCCGGGGTCTCCCACAGCGGCTGGCCGCCGACCATCACGGCGGCGGCGGCGACCGCCGCGTCGAGACGGCCGAAACGCTCGACGGCCGTGGCCGCCGCCGCGTCGAGGGCGGCGCGGTCACGCACGTCGGCGAGCACGGTGTGGATCTGGTCGGGGTGCGCGGCGCGCAGGGCCGCCAGCTGCTCGCGGCTCGCCAGCGGGTAGTCGACCCCGGGCAGGTCCGTGGCGGTGTCGCCGGCACCGCTGTCGACCGCGACGACCCGGTAGCCGCGCCGGCACAGGGCCCGGACGGTCTCGGCGCCGATTCCGCGGCCGGCGCCGGTGACCAGCGCGACCCGCCCGGTGTCGGGCGGTCCGGAGTCGACCCGCCCGGTGTCGGGCCGGTCGCCGCTCACGGCTGACGCTCCGCGGTCAGCCGAGGACGCAGCCGGCCGTGCTGGTCCGGTTCGCCGTGGTCGATGAGGGCGGACACGTTCTCGATGATTGCCCGCAGCAGTTCCTCGCCGGCCCGGGCGCTGGCCGCGGTCGGGTCACCGAGCACGCCGGACGGCGCTACGGCCGCCACCCCGCCGGCGGCGATGGCGGGCATCAGCTCGGCAAGCGGGGCGGTGTTGCCGGGCTGGGCCCGGCGCATCCGCACCTGTTCCGGCGCCAGGTGCAGCATGAGGGACGTCTCGGTGAACCCGGCATGTGAATCGGTCGCCGCGTCGCGGCCGGCGTCGTCGTGCCCGGCGTCGTCGTGCCCGGCACTGCCGCGGCTGGCACTGTCGCGACCGGCACCGCTGGCGAGCCAGGCCACGTCGTGGCCTTCGTGGCGCAGCTGGCTGACGGCCTCGGCGAGTCCGCGCAGGTTGCCGCCGTGCGCGTTGACGAACACGATCGGTCCGCTCCAGTCCCGCATCGAGCGGACCAGCTCGACCAGCAGCAGCCGCAGCGCCTGCGTGCCGATGGACATCGTGCCCGGAAACCCCTGGTGCTCCCCGCTGGCCGTGTAGATGACCGGCGGGGCGACCAGCACCGGCACGGCGGCGCCGTGCTGGCGCAGGTGCTGATGCTGGCGCAGGTGCTCGGCCGCGCCTTCGGCCACCGCCACCGCGATCGTGGTGTCGGTGGTCAACGGCAGGTGCGGCCCGTGCTGTTCGCAGGAGCCCACCGGGACCAGCACCAGCGGCGCCGTCGGCACGGCGGGCCACGCCCGCGCCGCCAGCGCCACCGGCGCTCCCGATGGCATCGTCACTGCGCCGGCACCGACACCGGCTCTGGCGCGGACACCGACTCCGCTGCGGGCACCGGCTCTGGCGCGGACACCGACTCCGCTGCGGGCACCGACTCCGGCGACGATGTCGGCGCGGGCACGACGCCGAGCGTGCGGGAGAAGCCGCTGGGGATCAGGACGTCGTCCGGGGTCAGGTCGTGGATGGACGAGTGGCCGAGCGCGAGTAGCGCCGAGTCGATCCCGTTGCGCAGGACGTCCAGGACGTTCTCCACGCCGGCCTGCCCGTTCGCGGCCAGGGCCCACAGGTAGGCGCGGCCGATCATGACGGCCCGTGCGCCGAGCGCCAGGGCCTTCACGACGTCACCGCCGCGGCGGATGCCGCTGTCCATCACCACTTCGATGTCCCCGCCGACGGCCTCGACGACCGCGCGCAGGGCACGGATCGGGGCCGGGGTGCTGTCGAGGTTGTTGCCGCCGTGGTTGGAGACGGAGATCGCGCTGACACCGGCGTCGCGGGCACGCAGGGCGTCGTCCACCCGGCTGACGCCCTTGAGCATGAACGGCCCATCCCACTGCTGGCGCAGCCAGGCGATGTCGTCCCAGCTCGGCGGGGGTGTCTGCATCCATTCGCCGTAGGCGCCGAAGAAGGTGGGCACCGGCTGGCCGGGTTCGGCCAGGTTCGGCACCGACAGGTCGGGGAGCTTGCCGGTGCGCAGGTAGCTCGCCAGCCAGGCCGGCCGGGACAGGCCCTGCGGAGCCATCTTCACCATGGTCAACAGGTCGAGCCGTTCGGGGATCCAGGGGCTGCCCCAGTCGCGGCTGTGCGAGAACGACCAGTCGAGGGTCACGATGAGGCCGACCGCGCCGCCCTCGCGGGCGCGTTCGAGCCGGCGGACCATCGACTCCCGGGTGCCCATCCAGTAGATCTGGAAGAACGTGCGCGGGTTGGCGGCGACGACGTCCGCCAGCGGCTTGCTGGCGAACGAGCTCAGGCCCATCGCGGTGCCGCGGGCCGCGGCGGCCCGGGCGACGGCGACCTCCCCGTCGGGGTGGACGGCCTGGACACCGGTCGGGGAGATGATGACCGGCAGCGAGATCTCCTGGCCGAGGACGGTCGTCGCCAGCTCACGCTTTTCCTTCAGCCCGGCCACGTGCGGGGCGAAACCGAGCTCGTCGAACGCGCCGGTGTTGTCGCGGTAGGTCACACCGGCTTCCGAACCGGCCAGCAGTGCGCTGTACACCGATTTCGGGAGCCGGCGCTGCGCGCGCCGCTGCGCTTCGGCGACTGATTCGAACCAAGCGTTACCCATGCTCCACCTTCTTGAATGTCCTGCCGGTGCTTCAGCGCGCCGGGGTGAATCCCGCCAGCGGGTTCTCGGCGCACGCGGAGACCGGCGGAGCCGCCGGAGCCGCCGGAGCCGCCGGGGTGGCCGCGTCCGGCCGGGTGCCGAGCTGGAGCAGCACCGGCTCGCGCCGTCCGGCGGGTTCCCGCCGGTGCGAGTGGTCGAGGCTCAGTGCCGGGACGGTCCGCTGCGGGTCGGCCAGCGCGGCCTGCCCGTAACCCTGGACGCATTCGGGATCCGGCCCGTCCAGGGGCAGGCCGGTGAAGAACTTCGCCGCCATGCAGCCGCCGCGGCACACGTCGTAGTGCTGGCACGCCGAACAGGCCCCGCCGCCCTGCGGTTCGCGCAGCCGGCCGAACAGCTCACTGGTTCGCCACACCTGGGCGAAACCGCCGTCGGTGACGATGTTCCCGGCACGGAACGTCTCGTGGATCGTGAATGGGCAGGCGTAGACGTCGCCGACCGGGTCGATGAGGCAGACCACTCGCCCCGCCCCGCACAGGTTCAGCCCGGGCAGTTTCTCGCCGAAGCCGGCGAGGTGGAAGAAGGAGTCGCCGGTGAGCACCTTCTCGCCGGCCCGTACCAGCCATTCGTAGAGGTCACGCTGCTGGTCGTGGGTGGGATGGAGCTCGTCCCACACGTCCGCGCCGCGCCCCGACGGGCGCAGCCGGGTGAGCCGCAGGGTCGCGCCGTGATCGTCCGCGATGCGCTTGAACTCGTCGAGCTGGTCGACGTTGTGCCGGGTGACGACAACCGAGATCTTCGCGTCCCGGAAACCGGCGGTGGTCAGGTTGTCCAGCGCCCGCAGCGCCATCGCGTACGAGCCCTCGCCGCGAACCTGGTCGTTCACCGCCGCGGTGGCGCCGTCGAGGGAGACCTGGACATCCACGTAGTCGGTCGAGGCGAGGTAGCGGGCCCGAGCGGCGTCGATCCGCACGCCGTTGGTGGAGAACTTCACCCCGACCTGGTGGTTGACGGCGTATTCGAGCAGGTGCCAGAAGTCGGGGCGCACGGTCGGCTCGCCGCCGCCGACGTTGACGTAGAAGACCTGCATCGCCTGCAGCTCGTCGATGATCGACTCGCACTGCTCGGTGCTGAGCTCCCGCGGGTCACGCCGGCCGGA
This sequence comes from Parafrankia sp. EUN1f, assembly GCF_000177675.1. Lineage (GTDB taxonomy): Bacteria > Actinomycetota > Actinomycetes > Frankiales > Frankiaceae > Parafrankia. The sequence goes on from NZ_ADGX01000058.1 coordinate 10,539, forward strand.
CGCCGACAGGCAGTGCACGCACGACAGGTTGCAGGCGTACGTCAGTTCCCAGGTCAGGCAGATCGGTGCGGCCAGGCCGCGTTCGAACCGCGCCACCAGCGGCATCGCCCGCTCGGTCGCCGCGAGCCCGGTGCTCGCGGGCTCGGTCAGGAGGGTCATCCGGGTTCTCCCTGTTCTCCCGCTGGCTGTTCCGCGGCTGGCTGTCGGGGACGGATCACGTCGGCGTCGGCCAGCCCGCGCAGCGCGGCGGCGAACGACGCCCACTGTTCGGCGGGGACACCGGCTCGGCGCAGGGCGGTGCGGGCGTCGGGCGCGTCGCCGAGGCCTCGCACCACCTCGACCAGCTCCCTGCGCTTCAGGAAGATCAGGCGGCGGTTGCCGAAGTGGTACGCGAGCGCCCCGAACGACTCGGGGCGCAGCGCAACGGACCGGGACAGCTCCCAGGCCGCGTCGAGGGTTTGGTCCTCGAGGGTGTCAGTAGACACCGCACATCCCGTCGATCGAGACCTCCTCGATCAGGGTGTCCTCGACCAGCGGTGCCTCGGCGCCGTGGACGTGGTGGATCTGCGCGGCGGGGCCGGTGGGGACGCCGGGGCCGGTGGTGCCGACCTGCTCCGCCTCGACCTGGGTGCTGGGCCTGCGCATGTTGCCTCCTCGTGTCACGTACCGGTGGTCACGGACCGGCCGGCAGCCGGCGCGCTCGGTGGTGTGTGGTCACATTAATGGCACCTGTGGCTAAAATAAAGCCCCATGAGGCCACCGCCCGGGTTGTTACCGCCGTTACCCGTCCTGTCCGCCCTGCCTGCCCTGCTGGCGCTGCTCGCCGACAGGGCCGCACCCCCGAGCCGTCGGGAGGGCCGATGAGCGGCTCCCAGCAGGCAACAGACACCGACCGCTACGCCGGCAGGCGGGTGAAACGGGTCGAGGACGCACGGCTTCTCACCGGGCGGGGCACCTTCGTCGACGACGTGGTGCGTCCCGGCATGCTGCACGTGAACTTCGTGCGCAGCCCGATCGCACGGGCCCGGATCACCGGCATCGACATCTCCGAGGCACTCGCCCTCGACGGCGTGTACGCGGTCCTCACCGCCGCCGACATCAACCCCTACGTCCACGAGCAGTGGTTCAGCCTGGAAGGGCGCCACGCGCCGGACACCCCCCGCCCGCCGCTGGCCGAGGGCGAGGTGCGCCACGTCGGTGACCCGGTGGCGATGATCATCGCGCAGGACCGCTACGTCGCCGAGGACGCCGCCGAGCTGGTGATCGTCGACTACGACCCACTGCCGCCGGTGGTCGACTACGCCACCGCGTTCGATTCGTCCGAGCTGGTCCACGAGGCGTACCCGGGAAACCTCGTCGGGCAGATCGGTGGCCGGCCGATGGCCGACCTCGCGCCCACCTTCGACAACGCCCCGCACGTGGTGAGCGAGACGTACCACCAGCAAGCCTACTGCGCGATGCCGATGGAGACCCGCGGCATCGTCACCGAATGGTCGCCGTCCGACGGGACGATGACGATCTGGACGGCGACGCAGTCCCCGCACGAGGTGCGCGGGTTCTGCGCCCGCCTGCTCGCGATCCCCGAGCACTCGGTGCGGGTCGTCATGCGTGACACCGGCGGCGGTTTCGGGCAGAAGGTGCTGCCGCTGCGCGAGGACATGTGCCTGATGATCGCGGCGACGAAGGTGCCCGCCCCGCTGAAGTGGATCGAGGACAGGCAGGAGCACCTGCTCGCGGCCGGCCAGGCCCGCCACGAGCACGGCGAGGCGCGGATGGCCTTCGACGACGACGGCCGCATCCTCGCCGCCACCATCGACCACGTGCAGGACGCCGGCGCCTACCCGTCACCGAACCCGGTGGGCAGCGGCATCGCGGTCGGGCTGATCTTCCCCGGGCCGTACCGCATACCCGAGGGGACGTTCAACTCCCGGTTCGCCTTCTCCAACACCAGCGGGCGGGTCGCCTACCGTGGCCCGTGGCAGTTCGAGTCGGTCGCCCGTGAGTGCCTCCTCGACGTCGCCGCCCGCCAGATCGGCATCGACCCCGTCGAGCTGCGCCGCAAGAACATGCTGCGCCGCGACGAGCTGCCGACGGCGAACTGCAACGGCATGCCCTACAGCGACATCACGCCGCTGGAGACGTTCGAGCAGGCGCTGGAGATCCTCGACTACGACGCGTTCCGCCGCGAGCAGGAGCAGGCGCGGGCCGCCGGCCGCTACATCGGCGTCGGCACCTGCACCTACGTGGAGCCGACCGCGGGCGCGAGCGCGCTGTACGGCACCGAGGGCGCGACGATCCGGGTCGAGCCGTCCGGCAAGGTCAACGTGTACGTGGCCGGCGGCTCGTGCGGCAACAGCCTGGAGACCACGGTCATCCAGCTCACCGCCGACGCCCTCGGCGTCGACATCGCGGACGTCAGCAGCATCCAGGGGGACACCGCCGTCACCCCGTTCGGTGGCGGCACGGGCGGCAGCCGCTCGGGCCCGATGACCGCCGGCGCGGTCAACCAGACCGCCACCGAGCTGCGCGGACGGATCCTGGCCCTGGCCGCCCACCTGCTCGGCGGCGTCCCGGTCGACGAGGTCGAGTTCACCCGCGGCGTCGCCTCGGTGAAGGGCAGCCCCGAGAAGCAGGTGACGCTGGCGGAGATCGCCGACACCGCCTACTTCAAGTCCGGCTCGCTGCCCGCGGAGCTGTCCGTGGGCCTGGAGGTCAGTGGACGGTTCCGGGCCCAGCACCTCATGCTGTGGGCCAACGCGACGCACGTGTGCACCTGCGAGGTCGACATCGTCACCGGCGAGGTGAAGCTGCTGCGCTACATCGTCAGTGAGGACTGCGGGCCTATGATCAACCCGAACGTCGTGGAGGGCCAGATCTTCGGCGGCACCGTCCAGGGCATCGGTGGCGCGCTCTACGAGGAGCTCGCCTACGACGATGCCGGCAACCCCGTCACCACCACGTTCATGGACTACCTGCTGCCGACCGCGGCGGAGGTGCCCACGATCGAGCTCGGGCACGTCGAGACACCCAGCATCGGCCCCGGCGGCTACAAGGGCGTCGGTGAGGGTGGCGCCATCGGGGCCCCACCCGCGGTGATCAACGCGGTCGCCGACGCGCTCGCGCCGTTCGGCGTGCGTATCTCCCGGCTGCCGCTGACCCCGGCGACGATCGTCAACCTGCTGGAGGAAGCGGCCCAGCGCGGCGCGGCCGGCGCGGCTGCCGCGGCCGGCGCGGCGCGGACGGCGGTGGCGGGATGAAGCCGGCGACGTTCGAATACCACGCGCCGACCAGCGCCGAGGAAGCCGTCGGCCTGCTCGCCGACCTGGACGACGCGAAGGCCCTCGCCGGCGGCCAGAGCCTGGTGCCGATGCTGGCCCTGCGGCTGGCGGTCTTCGAGAACCTCGTCGACCTGCGCCGCGTCGACGAGCTGCGCGGCATCGAGACGCGCGACGGGTCGGTGTGGATCGGTGCCGGCACCACCCAGGCGACCATCGGGCGCTCCGAGTCGATCGGCCTCAACGTGCCGCTGCTCGCCCGGGCCACCCCGCTGATCGGCCACCTCCAGATCCGCAGTCGCGGGACCATCGGCGGCTCCATCGCCCATGCCGACGCCTCCGCCGAATACCCGGCGGTCGCGCTCGCCCTGGACGTCGAGCTCGACGCACTGTCACCCCGCGGGCGCCGCACCATCCCCGCCGCCGAGTTCTTCACCGGCACGTGGAGCACCGAGCTGGAGGAAGACGAGCTGCTCACCGGCATCACCTTCCCGGTCTGGCAGGGCCGCGCCGGGTTCGCCGTCGAGGAGTTCGCCCGTCGTCACGGCGACTTCGCGATGGCCGGTGCCTGCGTCGCCGTCGGTGTCGGCGCGGACGGGCGGATCGACCGGTGCGCCATCTCACTGTTCGGCCTGGGCCCGTGCGCCCGCCGGGCGACGGAGGTGGAGACGGAGCTGATCGGCACATCACCCGCCGACAGCGACGCCGACGAGATCGGGCGGACCGCCATGGCCGGCCTCGACTCGGTTCCCACCGACCTGCACGGGTCGGCCAGCTATCGCAAGCGCGTGGGCGCGGCCATGGTGGCCCGGGCCTGGCGGCGGGCCTTACAGGAGGCGGTCGGTGACTGACGTCGACATCCAGGTACGGGTCAACGGGATCGCGCGGCGGGCCAGTGTGCCGCCGCGGCTCATCCTCGCCGACTTCCTCCGGGTCAACTGCGGGTTGACCGGCACGCATCTGGGCTGCGAGCACGGTGTCTGCGGCGCCTGCTCGGTGCTCCTCGACGGTGAGGCCGTCCGCGCCTGCCTGATCTTCGCCGTGCAGGCCGACGGCGCCGAGATCACGACCGTGGAGGGGCTGGCGGAACCCGACGGCGAGCTCTCCGTCGTCCAGGCCGCCTTCCGTGATCACCACGGCCTGCAGTGCGGGTTCTGCACACCGGGATTCGTCGTCTCGGTGACGGCCTTCCTCGAGGAGAACCCGAAGCCCACCGACGACGAGATCCGGGACGCGCTGTCCGGGAACCTCTGCCGCTGCACCGGGTACCAGGGAATCATCAACGCCGTCCGGGCCGCGGCGGAAGCCCTGGCCGAAAGCGGCGGCTCCGCCAGCCGTGACGCCACCGCGAAGGAAACCGAATGAAACTGGAGAACACGCTCAGTATTCCCGTGCCGGCGGACGAGGCCTGGCGGGTGCTGCTGGACGTCGAACGCATCACGCCGTGCGTCCCCGGCGCGGTGCTCACGTCCAAGGACGGCGACAGCTACCAGGGCAAGATCAAGGTCAAGGTGGGCCCGGTCGGCCTGACCTACAACGGCACGATCAAGTTCGTCACGCAGGACGAGGTCGCCAAGGTCGCGGTGCTGGAAGCCAGCGGCCGGGAGCTGCGCGGGAACGGAACCGCCAAGGCGCTGGTCACCTGCCGGCTGGTGGACTCCGGTGACTCGTCCACCAACGTCGAGGTCGAGACCGACCTGGACATCACCGGAAAGCCCGCGCAGTTCGGCCGCGGGGTGCTCGCCGAGGTCGCCGGAACCCTGGTCGGAAAGTTCGCGACGAACCTCGCCAACGAGCTGACCGCGACCCCCGCCGCGAGCAGCGCGCCCGCCGAAACCCCGGCCGCCCCGGTCCCGGCCGCCGCGGTGCCGGCTGTACCGGCTGTACCGGCTGTACCGACGGCGGCGGGCGGTTCCGCGGAACCGCCCGCCGCGGAACCGGAGGCGCCATCGGCGCCCGAGGCGCCGATGGCCGAGCCCCTCGACCTGCTGGCCGCGGCGAGTACCGGACTGCTCACCAAGCTCACGCCGCTGCTCATCCGCCTCGCGCCGCTCGCGCGCTATCTCCCGCTCGCGCGTTCCGCGGCGGCACCGGCCGGCGCGGTGCTGCTGGTCGTCGCACTGCTGCGACGCAAGCCGCGCCCCATCGTGGTCAACGTGGTGCTTCCGCCCGCCCCGGGCACGAAGCGCTGACATTGCCCGCGCGGCTCAGATAGTCCTGGGAGTCGTCGGCGGTCGGTTCCGCGGAACCGACCGCCGGCCTCCGACCGGCGCCGGCTCTAGCGGGCCGCGCCAGCCGCGGCCTGGAACCACACGTTCTCCTCGACCAGGCGCCGGCTCTTCCAGCCCTCGTCGGTCCGAACCATCTCGTGGTTGTAGAAGCCGCCGCAGTAGCTCAGCTCGGTCGTCCCCGGCAGGCGCATGGGGTTGTAGAACATGGCCAGCACCTTCGCGGTGTCGCCGGCAAGCTCGATCTCGATGTTGGTGATGTAGTGCTGCGTCATCGGGAGCATGCCGACGCCGTTCTTCAGCCAGATCTCCATCTCGTCGCGTGAGCCGAAGCTGGTGTCCGACGAGCTGGCCGCGCGGAAATCAAGGAATGCGTCCTTGGTGAAAACCGTCCGCCACAGATCCCAGTCCTTGGTGTCGACACCCCGGGCGTACCGGGCCAACACCTCGTGAATCTCGATCTTGTCGGCCAGGTCCTGTAAGGACATGAGGCTCCTTTCTCGAAAATCTTCAGTTCACGGGTAGCGCCTGGTGCGGACGATGGGTAACATACGCTCGCACAGTGCGCCGCCGATCGGGCGCATGGCTACACGTGGGTATGCGGTTGTATGTGAGCGGTCGTATGTGAGCATGCGTGTAATGTCCGCAGGCCTGGCATGCAGGTATTCACGGCGTCACCTGATGCGACGTCGCGGCGCCGGGTTTTGCGGCGGAACGTCAGTTGTCTTACCACGCCCGGATGTGCGCAATCAACTGGCGTCGGTGGCGGTGTCCGGATTTCCGCCGGTGATCCGCAGCTCCCAGAGGTTGGCGGCGGGGTCGGCACAGAACAGCACGGTCAGGCCGTCTCGGCCGGTGCCGCGGTAACCGATGCCGGCGGCGCGCAGTCGGGCCTCGACGTCGGCATCGACCTCCACGGCGGTGTGCGCCCGGGCGGCTGGCCGGTGGTCGGGATCAGTGCTGAGGTGGACCTGGCTGGCGTCATCCGCCTCGTACCAGCGGGCGATGCCGACCAGGTCGGCGGGTACGTCGATCCGGCGGTACCCGAGGATGTCGACGAGGAAGGCCCCCTCGGCCTCCTCAAGACCGGGCGGAACGCCGAGGTTGGCGTGGTGGAATCGTGGCATGCCCCCAACGCTGACATCCGGCGCGGCCGAGTTCCAGCGGCTCGGGCGGACAATACGGCCTCTGGCGTCCGATGCGACGACCGGCGTAAAGTTCCCACCCGGCAGGGCGGCCCGTGCCGACGGTCTGAGCCGGGGAGGAATCCGAGTGGTGGAGCTGCTTAGTCCTGCCCGGCCGGAATGTCAATGAGTGGAAAGTCGGGGCCGGCGGCATAGGCCCCGGGTGGCGTTTTGACACCAGGAACGTCCGGCCGCGGAGAGCGCGAAATGCCGCATGGTGCGAGAACCTCCGCGCGCCCGAAATAGGTGCGATCACGACTGGGATCCTGCGAGAACGAAGGAGCTGGGATGGCGGACGATCTGGGAGCGGCAGGCCTGCGATTCGAGCGTGAGGGCGTCATCGGCTGGTGCATCATCGACCGGCCGGCGGCCCGTAACGCGCTCACCCCGGCCATGTACTACGGGATCAAACGGGCTGTTCGCCTGGTCAACACGGACCCCGAGCTCTCCGCCCTGATCATCACCGGCACCGGTGACGTGTTCGCCCCGGGTGGTGACCTCGGGAGCCGCTCCGAGCCGGGCGACTCCTACCCCACCGATCTCCGGAGCGAGGACATCCTGCCGTTCCTCACCGTCCGTGACAGCCGGGCGCCCGTCATCTCCGCGGTCAACGGCATCTGCCAGGCTGGCGGCCTGCTGATCGCGATGATGTCCGACATCGCGGTCGCCAGCGACCGCGCCACCTTCCGGGTGCCCGAGCTGCTGCGCGGCATCCCCGACGCCACCTATGCCGCGGTGCTGCCCGCGCACGTCGGGCTCGCCGTGGCCCGTGATCTGCTGCTGTCCGCCCGCCGCTTCGACGCGGCCGAGGCACAGCGCCTAGGTGTCATCAGCCGGGTCGTCCCGCACGACCAGTTGCGTGAGGCCGCACTGCAGGCCGCGGGTGAGATCCTGCAGACCGCTCCGGAGGCCCGGATGCACGTCAAGCGCATGCTCAACGAGCGCTACGGTCTCATCGACTACCAGACGATGACCTGGTCGCTGGAGAACTCGCCGGAACCGCGCGAGGGAATGCGCGCCTTCATGGAGAAGCGCGCACCCGCCTGGATTCCCGAGGAGTTCGCGAACGGCGGCGGTCGTCGATGACGCGGCGCGGCACCTTCCGCAGAGCCGTCCTGTGATCGCGGCCCGCTTACACGCCAACCGTGACGTGCGCATCGAGGAGGTTCCCGAACCGGAGCCCGCCGCCGGGCAGGTGAAGATCGCAGTGGCCCACAACGAGCCGGAGACGATGTCGCTTGCCGAGAGCGCCCTGGTCGATATTCCGCCTGTCTGAGCCGCGGAGGCTTGTAATGGAGACCGGACTCGGCGGTCGCACGGTGGTTGTCACCGGCGGGAACGCCAACATCGGGCGTGCGGTGGCGCTGGCCTTCGCCACTGAGAAGTGCAACGTCGTCATCGTGGGCCGGGACGAGAAGCAGGGCCGCCAGGTCTGCGAGGACCTGGTCAGCCAGGGGGCCCGGGGCGTGCTGTGGCAGGCCGCGGACGTCACGGACCGCGCCCAGGTCGCGGCGATGGCCGCCGCCGTGCACGCCCGGTTCGGCCCGGTGGACGTCCTCGTGAACAACGTGGGCGGCAACGTCGGCATGGACGCGTTCGCCGACTCCGACCCGGAGGCCTGGGAACGCGACATCGCGCTCAACTTCACCAGCACGCTGAACTGCACCCACGCTCTGCTGCCCCGAATGATCGAACAAGGCCGTGGACGGATCATCAACATCGGGTCGACGTCCGGAATAGTCGGCGACCCGCTGCTCGCCGTCTATTCGGCGATGAAGGGCGCGGTGCACACCTTCACCAAGGTGCTGGCCAAGGAGGTCGGGCGGCACGGCATCACCGTGAACGCCGTCGCGCCCTACGGCACGGTTCCGCAGGATTTCGAGAAGGAGGTCAGCGCCGGCAGCCGCTGGCATCCACAGGGCGTCTTCGCGCGGCTGGCCGCGACCAGGGCCGAGGAGTTCCACTCGATCGGCCGCCGGACCGTGCTGACCCGCCAGACCGCCTTCCCCGCCGAGATCGGCGCCGCGGCCGTCTACCTCGCCTCCGACGGCGCCGCCTTCGTGACCGGCCAGGTGCTCTGCGTGGACGGCGGAACGCAGATCGCCTGACGTCTCAGCGACAGTAGGGAAATCAGTGCAGGAATCAGGGCCATTACCGCCGTTGTGCCCGGTCGAACTGGCCGTCGGTGTGCCCGCACCGGATGGAGCGTGGCAGATCGCGGTAAGCATCCATCTGCCGGCGGGGGAGCTGGCTTCGGCAGGCCCGCGGCCCGTTCTCGTCGCGCTTCCCGGCGGTGGATACAACCGGCGCTACTTCGACCTGCCGGCCGCCGGATTCAGCCAGGCGGAACACCATTGTCGGCGGGGCACGGTCGTCGTCGCGATCGACCATCTCGGGGTCGGTGACAGTACCGTTCCGCCGCCGGCGGTCACGCCCGGGGTGGTGAGCGCCCAGATCGCGTGCATCGACGTCCCTGTTCTGCTCGCGACCGGTGAACGGGACGTCTGCCGTCCGCTCACCGTGGAGCTCGCCGGCTTCGTCGCGGCCACCGATCTCGCGGGTTTCGTCGTGCCCAGGATGGCGCACATGCACAACTTCGCGGAAACCCGCACCCTGCTGTGGGAACGCCTCGACGACTTCATCGCCCACGTGGCCCGGACCGCAACCCGATCCGGGGGCTGAACGAGGCCTCCCGGTCGGTTCGGGAATGGCCGCTTTGGGAGGATCAGCCCATGCGAACGCGCCCGGCCCCGGATACGTCGACTTCGGCCCCGGATACGTCGACTTCGGCCTCGAAGGCGCCGGCTTCGGCTTCGGAGGCGCCGGCTTCGGAGGCGCCAGCTCCTGATCCGGCTCCTGTTCCGGTTCCCGATCCGCCGGGTGCGGCATGGGCGCAGGCCGTTGCCAGCTGCCGCGGGATCGTCGACGCCGAGGTCCGTCCGCTGCGCGACCGGTACCGGCGGCGAGCGAGCCGACATCAGCTCCTCTATCGCCTCAGCGGGTTGGCCACGTTGTTGCTGGCGGTCAGCCTGCCGCTGCTCGCCGGCTTGCGGTTCGACCACCGTGACGTGGCCCTGTCCGTCGTGGGCGTCTCCGTGGCGGTGCTCACCGGGCTGCGCGAGTTCTACCGGTGGGACGAGGTGGGGTCCCGACTGCGGCGGACCGAGAACGCGCTCTCCGACGCGCTCCTGCGCTGGGAACTGGCGGTCAGCGACGGCGCCCCGGCCGTCGACCCCGAGCAGGGCCCGCGTGCCTGCTACGCGGCGACGGAGGAGCTCCTCACCGCGGTCCGCGCGATCCGTGACGCCCAGGCCGCCTCGTAGCAGAACCGCCGGCCGCCGCCGGTCGAGGACCCGAGGATTCTGGCGGGGCACCTGAGCACGGTGGCCTCGTTGGGCGAGTCGCAAGAGTGGAGGATTTTGGTCGTTCCGACGACCGAAATCCTCCCTTTTTGCGGATTGCCAGGCGGTCGCAGGCCCGGTTTGCGGGCTTGTTTGAATTGTCGGCGCCGCACCCGCCGCGCAGCGGCGCGGTGAGTGGGGGATGCCTGGTGGGTGGCCGTGCGGCGGGCGGTCATGGACCGCCTTCCTGGAATCTCTCCGGTCCTTCGGCCCGATGGTTGGGCGACCTTCTTCTCGCGGTGTCATTTCTCATCGGCGGCGGGTGCCGGCTGATGCGTAGCATTTCTCCGGTACCCGCGCCTGCGGTCGCGGTGCGTGGGTGCGTGGGTGCGCGGAAATGGCATCTGTCCCGGGCGAGACGGTGAGAGGAAAATACCTGTGGCGGAGCCGGTGGGTAAGCCCGTCGAAGGTGAGCGCTACCACGATCTCGACGCGCTGCGTGGGGTCCTCATGCTGGTGGGCGTCTTCGTCCACGTCTCGACCCTGGGGGTCGACCCGGTTTTCGACTTCATCGCCCGGGCCTCCGGTCTTTTCCGGATGGAGACCTTCTTCGTGGTCTCCGGATTTCTCTCCACGATGCTCGTCGCGAAATACGGCGCGACTCGTGCCGTGCGTCGCAGGCTTGTCGCGGTCGGGGTTCCGCTGCTGGCCACCCAGCTGGTGTTCAACCCGCCGACGCTGTGGATGAGCAGTGTCTTCCACAGCGGTCACGAGATGTCCTTCGCCGAGTTCCTGCGTATCGGTTCCGGGGAGGCGCTCGCCGGTCGGCTCAACTGGTACCTGCATCTGTGGTTCCTGTTGGTGCTGGTCGGTTATGTGCTGCTCACCCCCGCCGCGGTGGGTGCGCTGAGGGCGGTGGCCACGACCCGGGCCTACCAGCTGGCCACCGCGGGGCGGCTGCGCGCCATGACCGCGATCACGTTGGTGGTCCTGGCCCTCATGGCCGCCGGGCGGGCCTGCTGGAGCGGCGCCCTCGAGCCCGTTCTCGGCTCGGGATTCCATGCCGACCTGCTCCGCCGCGTCCTGGAGTTCCTGCCCTTTTTTCTGCTCGGGGTGCTGCTTCACCTGGACCGCGCCCGGCTGCTGCCGCTTTTCAGCCGACCCGCGCCGGTGGTGCTGGTGGTATACGCGCTGCTTCTCGCGGTCTCCTGGGGTCGGTGGGTGAGCGTGCTGTCGGGCGGCACCGGCCGTGCTCTGGTCGAGACGTTGTTCGCGCTTCCGGTGATAGCCACTCTCTTCGCCGTGGCCAACCGTTTCGGGTCCCGACCGCGACCCGTCTTCCAGTACCTTTCGGACGCGTCCTACACGGTGTATCTTCTGCACTTCTTCTGGATCTTCGCCTTCGCGCGGCTGCTGGGAATGGACCCGAGTCTCGGGTTCGCGCAGATGGCGGTTCTCGTCGTGGCGACGTACGCCGCCACCTTCGCCTCCCACCATTTCGTGGTGCGGCGCTCCGTGTTGCTGCGCAGGATCTTCAACGGGAGATCGATACGTGGCTCAGCTGGCGCGCGCGAGATGCAGGGCGGCGCCGTGACGTCGATCGACCTGCCTGGGCGGCCGGCCGACACCGCAGGTCGCCCGGCCGCCCAGATCGAGCGTGTTTCTTCGGCCCGCTGACAGAGCCCCGGCTCAGCTGGCCGCGGCGCCGCCGGCAATCGAGGCTGCCAGCGCCGCGAGCAGGGTCTGCCGGGCGGCAGCCACTGCAGGGGAACAAGGCGGAACTGGTCCGGGTCGCCCTGGAGCGGCAGCTGAGCCCGGTACCTATGCAGGGCCCGGTTGTGGTCAGTCCGCTGGCCAGGCCGGACACCGGCGAGCTGGCGAGATCATGGTCTGGTGCTGCCTGGTAGGGCCCATGTAGGCTTCCCGGAGGTGTGCCGGGAAGCCTGGTCGGCAGTTCAGTGCGTTGTGCCCGAAATCGTGAGGGCTCGAGGGTTCGTCTCAGTGGCCCCGCGGGGCCGCCGATGATCGGAATTTTCAGGTCATTTTTCGCGGTCCGGGCATGAGCGCGCTCCGTACCGACCGAGAAGAGCTGCCGATGCCCGTTCCGCCCCGCCGAGAGTCGCGTGGAAGTGCCGGACCCCAGCCGTCCGACCCTGCGCCGTCCCGGTCACGGTTGCTGGGCCTGCCGAGCTGGCCGCAGGCTCAGCACGTCGCGGGCATCCTGCGCGACGAGACGGTGGGCGGCATCCTGCTGCTGGCCGGTGCCCTGATCGCGCTGATCTGGGCGAACTCGCCCTGGCGGGAGTCGTACCACTCGTTGATCGAGACCAGCGTCGGGCCCGGTTCGCTGCACCTGCATCTGAGCCTGGAGCAGTGGGCGGCGGACGGCCTGCTGGCGATCTTCTTCTTCGTGGTGGGGCTGGAGCTCAAGCGGGAGTTCCTGCTGGGGGACCTGAGGTCGGTGAGCCGGGCGGTGCTGCCCGTCGTCGCCGCGGTCGGTGGGATGGTGACCCCCGTCCTGATCTACCTGCTGGTCAACACGGTGAGCGCGGACGGATCATCCACCGGCTGGGCGGTGCCCACCGCGACGGACATCGCGTTCGCCGTGGCCGTGCTGGCGATCATCGGTACGTACCTGCCGGCAGCGCTGCGGTCCTTCCTGCTCACGCTGGCGGTGGTCGACGACCTGCTGGCGATCGCGATCATCGCGCTGTTCTTCACCGATCATCTGAGCCCGGGCCCGGCGCTGGCCTCACTGGCTCTCATCGTCGTGTTCGGGCTCCTGGTGAACCGTTCTGTCACGCGGTGGTGGCTGCTGGTGCCGCTCGCGGTCGCCGCGTGGGCCTTCATGCACGCCTCGGGGATCCACGCGACCATCGCCGGGGTGCTCCTGGGCTTCACCGTCCCGGCTCGCCCCGGCCCCGGGGAGCAGGCGGGGATGTCGGAGCGCTTCGAACACTTCTGGCGCCCCGTCTCGGCGGGCGTGGCCGTGCCGCTCTTCGCGCTGATGGCTGCCGGTGTCTCCCTGCTCGAAGGCGGCATCGGCGGGGCGTTCACCGATCCGATCGCCATCGGGGTGGCGCTGGGTCTGCTGCTGGGCAAGCCGATCGGGGTGCTGGGGTCGACCTGGCTGCTGGCGCGGTTCACCCGGGCCGAGCTGGATTCGGAGCTTTCCTGGTGGGACGTGTTCGGCGTCGCGCTGCTCGCCGGAGTCGGCTTCACCGTCTGCCTGCTGCTCGGTGAGCTCGCGTTCGACGACGACGCGGGGCAGGTCAATCACGTCAAGATTGCGATCTTCGTCGGCTCGGTGGCCGCGGCGATGTTCGCCACGATCGTGCTGCGCGCGCGCAACCGGGTCTACCGTCGGCTGGCCGCCGAGGAGGCGGTCGACCTCGACGCCGACGGCATCCCCGACATCTACCAGACCTCCGAGGCCGACCGGCGGGGCCGGTGACCGGCCTGCCCCGGGCCACTGCCTGCCCGGTCGTCTTCTCCGTCGCCTGCTCCGCCGGTTTGTCGCTAAGACAGGTGTCTGCCAGGGCGAGGTAGGCGAGACTCGCATGGTGACCGAAGACAAGATGAGTACACCTAGTCAGATGCTAGATCTCTCCGGTCGGGTGGCTGTCGTCACCGGCGGCAGCAGGGGAATCGGCCGGGCGGTCGCCGAGGGCTTCGCCGCGGCCGGCGCGGACGTCGTCGTCGCGAGCCGAAAGCTCGACGCCTGCAAGGCCGCGGCGGCCGAGATCGAGGCGGCAACCGGACGACGCGCCCTCCCCGTCGCCTGCCACGTCGGCCGGTGGGAAGACTGCGACAGCCTCGTGGACACGGTCTACGCCGAGTTCGGCCGCTGCGACGTGCTCGTGAACAACGCCGGAATGTCGCCCGTGTACGACGACCTGGCCTCGGTCAGCCAGGCACTGTACGACAAGGTGCACGCGGTCAACGCGGGTGGGCCGTTCCGGCTGAGCGCCCTGATCGGCACGCGCATGGCGGCCGGCGACGGCGGCTCGATCATCAACGTGACGACGGCCGGCTCGCTGCGGCCGAACCCGAGCGACCTGCCCTACGCGATGGCGAAGGCGGCCCTCAACGCGCTGACCCTCGGCCTTGCCGGGGCCTGGGCGCCCAAGGTGCGGGCGAATCTGGTCCTGCCCGGGGCGTTCGACACCGACATCACCAACGCCTGGGGCCCGGACGCCAAGCGCCTCGCCGCCGAGATGAATCCGATGAAGCGGATCGGCGTGCCCGGCGACATGGTCGGCGTCTGCCTCTTCCTCGCGAGCGACGCCGCCGGCTACGTCAACGGCGCCCAGATCCTCGTCGACGGCGGCCTGTTCCGGACGCTCTGACCAGCCGGCCCGCTGATGTTGCGGCTTCTGATGCCGCTGCTTCTGAGCAAGAAGTGAGGATTTCGGCTGCGAAAACGACCGAAATCCTCACTTCTTGCTGATTGTCTAATCCGGTTTGCGGCTATTGGTGTGAATTGCGGGCGCGTGCACACACGATCCCGCCAGCCCTGATCAGCTCTTGGCGGCGTTCTTGGCGGAGAGCCTCGCGACGATGGCGGCGAAGTCGTCGGTCTGGAAGGACTGCTCCTCGGCGGTGTTCGCGTAGTCGAGGCTGGCGAGCACAGCACGCTCCTGGTGGATGTTGAGCAGCCGCTTGGTGGCCTCCACCGCCTGCCGGGGCAGCTCGGCGATGCGCTTCGCGCAGGCCACCGCCTCGGCCAGCGGGTCGGCGGCGATGTGGTTGGCCAGCCCCATCTGGATGGCGCGCTCGGCCGAGATGCGCGCGCCGGTGAACGCGTACTCCTTGGCCAGGTGCAGGCTGGTGTTCAGCGGCCAGGTGAGCGGGCCGCCGTCGGCGGCCACCAGCCCGACCTGGATGTGCGGGTCGGCGAGGAACGCCTTCTCGCCGATGTAGACGATGTCACTGAGGGCGACCAGGCTGCATCCGAGGCCGACCGCGGGGCCGTTCACCGCGGCGACGACCGGGATGCGGCACCGCACCATGTTGAGGACGATGTCACGCCCGTGCGCGATCGACTTGGCGCGCAGCTCCCGGTCCTGGAACAGTTCGTTCAGGTAGGTGAAGTCGCCGCCCGCGGAGAAGGCCCGGCCGGCGCCGGTGAGCACGGCGGCCCGGACCTCGCGGTCCTCGTTCAGCTGCGGCCAGAGCTTCGCGAGCCCGGTGTGCAGGGCGTCGTTGACGGCGTTGAGCTCGTCGGGTCGGTTCAGAGTGATGATCCGCAGCGACCCGTCGGCGCGGACTTCGATCTCCTCCGGCATGTCGTACACGTCATACGTCCAATCCGCTGGTCCGGGTAGCGATGGTGTCGGTGGCCGGCCCCGGTGCGTGGCCCTCGACGATGCCCACCGGTCGTCGCGGAGTCACCGTGACGATCCGGAACCGTATCTTCTCGTCCCCAACGCTTGCAAACTACATTCTCGTTGAGAGCGAATCAACTTCTGTCCCCTGAGAATGATGTTGGTGACGCTCGGCATCGCCCGGCCGGGGCCGGGTGTCCCGTTGCGACGCTCGAATGTCGGCTGACCTGGGCGGACACACATTTATGGCCGGATCGTCCGGATAGCCTCGACCGTGTTGTGCAGTCATCGGCTCTCGTCCCCTGGCGACTGTTAAGATCCCGTTCGACCTGCTTATTGTATTTTTCCTCGGTATCGGGATGCATGCACTACGGGGAGACGATGATCAATACGCCATCGGGCGTGCCCATGGGTGAGCCAGGCAGGCCGGAGTCCGCACCAGGCACCGTTTTCTCGCCGCTGGCCCCACAGGATCCCCGGGTAGTCGGCGGATACCTGATCCGGGCCCGGATCGGCGAAGGTGGCATGGGGGCGGTGTTCCTTTCCTACACGCCTGGCGGGCGGCCGGTGGCGCTCAAGGTGGCGCGGCCGGAGTTCGCGGCCGATCCGGAGTTCCGGCGCCGATTCAGGACAGAAGTCGCTATCGCGCAGCGGGTGCAGGGCCTCTACACCGCCCCCGTCATCGACGCGGACCCCGAAGCCCCGCAGCCGTGGCTGGCCACGGCGTACGTTGCGGCGCCTTCGCTGGCGGTGACGGTCGGCCGCCAGGGTGCGTTGCCGGTGGAGACGGTCCTCGTCCTGATCGCCGGTGTGGCCGAGGCATTGCAATCGATTCACGCGGCCGAAATCATTCACCGCGACCTCAAACCAGGAAATGTCATCCTGGCTGCTGACGGCCCCCGGGTCATCGACTTCGGAATATCCCGGGCCGTCGAGGCCTCCTCGGGGGCCATTACGCAGACCGGGGTACGGGTCGGTACCCCGGCCTTCATGTCTCCCGAACAGGTCCAGGGGGCACCCCTCGGCCCGGCCGTGGACGTTTTCGCCCTGGGTGCCACTGCCTACTACGCCGTCACCGGCGAGCTTCCGTTCGGGGCGGACGCCTCGGTTTTCTACCGCATCGAGAACAAGCCACCGGCCTGGGATCGTTGCCCGGACCAGATCCGCGGGCTCCTGGAAGTCTGTGTGGACAAGGATCCGGCGCGCCGGCCCACCCCGGCAGTGCTGATCGACATGTGCCGGGAGGCCTCCACCGACGAGCGACTGCGTATCGGTGAGGGCTGGCTACCGGCCACCGTGATCGCGGATCTCACCCAGTACAGCCTCACCCCACCGCCGCCACCGCCGCTGCCACCGGGCGGCACCATCGGCCACGTTCCGACCGGCCCCATTCCGCCGGGTTCGTCGCAGTGGGGCCCGCCGTCGGTACCCCCAACCGCTGGACCTCCATCCGCTGGGTCTCCGCGTGGGAAACAGCTGGCCTGGGCGGTGGGTGGTCTGGGCGCGGCAGCGCTCGTGCTGGCAGTCGTGCTCGCGGCGCTGAACAACGACTCGCCAGACAAGGGGGCCACCGGTGATGGCCTGACCCCCCAGACCGTGAGTGCCAACGAGTCCACCTTCTCCAGCGAGCCCACGTTTTCCAGCGAGCCCACGAGCTCCAGCAGGTCCACGGCGACTCGTGGCAGCAGTCCGTCGCCGGAGACGAGTTCAGGTCCCGTTTCCCAGGGCGTCGATCGTTACCTTTCCGAGTTCACGGCGCTGGAGAGCGCCGGGGCGGTGGAGACCGGAGCCGTGGCGGTGAACGGCCAGCAGCAGACGCGTAGCATTCTTATCCGGGCTGTGGGTGACAAGTATGCCGCAAACTACCGCGTCGGGAAGGTCGACTACGATCTCGGGCGTCATTTCCAGAGGTTCCAGGCGGTGGTCGGACTTGCGGATGATGCTCGTAGTACCGCGGTGTACCAGGTCAGTATCTACGGAGACAACCAACGACTGGCCGATCATACGATCCGGCTCGGTGAATCCATCCCGATCGACATCGATGTAAGGGGAATCCTGCGACTCCGTCTCGAGATCACTCATACGGACGGAGACACCGGTGAGGGATATTCCAGGTATGACTCGCGGGTGGTTTTCGGGGAGGCGAAGGTGATCGGCTCCGCGGACGAGGTTCCCAGCTGAACCGCTACGTCACCTGAACCGTCAGGTCATCGGAGCCAGGAGTCATGGGCCGTTGGCTGCGGACGGGGGGCTCGGCTTGGCGCGCGGCGCGCGCGGGACCGAGCCTCCGGATAGCGGTGTGCCTCCACCTCGGTCGGCGGAGGCGAGAGGACAGACGGTCCGGAGGGCATCGGGTCTGACTTCGCCGTGCCCGTGCTGCGGCGCCCGGGGTGGCGCGGTGCCGACCGCTGGCGCGTGGCGGCCTCGCCGTGTAGTCAGGATATGGGTGTTTATCGCGAACGGTCGGCCTGCGCCGACCGTCTTTGGCCTGCCCCGGCCGACTTCTGCGACCGACTACCCACGTCTACGGACCGACTACCCATGGGAGGGCGCCGCGTGCCCCGCTCAGACATTCCGGTGTTCGACGCCGATAATCACCTGTACGAGACGCGTGAGGCGTTGACGAAATTTCTGCCCGACCGGTACAAGGGCGCGGTCGACTATGTCGAGGTCCGTGGTCGCACCAAGATCATGGTTCGTGGCCAGGTCAGCGAGTACATCCCGAACCCGACCTTCGACGTCGTGGCCCGGCCCGGTGCGCAGGAGGACTACTACCGGAAGGGAAACCCCGGCGGCCTGTCCCGGCGGGAGATTTTCGGCAAGCCGGTCAAGTGCATCGACGCCTGGCGAGAGCCGGCCTCTCGGCTCCAGCTGCTCGACGAGCAGGGGATCGAGCGCACCCTGATGTTCCCGACGCTGGCGAGCCTCATCGAGGAGCGCATGCGCGACGACCCGGATCTGGTGCACGCCGTCATCCACTCCCTGAACGAGTGGCTGTACGAGACCTGGCAGTTCAACTACGAGGGCCTGGACCGCATCTTCACCACTCCGGTGATCACCCTGCCGATCGTGGAGAAGGCGATCGAGGAGCTGGAGTGGGTGCTGGAGCGCGGCGCGCGCGCCGTTCTCATCCGGCCTGCGCCGGTCCCCGGCCTGCGCGGCCCGCGCTCGTTCGGCCTGCCGGAGTTCGACCCGTTCTGGGAGCGGGTTCAGGAGTCCGGCATCCTCGTCGCGATGCACTCGTCCGACAGCGGCTACTCGCGGTACCAGAGTGAGTGGATGGGCTCGAGCACCGAGATGCTGCCCTTCCAGCCGAACACGTTCCGCATGCTGCAGGCCTGGCGGCCGATCGAGGACGCGGTCTCGGCGCTGGTCTGCCACGGCGCGCTCTCCCGCTTCCCGGGCCTCAAGGTCGCGGTCATCGAGAACGGGATGAGCTGGGTCGCCCCGCTGCTCACCGCGATGAAGGCGCTCTACAAGAAGATGCCGCAGGACTTCCTGGAGAACCCGGTCGAGGTCGTGAAGCGGAACATCTACGTGAGCCCGTTCTGGGAGGATGACCTCGGCGAGCTCGCGCAGCTGCTGGGCGAGGACAACGTCCTGTTCGGCTCGGACTATCCGCACCCGGAGGGCCTCGCCAACCCGGTGAGCTACATCGACGAGCTGTCCCACCTGCCCGAGGAGCTCGTCCGCAAGATCATGGGTGGCAACCTCGCCCAGCTCATGGGCGTCGGCGTGCCCGCCTGACGAGCTCGGCCGGGCCCGGCGCCGCATCGATGAGTGCGGCGCCGGGCCGCGGTGCTGACCGCGGCGGTGCCGACCGCGGCGGTGCTGACCGCGGTGCTGACAGCGGCTCGCTCAGGTGTTGCGGCCGCCGTTGACGCCGATGACCTGCCCGGTGATGTAGCCGGCCTCCTCGGAGATGAGGAAGGACGCGGCGGCGGCGATGTCCTCGGGCTTGCCGGGGCGCCGGACGGGGGTCAGGTCGGCGTGCTTGTCGACGCTTCCGCCGAGCAGGCCGCGCTCCTCGGACGCCCGCAGCATCGGGGTGTCGACGAAGCCCGGCGGAATCGTGTTGACCGTGATCCCCTTCGGGCCGAGCTCGAGGGCGAGCGACTTGGTCATGCCGATCAGGCCGGCCTTGGTCGACACGTAGTGCACCATGTACTGCTGCCCGGACTGGGCGCTGGACGACGAGATGTTGACGATCCGCCCCCAGCCCGCCTCGATCATGTCCGGCACGGCGTTCTGGGTGCAGTAGAGCGGCCCGCTGAGGTTCACCGCGACGATCCGGTCCCAGACCGGGTCGGTGATCTTCAGGAACTCCTTGAAACCGGTGATCCCGGCGTTGTTGACGAGGACGAGGATGGGGCCGTAGGTCTCGCGCACCTTCTCGAGCGCGGCGTCGACCTTCGCGCGGTCGGAGACGTCGACAGCGAACGCGGTGGCCTCGCCGCCCTTCTGGCGGGCCTCCTCGGCCACGACCTGGGCGGCCTCCTCGTTGAGGTCGAGTACGGCGGTCGCGAAACCGTCCTCGGCCAGCCGGAGGCTGATGGCGCGCCCGATGCCCGAGCCACCCCCGGTGACGACTGCCGTGCGTCGTTCGGTCACTGTGCCGAACCTCCCTGTGGTAGCTGTTTGCTACGTCGCTGTGATCCCTCGAGGACGCGAGAGCGGGCGAACCGCCAGGCGGATGACCCACTCTCGCACCCTGCGAACAGCATTACGCGACGGGCTCCTCGCCGGCCAGTGATGCGCGGTGCATAAGCCTGGAGGACGTCGGTCCGTAGGGCAGGGCCCGGTGCAGCATCCCGGTGTTGTCCCAGATCACCAGATCGCCCTGGGTCCAGCGGTGCCGGAGGACGAACTGCGGCTGGGTCGCCCAGTCCAGCAGGCGGTCGAGCAGCGCCCGGCCCTCGTCCGCGGGCAGGCCGACGACCTCGCCCGCCGTCGACCCGACCAGCAGCGACTTACGCCCGTTGCGGCGGGTCCACACCACCGGCTGCTCCCGGGTCGGGTTGCGGTCCCAGGCCGCCCGCTCCTCGGGCGAGGGGTCAGGGTTGGCCACGAGCTGGGAGGCGGTGAAGCTGTGCAGGGCGCGCACACCCTCCAGCGAGGCCTTGTCCTCGTCGGACAGGGCCTCGTACGCAGCGTAGGTGTTGGCGAACTCGGTGTCGCCCTCCGTGCTCCCCGAGATCTGGCGCGCCGTGAGCAGCGTGGCCTTGTCCGGCACCTCGCCGGTGGTCCCGTCGATGTGCCAGTAGAACGTGGCCTCGCGGTACGCCGCCAGTTTGCTCTGCGACGCGTCGCGGGTGATCCGCTGGATCTCCTTGAGCCGGTGGCCGCCCATCGGCAGCGGCAGGACATCTCCGAGCAGCCGGCCGAAGGCGACCAGGCTCTCGTCGTCGATGTCGGCCTCCCGGAAGACGACGACGCCGCTCTCCTCCAGAGCAGCGAGGGCGTCCGCGGCGACGCCCTTGTCGACGAGCTGGGTGCCCGTCAGCCCGCTGAACTCCGTCCCGGTGTTCGGGGTGATCTTCCTTGTGGTGATGCCCATGGCGGTCGCCTTCTCAGAGGGCCGGTTCGACGGCGGTGTCGAAGTAGGCGGCGCCCGAGTCCGGGATCCGCGGCTGCTTGAAGATGTTGACCGGGTAGGACGTCATGATCATCGAATAGAGCAGGTGGAGCAGGCGGGTGTCCTGGTCGGACAGGGCGTGCACGTCGCGGGTGTCGAGGTAGGCGATCGCGTCCTCGGCGAGTGGGGCGATCGCGTCGTAGAACGCCTGGAGCTCGTCGATGGTCTTGGACAGCCGCTTCTGATAGCGCTCTTCGCGGGTGGCCAGGGCCCAGTCGGTGACCCAGGGCTCGAGGGCGCGGAACGGCTCGGGCAGCAGTCCCGTGGCAGTGGTGGTCATGGTCCCGGGGTCCTTTACTTCTCGCTGCCGGCCTGGTGCGCCGCGACGGCGTCCCGGACGACCTTGTGGAACTGGCGGATCATCAGTTCCATGTCGGACAGGTGGAACGTCTGCAGCGCCCGGTTGTTGAGTTGTGACCAGGTCGCCTCGACCGTGTTCGTGTCCTGCATCGCGAACTCGATGGTGCTGTCGACGACGAGTTCCTGCGCGAGCCGTTCGGAGGCGGTCCTCGGCTCGGGGAAGTAGATGTCGACCTCGTAGGCGTGGGTGCCGACCGTTTCCGGGATGTACTGGTAGGTGATGTAGTAGCCGCGGCCCCAGAGCTGGATCGACAGGTTCGGGAACAGCCAGTACTGGTCGTTGCTCCAGGCGCGGATCCCGCCCGGGTTGCGGTCGTCGGTGAGGTGGCCGAGGTCGGTGCGGATGTCGTCCGGGCCGAACAGGCCGGCGCGGAACAGCCGGTAGGCCCAGTTCATGTCGCGGGCGGCGGGGCCGACCGAGCCGGTCTTCTTCTTCAGGACGGGCGGGCCGGGTACCGAGGTCAGCATGTGCGGGGTGAACAGGTCGTAGTGGTAGGAGTCCATCGGCGGAACGAGCTTCTCCGCCTCGGCCACGTTGGTGTTGAGGAACCGGCCATGGACGTATGCCGGGTGGTACCACTCCAGCAGCGCGTCGATGCCGATCTTCCAGTTGCCCTTGACCTTGGTCCGGAAGGACCAGTGGTTCGTGAACTTCTCGAACGGCCAGCTCTCCAGCTCGGCGGTCAGCTTCTCGCCGAGGAACTCACGCAGCGGCGGGGCGTCGGTGCTGAAGTTCACGAAGATGAACCCGGCGAAGACCTCGCAGCGCAGCTGCGGCATGGCGAGCTGGTCGTCGGGCAGCGACTCGAAGAACTCGTCGCGCTTGGTGACGTAGCTGCACTTGCCGTCGAGGCCGTAGCGCCAGCCGTGGTATTTGCAGGCGAACTGCCGTGCGGTGCCCTGTGTCTCGTTGGTCGGGTGTTCCTGCCAGACGACCTTGTTCCCGCGGTGCGCGCAGATGTTGTGCAGCGCGTACACCTGTCCGTCGGTGTGCCGGGTGATCACGATGGATCCCAGGCCGACGAGCTCGCGGGTGAAGAACGTGCCGTTACGTGGCAGTTGTTCGACCCTGCCGACCTTCAGCCAGGTCCGCTTGAAGATCGCTTCGCGCTCGGCCTGGAAGAACTCCTCGGAGATCGAGTCCTCATAGGACACCGGGCCGGTGTCGAGATCCGGATACCCCGGCGTGTACTTGCCACGGCCGGTCGCGAGTCGCTCCTGAATGGCCATCGGCTTCAACCCCTCTCACAGGATCATCTGGGTACGGACCGCCGATGGGCCCACACTGCCAAGGGCGGTTTTGGCTGGTTGTCAGGGTTCGACTGGCTCGGCTCAGATCACGCCGTCGGCGCGTAGCTGGCTGATCTCGGCCGGCTCTCGCCGGAGCAGCTCGGTGAGCACGGCGTCGGTGTGCGCCCCGAGCTCCGGCCCGAGCCAGCGGATCTCGCCCGGTGTGTCGGAGAGAGCGGGGATGACACCGGGCACGGCGAGTGGGCCGATGCGGGACTCCTCGACGGTGATGGTCTGCCGGTGCCGATACTGCGGATCATCGAAGATGTCGGCAATGGAGTAGAGCTGCCCGGCTGGGACCTGGGCCTGGCGGCACCGGGCCAGCACCTCCTCGCAGGGCAGCGAGCCGACCCATTCGCCCACCAGCGAGTTGACCAGGCCGCGGGCGGCGAGCCGGTTCGCCTTCGGGCCGAGCTGGTCGGCGTCGGCGAGCTCCGGCCGCTCCATGGCCCGGGCCAGCCGGGCGAACATGTCGTCGTTGGAGCAGGCGATCGCGATCCAGTGGTCGTCCTTGGTCTGGTAATGGCTGTGCGGCAGCACGTTCACGGTGTCGGCGCCCATCCGCTCCCGGACGAAACCGAACTGCTGGTAGGCGGGCGCGATCTCGTCGAGTGCCCGGAAGACCGACTCGTAGAGTGCCAGGTCGACGACCTGGCCCTTCCCGGTGCTCTCCCGTGCCCGCAGCGCCATCAGCACGCCGATGACCCCGTACAGCCCGGTCATGTAGTCGGCGAGTGAGGTGGAACCGGGGGTCACCGGGGGCCCGTCCGGCATGCCGGCGAGGTAGGCGAGGCCGGAGAAGGCGTGCGCGATCCGGGCGAAGCCGGGGAGTTCCCGGTTCGGCCCCGACTGCCCGTAGGCCGAGACCCGCAGCAGCACCGCCCGCGGGTTCAGTTCGGCTATCTCCTCCGGGCCGAGCCCCCACCGCTCCATGACCCCGGGCCGGAAGTTCTCGATCACGACATCCACCGTCGTGATGAGCTCGCGGAGGATCTCGATGCCGCGGGGGTCGGCGAGGTTGAGCGTCACCGACCGCTTGTTGCGGCTCTCGCTGAGCCAGACCAGGGTGTCGCCGCAGTCCGTCTCGGTGCCGAACCGGCGCAGGTTGTCGCCCGTCCGTGGGCGCTCGACCTTGATGACGTCGGCGCCGAACTCACCCAGCACCGTGGCGCAGAACGGCCCGGCGAGGTAGGTGCCCAGATCGAGAACTCTCAGGCCCTGCAGTGCATGCATGCTGCTCAGCTCCCGGTGCGGCCGCAGTTGGACTGTGCGCCGATTGTCGGGTTGGCCGGGCGCCCTCGTCTCACGGTCCGCCCAGCTGCGGTGCCGGCCCTCGACCCCTTGACCATGGGCACGTCCTCTCGGAAGGTGGATGAGAACGGCGATCTTTGTGACCGGAAATGACGCTACCACGAGATGTGAGGTCGTCCTATAGTCGGACGGGCATGTTATTCTCCGACTTGTGACGAACGAGCGACCCTTCCGCTTCGCGGTCCAGGCCACGAAGGCGAAGTCGGCTGCCGAGTGGCGCGACCTGGCTCATCGGGTTGAGGATCTTGGGTTCTCCACCCTCTTCCTCGCCGACCACTACCTGGGGCCGGGGCCGGCGCAGCGCGAGGCCAGGTGGCCACCGCAGTACCTCGCTCCCATCGCGGCCATGGCCACCGCGGCCGCGGTGACGACCACCCTGCGCGTGGGTTGTCGGGTCTTCTGCGTCGACTACCACGTGCCTGCCGTCCTCGCGAAGGAGGCGGCGACGATCGACCTGCTCTCCGACGGGCGCCTCGAGTTCGGTATCGGGGCGGGCTGGAGCGAGCCCGAGTACCGGGCCATGGGCGTGCCCTTCGACGCGCCGCCACACCGGATCAGCAAGCTCGCCGAGGCGGTCGCGTTGTTCAAGGCCCACTGGTCCGGGGAGGCCCTCGATCAGAAGGGCGAGTTCGTCAACGTCACGGGCTACGCGGGGCTGCCACTGCCGGTGCAGCGCCCGCACCCACCGATCATGATCGGTGGCGGCCGCCGGCGGGTGCTTTCCCTCGCCGGGCGTGAGGCCGACATCGTCAGCATCTCCAACGTGCCGTTCGTCCCGGTGAACTCCGACGGCCTGACGCCCGCCGAGGAGGCGGTGCGCCGGGTGGGGTATGTGCGGGACGCCGCGGGGGAGCGCTTCGGCGGCATCGACATCGAGAGCTCGCCGTTCTTCACCCGGGTGACCAAGGATGCCGAAGAGGCCGCGCAGGCCCTCGCCCGGGTCGCGGCGACGATGCAGGTCGACGCGGGCAGCCTGATGCGGCATCCGAACGTGCTGGTGGGGTCCGTCGACGAGATCGTCGAGCGGCTACAGGAGCGTCGCGAGGCATTCGGGGTGAACTACGTCAGCATCCAGCAGTCGGAGGTCGGCGCCTTCGCCTCCGTGGTCGAGCAGCTGACCGGCCGGTGACGCTGACCGCGGCGGGCTCCGGCGCCGGTGGTCAGGGTGGCCGCCCGGGAACAGCGGCCACCCGGATGGGGTCAGCGGGCGACGTAGCCGCCGTCGACCGGGATCGCCGTACCGGTGATGAACGAGGCCTCGTCGCTGGCGAGGAACAGCGCGGCCGCGGCCAGTTCCTGCGGCAGGCCCCAGCGCCGCATCGGCTGGGGCAGCTTGCTGCCGTCCGGCGGCTCGGAGTCGTCGGCCGCGTTGGCCAGGCCGGTCCAGGTCATGCCGGGGCAGATCGCGTTGACCCGGATACGGCTCTCGGCGTAGTCCAGGGCGGCGGACTTGGTGAGCTGGATGACCCCGCCCTTCGCGGCCGAATATCCGGCCTTTCCCTTCCAGCCGACGAGCCCGGCCGCTGACGCCGTGTTGATGATCGAGCCGCCGCCATGGCGCAGCATCGCGGCGATTCCGTATTTCATGCCGAGGAAGACGCCCTTGAGGTTGACCGCGACCAGAATGTCGAAGGTCTCTTCCTCGATTTCGGCGAGCGGCTTCGGTGGACCGCCGAAGCCGGCGTTGTTGAAGAGCACGTCGAGCCGGCCGAACTCGCGTTCGGCGGTGTCGATCATGTTTTTCGCGTCGGCGGCGACGGAGACGTCGGCGTGCACCGCGACCGCGCCGTCACCAATCGTCGTCGCGGTATCTTTCTCGCGGCCGCTGATATCGGCGCAGACGACCCTGGCACCGGCCTGTGAGAAAAGCAGGGCGGTGGCCCGGCCGATTCCGGAGCCGGCACCGGTAACCACCGCCACCTTCCCCGCCAAGCGGCGTGCCGCTAGAGAATCAGAAAGCTGCTCGACCATGCCCTCAGTCTACACATCATGCGTTCGAGGTAAAGATGCCGAAATAGCAATCTTGAAGGGTTCCTAAGTCCGCCGCCTGGAAAGATTCCCGCTAAGCCGGGCAAGGCTGTGCGCCGCGGCTTGCGGGATTTTGTCGTGCGTGTTTTTGGTACCCGGGTGGATCTGGCTCGCCGGCTGCATCCCAGCTACGGCGGGGATGCAGCCGGCGACAGCGCGGCGGAGCCTCCGTGTCCGCCTCCGTGGCCGCGACCGGAGGCCCTGCGTCGGGTGTCAGGTGTCAGGAGCCGGTGAGCGAGGCCTTGTACAGCGTGTTCGCGGCGAGGCGCATGTGCGCGGCGTCGACGAGGCGGCCGTCCCGGCCGATCGCGCCCACCCCCTCGGCCTCGGAGGCCCGGTAGATCGCCACCGCCTCGTGTGCCTCCGCGACCTCCTGCTCGGTCGGCGCGAACACCTCGTTGGCGACGGCGATCTGGGCGGGATGGATCGCCCATTTACCGTCGAATCCCAACAGGCTGGCGTGCGTGGCGGCACGCCGGTAACCCTCGATGTCCTGGTACGCCGGGTAGGGCGCGTCGATCGCGTCGATGCCTGCCCCGCGCGCCGCGGCAAGCACCTGGACTCGTGCGAAATGCCAGAAATCCCCTGGATAGTCCCCTACCGGGTCGAAGTTTCCGTCCACCCGGGCCCGCAACGAGGCGGAGAGGTCTCCCGCGCCGAAGATGATCGCCTCCAGGCGGCTGCTGGCCCGGGCGATCTCGGCGGCGTTCGAGAGGCCCTCGGCCTCCTCGATGAGGACCTCCAGCGCGATCCGCCGGGTGAGCCCGAGCTTGTGCTCCAGCTGCGTGAGCAGGACGTCGACCCACCAGACATCCCGCGCGGACCGAGCCTTGGGCACGATGATCACGTCGAGCGCCTCGCGTGCGCCGGTGACGATCTCGATGATGTCGTCGTGACACCACGGAGTGTCCAGGCCGTTCACCCTGACGGCGCGGATGGTCCGTCCCCATTCCAGACCCGTGAGCGCGGCTACGGCGATGCCCCGGGCCGCCTCCTTCGCAGCTGGCGCGCAGGCGTCCTCCAGGTCGAGAAAAACCAGGTCCGCGTCGGAGGCGGCGGCTTTCTCGCACATTTTCGCGCTGCTGGCCGGAGTGGCCAGCTCGGACCGGCGGGCGCGTGGCCGGCCAGCGCCGGCGGCCACCGTGGCCGGATCCGCCGAGGCCGGGGACTCGGGCACGTCTCGTGCGGGCACAACTGCCTCCCTGTTCCTGCTCCGGCCGGGATTCCCGGTCAGATGACGGCAAATTCCGCGGCTGCTTCGGTGATCTCCTGAACGGGCCGGGAAGGCCCGTCCGAATCAGCTCGCGGGAAAGTTCTCGAAAGAGCTGTGATCCCACCGTGATGCTTCATCGAATGTTGTAGATCTGATCCGATTTCGATCCCGGGGATCGTGCGGGCATCGACTTCCGGTGTCGTGCTGTGCTGGTGGGTGGGTCGGCTGGGGTGGTGCCCGGAGGATCGCCCACTGATCACCCTCGGTGGGAACGCGTGCGAACGGCCTGGGCTCGCCCTGGCCGCGCGGCTGAATTTTCTCCGGGTGGATCACTTTCCCGCGGAGTGGGAGCGAGTTGGATTCGGTTGTTCGACTTTGTCTGCAACGTTAGTGTTGTCGCATGGCAACTGCAACTGTCGGCGGCTGCGCGGTGGGCGGGTCGTGGCACGGTGGGGTGCCGAGGGCGCGGTGGGGTGCCGGGATCGTCGGCATGCCCGGAGATGTTGCTCATCAATGACTGACCACTACTGCGGGCCGTGTCCGGAGGGACTCATGCAGGAGCAAGAACATCTGTACATCGGGGGCGAGTGGGTCGCGCCGGCGGGCACGGGCACCGGCGTGATCGAGGTCGTCTCGCCGCACAGCGAGCAGGTCATCGCCCGCATCGCGGCGGCCGGCAACGAGGACGTCGACCGGGCCGTGGCCGCGGCGCGCCAGGCGTTCGACGAAGGCCCCTGGCCGCGTCTCGACCCGGCGGAACGCGCCGAGGTCATCCGGCGGCTCGCCGGGCTGGTGAAGCCGCGCCGCAAGGAGCTCGCCGAGCTGATCAGCGCCGAGATGGGCGCGCCGATCTCGTTCGCGAAGCTGTCCCACGTGGCTCTGCCCTGGATGATGATGGGCGCCTTCGCCGACATCGCGGTGAACCTGGCGTGGGAGGAGCCTCGCAAGGGCTTCTACGGGCAGGACATCATCGTCCGCAAGGAGCCGATCGGCGTCGTCGCCGCCATCGTCCCGTGGAACATGCCGCTGTTCCTGACCGTCGGGAAGCTGGTGCCGGCGCTGCTCGCCGGGTGCTCGGTGGTGCTGAAGCCGTCCCCGGAGACGCCGCTGGACGCCTACGTGCTGGCGGACCTGCTCACCGAGGCGGGGCTGCCGCCGGGGGTCGTCAGCGTGCTGCCCGGCGACCGGGACCTGGGCGAGTACCTCGTGTCACATCCGGGCGTGGACAAGGTGTCGTTCACCGGGTCGACGGCGGCCGGTCGCCTGGTCGCCGCCTCGTGCGGGTCGAACCTCAAGCGGGTCAGCCTGGAGCTCGGCGGCAAGTCCGCGGCCGTGGTGCTCGACGACGCCGACCCGGCCGCGGTGGCGGCAGGGGTGGAGATCGCCGGGCTGATGAACAGCGGGCAGGCGTGCGTCGCCCAGACCCGGATCCTCGTCCCCCGGTCGCGGTACAGCGAGTACCTCGACGCGCTGGTCTCGATGGTCGAGTCTCTGCCGGTGGGTGATCCGTCCGACCCCGCGACGAAGGTCGGCCCGATGGTCGCCCGGCGCCAGCAGGAGCGGGTGCGCGGCTACATCGAGGAGGGGCAGAAGGAAGGTGCCCGGCTGGTCACCGGCGGCAGTGATCTGCCGGCCGGTGTCGAGAGCGGCTGGTACGTGCGCCCGACCGTCTTCGCCGACGTCGACAGCGGCATGCGGGTCGCCAGGGAGGAGATCTTCGGCCCGGTCCTGACGGTTCTGCCGTACGGCGACGACGCCGAGGCGGTACGCATCGCGGACGCCACCGAGTACGGGCTGTCCGGCTCGGTGTGGACGTCCGACATCGAGCGCGGGCTCGCGGTGGCGCGAAAGGTCCGCAGCGGCACCTTCGGCGTCAACCAGGCCTACAGCATGGACCCGAACGCCCCGTTTGGTGGGGTCAAGGCCAGCGGGATCGGGCGTGAGCTGGGCCGTGAGGGCATCGAGGGCTACCTCGACGTGAAGTCGATCTCGGTGGCCCCGGCATCCTGAACGTCGTCGGCTGGCCCGGTCACCGGGAACCGACCGGGTCCCGCCTGCCTCGGGGCCGTTGACGCGGCCCCCGGGCAGGCGCTGGAACCCAGTCCGTGGGTGGGCGCGAGCGTGCCGCGTGACCGGTCGCGACGACACCGCGTCCTGTGCCCTGCGTCCGCTCGCGGGCGAGCGGCGCGGTTATGGGGGAGCTCGGCGTTACCGGGAAGGCCGGCGTTGCCGGGAGCTCAGCAGTAGGGGGTCACAGCTGGTTGTGACCTGGCTGGCTGGGGCCGGAGCGATCACAGCCCGGCGCGGCGGGCGCGGCGGGGCTGGACGACGGGTCGACGGCGACCCAGCGACGAGCGTGGGAGAGGGCGGCACCGCTGTCCTGCAGCCTGCGCAGTCCGGCGGTCACCTCGGCGGCCGGGAGGCCGAGGTCGAGGGCGAGGACGCGCGCGCGTACCGGTCGGTCGGCCCGGGCCAGGGCGTCACGGACGGCGATGAGGGTTCGGTCGGCACGGCTCACCTTGTCCCGGTGCCGGCGCTGAGGCTGGCGCGGGACGTCACCGGCTAACCTGCTCTTCGCCTGCACCGCGGCCGTGGGGGAGGTCACAGAATGCATTGCATCACCTTTCTCGATTTCGCTTAACTTCAACAATGCCTACTTTTGCGGCTGTCGTCATGGTGAGGTTCGCCGCGTTACGCTAAGTGTTTGCCAGAATACAGCCCGCCGAATGGTGTGTTCGCTGTAACAGGACGGGCTGTTCGGTGCCCGTCGGTCGGGTGACCCGTGCTACGTTGCCCGGCCGGTCCGTTGGTGCCACTGTGCCGACCGGCAGGTGTAATCCTGCCGATCGGCAGGTGCAAACGGGCGCACCGGCCACCGGCCTCGCGGGCCCCTGACCCGCGCAATCGCCCGGCGCCGCAGCGGCGGACCGGCCGGCGGCCAGCCGAACAGCCATGTTTTCTTGGGTTTTCATGTTCATTCTATGAAGAATTTCTCAGTTGCTGTGACACGTGGTCGCCGTCCTGATTACGACACTTCCTCCGGTCGTCCGGGGATCACCGGAGCGAAACATTCCATGACGCCCGGCTGGTCCGGCGGTCGCCCAAGGTGTTGTCCTGATCGTGTCTCCCTCCTCCTTCGGTGTGGGCAGGATCATGGCCGTGAGCTGGGCTTAGGCGCCCGTGAACGGGCGCTAGTGATGGAACGAAGCCTGGTCTGCGGCGGACCACGCCGGCCGGGAGGCCTGGCCGCTCAGCCGGCCGACCACCCGCTGAAGGTCGTCGACCAGCAGATGCGCCAGCTCGCGGCTGAAGTCCGCGCGGATCACGATCCGCAGCACGGCCAGATCCGTCAGATCGGCGGGGAACCGGTAGGCGGGCACCAGCCAGCCCCGGGTCCGCAACGCCTCGGACACGTCGAAGACGCTGAAGTCCGTGCCAGCCCTCGTCGTGAAGGCGAACGCGGGGATGCCGGAGCCGTCCGAGACAAGCTCGAACGGCCCCAGCTTGGCGACCTCGTCCGCAAGCCATCGCGCATTGTCACGGCACGTGCGGGCGGTGAGCTGATAGCCGGCGTGGCCGAGTCGCAACATCGAGTAGTACTGCGCTACCACCTGTGACCCTGGTCGGGAGAAGTTCAGGGCGAACGTCGGCATCGTGCCGCCGAGATAGTCGACGTCGAACACCAGTTCGTCCGGAAGGTGCTCGGTGTCGCGCCACACAACCCAGCCGACGCTCGGATACACGAGCCCGTACTTGTGGCCTGAGGTGTTGATGGAGACGACGCGCCGCAGCCGGAAGTCCCAGTGCAGGTCCGGGTCGCAGAACGGCGCGATGAACCCGCCGGAGGCGGCATCGACGTGCACCGGGACGTCCGGGCCGCCGGTCTCGGCCAGCTGGTCCAGCGCCCGGGCGATCTGCTCCACGGGCTCGTAGGTCCCGTCGAAGGTCGAGCCGAGGACGGCCACCACCCCGATCGTGTTCTCGTCGCAGCGGGCGACCGCCTCGTCCGGCGTCAGATGGGTGCGCCCGGGAGCGAGTGGGACCAGCCGGGGCTCGACGTCCCAGTAGCGGGCGAACTTCTCCCAGCAGACCTGCACGTTCGCGCCCATGACGATGTTCGGCGCCGGAGCGTCGCGCGGGTCCCGGGCGCCACGCCACCGGCGCAGCATGGCGAGCCCGGCCAGCATGCAGGCTTCGGACGAACCCGTGGTCGAACAGCCGATCGTGTCGGCGGCGTCCGGGGCGTGCCACAGCCTGGCCAGGATGTTCACGCAGCGTGCCTCCAGCTCGGCCGTCTGCGGGTACTCATCCTTGTCGATCATGTTCTTGGCCGCGCATTCCGCCATCAACCGGTCCGCGTGCTCGTCCATCCAGGTGGTGACGAAGGTCGCGAGGTTGAGGCGGGCGTTCCCGTCGAGCATCAGCTCGTCGCGCACGACCTGGTAGGCCGTCGCCGCCGGCATCGACGAGCGGGGCAGCCGGAACCGGGGAACCGTGGTGTCGGCGTCCGGGACCGCCAGGTGTGGGCGTATCGCGACGGTCTGGTCACCGTGTTCGCCCTTCGCCCGACCATGCAGGGCCATTGGACGTCCCTCCCTCCCGCCGCCACCGGTGTCGCCAAGAGTCTGCGACCCAGCAATCGATTACGCCAGGTGACGTACCGAGCGGGGAGGGTGGTAGTCGTGGGCCCTCAGCGGGCGTCGGCCAGCGGGATGTCCGCTTGGGCACCGGTCTGGCCGCTCTGGCCGCCCGGGCCGCTCTGGCCGGTCGAGGCAGGCAGACCGGTCGACGCGGTCGAGCGGCTCCGAGGCTGCGGTGGGGCCGTTGCCAGCCGCTCGACCAGCAGCAGCGCCAGATCGTCGTGCAGGTTGCCACCGACATGGCTGGTGAGCGCGGCGGTGAGCTGATCGAGGGCGGCGCCCGGCGACACCTCCCGGAGCAGGTCGACGTGCCGGTCCAGCGGGAAGAAGGCGCGGTTGCCGTCACGCGCCTCGATCAGGCCGTCGGTGAACAGCAGCAGCCGGTCACCGATCTCCCAGTCCGTGACCGTCGTGGCGAACTGCTCACCGAGCCCGAGCGGCGGGCCGGACGGACAGGTCAGCGTGGTCGTGGTCGTGGTGCCGACGAGCAAGGGCGGATGATGACCCGCCGAGCACAGGCTGAGCTGGCCGTCCGGATGGATGTCGACCAGCAGTGCGGTCACGAAGTCCTCCGGATCCGCCTCGCGGCTCACCGACCGTGCGCAGGCGGCCGCGACCTGCCCCTGGTCGAGCCAGGTGACCGCGGCCTCGCGGAAGGCGCCGAGCACCACTGCCGCGAGCCGGACGGCGGGCAGCCCCTTGCCCCGCACGTCGCCGATGATGAGGCGGATCGTGTGCGGCGTCGCCACGACTTCGTAGAGGTCGCCGCCGACCGACGCCTCCTTGGACGCCGAGAGGTACCGGGCGGCGAAGCCGGCACCGTGCAGCGTCTTCGGCACGTCCGGCAACAGGGCCCGTTGAGCGACCTCCGCGACCGCCCGGACCTGCCGCAGCTCGGAGCTCCGGCGGATCCGGTGGGCCGAGACGTACACCGCGACGGCCACCTGGGTGGCGACCAGCACACACGCGGCGATGTGCTGGCCGCTGCCGAAGCGGTGGTCCCACACCCCGGAGACCACCGCCACGACCTCGCAGCACAGACCCAGACCCAGCGTCACCAGGGGTGGACAGGTCACGGCCGCGACCAGCGCGCCGATACCGAAATAACCGGTCGTGGACAGATCCGTGGCCGCGCCGACGGCGATCCCGGCGGCGAGGACCAGCAGGGCGGCGGTGAGCGGGTCGGTGTGGGCCCTGACCCGGTGAACCACGCTGGTGAGCATGCGCCATTGTCCCGGGCGGACGATGCCTGTCAGCCGGAGACCTTCATTTTCGCCTGTGATCGGAGGTTCGCCGGCGATCGGAGGTTCGCCGGAGTCGGATGTGCCGGAATCGGATGCGCCGGAATCGGGTTCGCCAACGTCAGGCGGGTGCCGAGGTCTCCAGCCGCCCCGGCCGGCGGGTGTACCACCGTTCGACGTCCTCCAGCTCCGCGGCCAGGGAGATCAGCGGGCCCTCGCCACCAGCCGGCCCCATCAGCTGCGCACCGACCGGCAGGCCGGCCGCGGTCAGCCCCGCCGGGACGTTGATCGCCGGCCAGCCGAGGACGTTCCACGGCCAGGTGTACGGAGCCGCCGCGATGATGGCCTGATCGGTCTCCCAGCTCGTCGGGCGGTTGAGCTCGCCGACCCGAGGTGGCGGCACCGCGGTCGTCGGTGCCAGCAGGACGTCCACCTGGCGGAAGACACGGCCGATGTACGCCCGGGCCGGAGCCTCGGCCGCCCTGGTCAGACCGAGCAGCGGCCGCAGCGCGCGCCCGTTGCGCGCGTTCGTCAGCGTCCTCGGGTCGAGCAGGCCGGGATCCGGAACCCGGCGGGACCAGTCCCGGATGCCGTCCATCGACCGGGGGAGGAAGAGGAGACCGAGCAGCCCGTACGGCGGATCGAGCGGCACCACCTCGTGCCCGAGCCGGGCGAGCACCTCGGCGAGACGTTCCACCGCGGAGCGGACAGCGGGATCAAGCGTGGCCGGCATCCCGCTGTACGGAATCCGCAACGACAGCCCGATCCGCAGCCGTGGCGGCGGGCGTTCGGCCGACCGCACGAACGACTCCATCGGTGGGGCGGCCCGGTCCCGGTCCACGGGGAGGCTGCCGGCCAGCAGATCCAGCAGCAGGGCGCCGTCGGCGACGGTGCGGGTCAGCGGGCCGAAGGTGGTCAACCCGTTGAACTGCTCGGTCACCGGTGCGCTGGAGATCCGTCCGCGCTGGGGCTTGATGCCGACGAGGTGGGTCCAGGCGGCGGGGATGCGGACCGAGCCGGCCCCATCCGAGCCGATCGCGGCGGGCACCAGCCCGGCGGCGACCGCCGCGGCCGCGCCGCCCGAGGACCCACCGGGCGAGTAGTCGAGGTTCCAGGGGTTGCGGGTGCTGCCGAACGCGGGCCCCTCGGTGAACGGCCACTGCCCGAACTCGGGGGTGTTCGTCTTCCCCACGATGATCGCTCCGCTGGCGCGCAGCCGGTGGACCATCTCGCAGTCCTCGGTCGCGGGCGGAAAGTCACCGGCGGCGCCGAACGCGGTCGGAAGCCCGGCGATGTCGGTGTCGTCCTTGATGGCGATCGGAACGCCCAGCAGCGGCAGCCGCTCGCCGGCGTCGAGCCGCCGGTCCGCCTGCGCGGCCTCTCGCAGCGCCCCGTCCGCGCGCAGGACCCGGAAGGAGTTGAGGGTGGAGGCCGTCGCCTGGATGCGTTCCAGGCTGGCCGCTACGAGCTCCTGCGAGCTCATCATCCCGGCCGCGAGCTGCGCGGCGAGTTCCCGCAGGCCGTAGAGGCCGTCGGGTTGGCCATCGTCAGCCCACACAGCAGCGGTATCCGACATCAGGCACCTCCTTGGCGCGACAGGCGCGGCGGGAGCCGTGAAGGGAACGCTAGACGACTCCGCCCGGCCGCTGCGCTCCGTTGCCGGACATGGGACGTACGAGCCAGCGCGCGGCGTCCGACCGATCCGGCCGATCCGGCCGAACACGAGCGTGCCGGAGCTCTACGAAGCGCGAGCGTGCGGGAACTCCGACGGAGCGCGAGCCTGTCGGAACCCCGACGGGCCGGGATGCGGGTCCAGGGGGGGTGGGGTGAAACGGACCTGGCGTGAGGTTCCGCCGCTGTCCCTTGAAACGGTGGGTTATCCGAAAATTCCATGGGTAGTCGGGAAGGGAGGGCAGCGCGTGCGGGCAACCGGGGAGTCCCCGCCAGCTCACCGTGCGCGAGAAGCGTGATCGACCGAGGAGGAGCGCGAGATGAATGAGGGTCCCAATACCGGAGGAAGCGCGGGATCGGGTACTGGCGGTGCCGTTTCCGTGGAAGCGGGTGGGCGCTCCGCGGACGCGGCCGAACATCCCCTGGAGGCCACCGCGACGGACAGCGGTGTGAGCGCCGCCGACATTCGCCGGAAGTTCAACGACATGACCACCGGTCTCGTCCCGCATGTGGTTTCGGCTACAGAGAAGACGCGGGATGTCGCGGAGCGGGCGGCGGGTGCGGTCCGGGAGAAGGTGGCCCAGAACCCGACGGTCGCGACCGCGACGGAGCGGACGGTCGAGGCGAAGGACAAGGCTCTCAGCACTGTGCGGGACCAGCTCGACCAGCATCCGCAGGCGGTGGCAGCTGTCGAGCGAACCGCCGTGACCAGTGGAAAGGCCGCTCGAAGCGTGGGCGAGCAGGCGCGGCGCCGTCCTCGCGCCGCCGGCGGGGCGGCCTTCGGCGTGGCGGTGCTGCTGATCCTCCGGCGGACCGTGCACCGCCGGGGGGCGACACGGTCCGCCCGCTCCGGCGACTGACCTCGCCCGATCACCTGTCGCTTTGTCCGGGGCCCGCGGAAACCGGTAAATCTGCCAGATCGTGAATTTTCAAGATAAATATGTTTGTGTCGGAACCGCCCGGGAACAATGATCTCAGTCGAACTTCGAAGGAAAAACATCTCGGTAAGGGAGAGCTCGCTGATGGTCACCTTTCTCGTCGTCATGGTCCTGCTCGGTCTTGTCGCCGGCGCGGTTGCCCGCCTGGTTCTCCCGGGCCGGGACCCGATCGGAATTCTCGGCACGATTGGCGTCGGAATCGTCGGTTCCTTCGTCGGCGGCTTTCTCGGCTATGTTCTCTTCGGTAAGGATCTCGGCGAGGGCGCCCTCCAGCCGTCGGGCGTCATCGGCTCGATCATCGGAGCCATCATCGTGCTCGCCCTGTGGCGTTCCTTCAGTGGCCGTGGTGTCTCCCGGGCCCCGCACAGCCGCCGGTACGCCCGCCGGTAGGTAGGAGCTGGCGCCCGCCTCGCGCCGCAGCGGGGCGGAGCGCCCGGAACGAGAGACTCCGCAAGGGCCGGATCCGGCTCTTGCGGAGTCTCTTTTTGCCGGCTACCTTGGGCGAAGATCGTCTTATCGTGATGTTGATGTGGCGGCACCCAGACATTTGTCGAGATGTGCGTTTTGTTGCTTCTCAGCAGTCACTGTTCGGGTCCAGGTGGAATTGTGTCGGCTTCGAGTCATCCGTTTTACGGATAATGTGCAACCGCTGATGCATCCTGTCTGTATGCACCCGCACCACGAGCCTTCACGCACGCCGCCGCCGGTCGACGGTGGTGAGCGCGGTACTGTTTGGAGCACGGCCTGGCGCCTGGGCGTGGCGCGCCGATTGCCGGAAAGCCGAGGGTGCCGTGGGTGTGCCGAGCGGTGGGTGAGCCGTTCCGGCAAGGCGGGTTCGCGTGGGTGTCGTCCATGGGCCGGTATGTCGAGATGGCAGGGAAGGCCGGGAGGGACGAGCCGTGGACGCGGTCATGGTGAGGTCGGTCAGGGCGGAGGACCTCTCCGGTCTCGAGCAGATCGACCAGAAGATCTTCGGTCATCTCGCCTATCCCTACTTCGTCCTCCGGCAGTACTTCGATGTCCACCAGAGCGAGATCCTGGTGGCCGAGTGCGAGGACAGGCTGATCGGCTATTCCATCGCGGTGCGGTCCGGTGCGGACTCCCAGCGCGATCTAGCTCACTTCCTCGCACTCGGGGTGGACATCGCGCAACGTGGGCAGGGGCATGGGCGCACGCTGGCGGTGGAGACGCTGCGGAGCCTGGACCGACGCGGGGTGAAACGGGTGCGCCTGGCCGTCGAGCCCAGCAACAAACCCGCGATCACTCTTTACGAATCACTGGGATTCGTGCGGCTCAGGCGCGAGCAGGAGTATTACGGCCCGAACGAGCCGCGGTTTCTGTACGAGCTGATGCTCGCCGCGGCCGTGTATTCGAGAGATCGCTCGTCGAGCGCGGTTCCGCGCTGACCTGGTCTGGTCCGACCTGCTCTGCTCTGACCTGCTCTGCTCTGACCTGCTCTGATCTCAGAAAGCCATGCTGGGGCGGGCGGGCTCCTGTGCTGCCGCCCGCCTACCGGGGTGCTGTGTCCGCGAGGGCGCACAGTGTGACCGCGCGCGGCCAGCCCCACGTTTCGTCGTCTGTAGATGCCGGGCCAGCCGCTGGCCCGTTCCGAAACACTGACGTGCGCATTCCGTGGGAGCCGATGTGGTGGAGCAAGAGCCCAGTGAATCCGGACCGGCCTGGACGGGGAACTCCAAGGGGCCATGGGACCTGTTCGACCCCAAGGAGTACCACGGGGACAACTACGCGGTCCTTCGCGACGACGACCGGGAGATCATCGAAGGCGTCCGGGACTTCTTCGTCACCTTCGCCGCGGAAGCGGCCGACGGCCCGACGCTGCGCGGCCTGGACGTCGGTAGCGGCAGCAACCTCTACCCCGCACTGACCATGTTGCCCTGGTGCCGGCGGCTGACCCTGGTGGAGTTCTCGGCGAAGAACGTCGAGTGGCTCAGGGACGAGGTCCAGTCCTACGGAAGCTCCTGGGATCCGTTCTGGGATGTGCTGAGCAAGGAACGCGCATACGCCGATGCCGGCGACCCCCGGCGGGCGCTCGCGGAACGGACCGAAATCCGCCGGGGCAGCGTCTTCGATCTGCCCCGGGCCCGCTGGGACATCGGGACGATGTTCTTCGTCGCCTGCTCGATCTCCACGCTGAAGTCGGAGTCCGAGCGGGCGGCCCGGTGTTTCCTGGACGCCCTCGTGCCGGGCGCGCCGTTCGCAATGGCCTACATGGAGAAGTCCAGTGGGTACAGCATCGGGGGGGTCAGTTTCCCGGCGGTGCCCCTGAGCATGGCTGAGATCGGTGAAAGCATCGAAGGAATCGTCACGGACCTCGAGACGCATCGGATCGAGACCGAGGTGCTGCTACGCGAGGGTTACGAGGCGATGGTCCTGGTACGCGGCCGGACCAGGCGGGAACCGGTAGGACCCGAGGAGCCGAAGAAAGTCGCCGTCACGCCGTGATGCCACCGAACAGGGCCCCGGCAGATGCGGGTGCCAGCCGCGCTTCGAGCCAGGAGGGCTCGCTGCCTCGCCGGTGAGGCGGTGCGCATGCGTGCGGCTTCTGAACGTCAGGACAGGGGGAACAAGCGTTGGACATCCGACCGCGGCAGCTCCTGCTGGAGCTCTGGAAGGCAGCCGCCAGGTACTCGTTTCCCGACGAGGAATGGAATTTCGGTGGCCGTGACACTTCGAATTCGACCAGTGATGCCGAGCAGCTGCTCTGTATCATGTATCCCGCCTACCAGATGGCCGGTATGGGTTTCGTCCGACCGGACGAGACGGCCGGCGACGTCGCCGAGGCCCTTTCGGAGCTCGGCGATCCCCGCCGGATCCCGCAGGTTCTGGTGCGGACTCTCCTGGCGTACATGGAGCGGTACTCCGACGAGGGCGGAAACCCAACCTTCGCCGGCGGCTCCTATTTCCGGGCCCAGCGCGAGGGCGACGAGCTGAAGCCGGACCAGCTCGGCCTGGACGTCGTCGACTCGTTCTCGATGTCCATCACGCTTTCGC
>NZ_ADGX01000057.1 GCF_000177675.1 Parafrankia sp. EUN1f
CAGCCAGAACCGGCCGTCACGGTGGCGCAGTGTCGGCGCGAAGATGCCCGCGTTCGCGCCGGCCAGACCGGCTGACACGTTCAGCTGGGTGCGGCGGGTGAGCACATTGCCGATCTGGTCCCAGTCGGTCAGGTTCGTGCTGTGGAAGATCGGCACGCCCGGGAAGTACTCGAAGCTGGACGTGGCGAGGTAGTAGTCGTCGCCGACCCGGCAGATCGTCGGGTCCGGGTGGAATCCGGGCAGGATCGGATTCACGTTCACGGTGCTGAGCTTCCCTTCGCGGAGGTCAGTGCGGAGGTCAGCCAGGCCGTCATCCGGTCCAGGCTGCGTTCGGCGGCCGCTGTGAACGGCTCGTTCAGATGCCCGTGGAGGGAACCCGGCTCGAACTCGACGCGGACCGGGACGCTGGCCGTGGCGAGCTGCGCGGCATAGGCCTCTCCCGAGGCGCGCAGGAAGTCCGTGTCGGAGTTGAGCACGTACACCGGCGGCTGACCCGCCACGTCGCCGTTGGCGGGGAACGCGTACGGGTCGGCCAGCGCGGCCTCGTCACCGGTGAAGTTCCGGTTGATCTCGGGGGCCATGTCGGGGGTGAGGAAAAGTCCGGTCGCCGAGTCCGTCCTGGCCCGAAGATCCGCGCTCGCGGGCGGCAGCTGCGCGTGCAGGACGCCGTACACGATCACCAGAGATGCGGGCAGCGGTCCGGCGCCGTCCCGCAGCCGTTTGGTCACGCCGGCGGCCAGGTTTCCGCCCGCGCTGGCCCCGCCGAGGTGCAGCCCGGACGGTTCGACCCGCAGTTCCCCGGCGCGCTCGACCGCCCACTGCCAGGCGGCGAGGACGTCGTCGGACGGTGCGGGGAAATGCGTGCCCCGCAGGCACTTGCGGTACTCGACCGACAGCACCGGAACACCCCGCGAGGCCAGGGTCAGGCCGACCCAGTTCGCCTCGGGCATGTCGAGGTCGCCACCGACGAAGGCGCCGCCATGCACCCAGACCAGCGCCGCGCCCGTCGCGTGGCCCGGCTCGCGGTAGAGGCGGGCAGCCATCCCGCCGGCGCCGCCGATGGTCACGTCCTGTACCTCGACCCGGGCCAGCTCGGGGTAGTGGGCGGTGAGGGCCGCGGTGTCCGGGCCGGCCGGCATCCGCTCGGCGACCAACTCCGGACTTGTGGTCTCCAGGAACCGGACCCAGCCGGCGAAGGGCGTGAGGCCTCCCTCGCCGGCGGCCTCGGTGGTCATGATGCCTCCAGGAGCTGTGGCGCCTCCGGCGTTGCGGTGCGCGCGGGAATGGTGATCGTGGCGCCGGCCCGGATGTCGTCGCTGCTGAGGCCGGCGAGCAGAGTCACCTCGCCGGCCTCGACACCCCGCGTGCCGTCGACCTGTGTGTAGAAGAGCCGCTCCACGGGAGCTTCGAGCGAGACGGTCGTGCGCTGCCCCGCCGCCAGCGTCAGCCGGGTGAAACCGATCAGCCGCCGGACGGGGCGGACCACGGTCGCGGCCTCGTCGCGGGCGTAGAGCTGGATGACGGTCGTGCCGTCGACGTCGCTGGTGTTGGTCACGACGAGCCGGGTCCGCAGGAGCCCGTCGACCTCCTCGACGGCCGGCCCGGCGGAGTCGTCGAGGGCGACGTCGAAGGTGCTGTAGGACAGGCCGTGGCCGAAGGGGTAGAGCGGGCTGTTGTCGGCCAGGTCGTTGTAGCCGTGCCGGGAGCCCGTCGGGTGGTCGTAGCCACTGCCGTAGTGGTGCCCGTGGTAGATGGGCACCTGGCCGAGGTGGCGGGGGAAGGTGCTGGGCAGCTTGCCGCTGGGGTTGACCGTGCCGAAGAGCGTGTCGGCGATCGCGGGGCCCGCCTCCTCGCCGAGCAGCGGCGCGAGCAGGACCGCGTTCGACGCCTCGGCGACCGGGCCGAGCAGCAGCGGCCGCCCGGAGACCACCACGGTCACCAGCGGCTTCCCCGTGGCGGCGAGCAGCGCGACGAGCGCCTCCTGGTCACCCGGCAGGGTGGGGGAGGCGGTCGACTGGCCCTCGCCGGCGGTGTTGTTGCCGACCCAGCCTGTCCGCTCGCCGACCACGGCGATGACGATGTCAGCGTCGGCCACCGCCTGCTCGACGGCGGCGCTGTCCAGCGGGTGTCCAGCGTCGGCCTCGAACCGCCCGAGTGGGACGTACGTGACGGACGGGTCGGCCTGCCGCAGCGCGTCGAGCACGGTGGGCGCGTCGGGGTGCAACCTGCGGGCCTCGGCCTCGAACCTCCCGTCCATCCCCGGCATCCGGGGCTGGAAGATGTCGGTGAAGACGAAGGTCGCCGGGTCGACGCCGGGGACCTGCCCGGTCATCACCGCGACCATGCCCAGCGGCACCTCGGCGTTCGAGGCCGAGGTGTAGGCGCCGAAGTGGATGCGCAGCTCGTCGGCCGCGGGGCCGACCACGACGACGCGGCCGGCCCGGGGTGTGAGCGGGAGGGTGCCGTCGTTGCCGAGCAGGACGATGCCCTGCTCGGCGATGGCGCGGCGCACCCTGCCCGGCTCGCCCGGCTCGCCCGGCTCGCCCGACCCGGCGGGGTCGGCCGGGTCGGCCGGGTCCGGCGTCCCGGCGGCAGGAGCGGGAGCGGACCGGCGTGCCGACAGGCCGGGGACGAGACCGGCGCTGGCCTTGGCGGCGAGGACGCGGGTGGTCGCGATGTCGATGATCTTCTCGTCGAGCCGGCCGCCGCGGACCTCCTCGACCAGGAAGGAGTAGTTCGTGTCGCCGGGGAGCTCGACGTCGAGACCGGCGGTCACCGACTGCACGGCGGCGTGCCCCGGCGTGACCGCGGTGTGGAAGAAGCGGGTCTGCAGCGTCACGGAGTCGTAGTCGCTGACGACCAGGCCGGTGAAGCCGAGCTGGTCACGCAGCAGCTCGGTGAGCAGCCAGCGGTCCGCGGCGCACGGGACGCCGTCGATCTCGTTGTAGGAGTTCATGACGGTCGCGAGGCCCGCCTCGGCGATGGCGCGGCGGAACGGCTCGGCGTACTCGTCGACGAGGGCCCGCCGCCCGAGCTGGGTGACGGCCTGGTTGAGGCCTCCCTCGGAGGCGCCGTACCCGACGAAGTGCTTGGCGCAGGCGAGTACTCCCGACTCGCCCTCGGCGCCCTGGATGCCGCGCACGAAGGCGACGGAGAACTGCGCGGCGAGCTCGGGGTCCTCCCCGTAGGTCTCGTGCACCCGGCCCCACCGCGGGTCGCGGGCGAGGTCCATGACCGGGGACAGCGCGTGCTGGATCCCGGCGGCGCGCATCCGGGCGGAGGTCACGGCCGCCGCCCGCGTCACGAGCCCGGGATTCCAGGTGGCGGCCTGCGCCCAGGAGGTCGGGAACTGCGGGCCTGAGCTGTGCAGCAGGCCGCTGATCGCCTCGAAGTGGATGAGCGCCCCGATCCCGAACGGCGTCACCTCGCGCACCGCCGCCTGGACCCGCGCGAGGTCGGAGCGCAGGCTCTCGGCGTCGTGGCCGAGGAACCACGCCAGCGACAGGTGCCCCACACCGTGGGGCCGCAGCGCCGGCAGCCGGTCGACGTCGATGGCGGGGCCGGCGTTCTCCGCGCCCGCGCCGCCGCCCGCGCCGCCGCCGGCACCGGGGCCGGGGCTGGTTGGACGCACGACGAGGTCGGTGACGGCGAATCCGGTGAGCTGCGCGACCTTCTGCTCCAGCGTGAGCTGGGAGACCAGGTCCGGGACCTTGCCGGGGGTCAATGTGGTGGCGGTCAAGACTTTTCCTCTTCGTGTCGCGGCCCGCCCGGCAGGCGCGGGGCGCCGGCGTGCACTGAGTCTTTTACGTCGTCGGCTCGGACCTGCGGAAACCTTCTCGGACAGCCGTGAGGTGGAAAAGGCTCACTGGTGGTTCCGAACGCCGCCCGGCCGTTGTCGCCGGCCGGGCGGCATGCGCACGGAGGCTGATCAGCCAGCGGTGAGGAATCCCTTCCTCGCCGGATCCCACGGCAGGATCCGCGGCGGGACATTGCCGGCCGGCGACTGGCGGCTGTATGTCGCGGCGTCGACGAGGACCGGTATGCGGAAGGTGCCCAGGGAGAACTCGGCATCCTGGAAGGACTTGTATGTCAGGTCCTTGCCCGCCTTCTCGGCGATGGCCTGGAAAAGGGTCAGGTAGCGGCAGGCGACCGATTCGGAGGTGCCCCATGACGGCTGCCCGGAAGGCGTGTCAGCCGGCTCGATGATCTTTCCTCTGGTCTGGGGAAGAGCGGCCTCGACCGTGGGAATGCACGTGTTGATCTTCGGGTCTGTGTAGTTCGCCGCCTGCCCCAGGGCGAGCGAGTTGTCGAGCACGCCGAGATTGTTGTCTCCGGCGGTCACCACGTAGGAGCTCGCGGTGGAGGAGTTCGCGAACAACAGGCGGGGACGGTAGTCGGTCTTCTGGAGCTCGGCGGGGAAGGCGGCCTGGGAGCCGCCGACGAGAAGAACGGTGTCCACGCCCGCGGACTGGAACTTCTGGATGAAGACGT
The DNA here is from genome assembly GCF_000177675.1 of Parafrankia sp. EUN1f. Classification (GTDB taxonomy): domain Bacteria; phylum Actinomycetota; class Actinomycetes; order Frankiales; family Frankiaceae; genus Parafrankia. Next base: position 4,492 of record NZ_ADGX01000057.1, read on the forward strand.
TGAACTGCGACGAGACGGCGGCCGGGTCCGTGGTGTCGGCGTCGAGCACACCGGTCTCGGCGACCGGGATGTTCTTGGCGCGCAGGGTGGACAGGACGACCTTGTCCAGGACGGCCTGATCGTCACGGTAGGCGACGACCGCGAGCTTCTTGCCCTTCAGTACGCCCTTGTCGATGTACAACTGGAGGCCCTCGGCGAGCTCGTCGCCGCCGCGGAGGTCGGAGACCCACGGTGCCTGGGCCTTGGCGTAGCGCTCGGCGGTGAGATCGCCGCCGACGACGAGTGTCTTGTGGGTCTGCGCGTAGCAGTTCACGTCTTCGGCGTTGAGGCTGCCGATGACGGCGAAGACCTTCTCGTCCTCGGTCAGCTTGACGCAGGTCTCCGAGGCGCCGGCGGGCGACAGCACATCGACCGCTCCGTACACCGGCTCGAGCTTGCGGCCAGCGACGCCGCCATCCTTGTTGATCTTGTCGATCAGTGCCTGGAAGACGGCCTTGTAGTCGCCGTGGTCGACATCGACAAACTGCTTGACCTTCTCCAGGTCGGGATAGACGACGCCGATCTTTATGCTGTCGGCGGTGACCCCGGGTGCCGTCGCCGATGCCGGCGGAGGTGGATATGCCTCGGGGGTGGCCCCGCCTGCGGGCGGAGTGTCGCCGTCGTCCTTCGACTCGACACTGCACGCGGCGAACGTCAGCGCGGCGGTGGCCGCGAGGAATAAGGACCCGAATCTGCGAGCATGGCGACGCGAATTCATCTGAGAGAACTCCAGGAAGGTGATGGACGGTGGAAAGCAGAAATCTGGGTGGATGTCGCGGGTGTTCTGCTCACGGGGAAGTCGTCATGCCGATGACCTCGTGGTCGTTCGCCGCCGGTTTCGGCGCGCTGCCGCTTCGGCTGATGGCGCGTTCGTCGGTGCCGAGATAGCTGGCGATGACCCTGGGGTCGTTGCGGACGACGTCGGGGGCGCCTTCGGCGATGACCCGTCCGGTCTCGAGGCAGTAGACGCGGTCGCTGATGCCCATGATCAGTGGCATGTCGTGCTCGATGACGAGCATGGCCGCGTCCAGCTCGCGGCGGATCTCCTGGATGAGGGGCCCGAACGCCTCCGTCTCCCGCTGGGCGACTCCCGCGGTGGGCTCGTCGAGGCAGAGCAGGCGGGCGTCGAGGGCGAGCAGGCCGGCGAGCTCGACGATGCGGCGGGTGCCGGTGGACAGGTCGGCGATGAACGCGTCGGCGTAGCGGCCGAGGCCGAGGAAGCCGATCAGGTCGTCGGCCGCGGCACGTTGGGCGCGTTCGCGGCGGAAGGTGTGGGGCAGGTGCAGCGCGGTGCTCAGCAGCCTTGTGTGACCGCGTGCCTCCAGGGCGATCTGGACGGTCTGGCGGACGGTGAGCTCGGGAAACAGGGTGGCGGTCTGGAAGGTGCGGCCGAGCCCGGCGCGGGCGCGGGCGGCCGGGCTGGCGCCGGTGATGTCCTGGCCGGCGAGTTCGACGGTGCCGTCGGCGGCGACGAAGCCGCCGAGGGCGTGCATCAGGGTGGACTTGCCGGCGCCGTTGGTGCCGATCAGCCCGACGATCTCGCCTGGTCGGACCTGGAGGGACACCCCGTCGACGGCGGTGAGACCACCGAACCGGACGCGCAGGTCGGTCGCGGTGAGAACAGCCTGCTCGGCGGGGAGCGGCTCTCGGGTGATGGTCCGGCTCAGCGCCTTTGCGGCGACGACCCGCGGCGTGCTCGCGGGCGCGGGGCCCAGGCGCCGCTCGGCGGCGCGCAGGAGCGCGTCACGGGCGCTGTAGCCGAGCTGGACGAGGCCGCCGGGGAAGTAGAGCAGGAGGATGAGCAGGCCGAGGCTGGAGGTCAGCAGCGGGACGAGATCGTTGTCGGGGAAGATCGCGGGCAGGCCGATGACCCACATCGCGCCGAGGACGGGGCCGTAGACGGAGCCGAGGCCGCCGATGACCACGATCGACACGAGCGCGAGCGAGTCGGCGGACAGGAAGTACCGGTCGGCGTAGGGGACGTTCTGGACGGCTCCGGCGAGCAGGCTGCCCCCGAGGCCGGCGATGCCGCCGGCGAGCGCGAACGCGCGCAGCTTCACCCGGGTCGTGCCGACGGTGTACGCGGCGGCGGTCGCCGGGTTGTCCCGGACCCCGATGGTGGTCCGGCCGATGCCGGAGCGGCGCAGCCGGGCGACGACGGCCAGCACGACGGCGAGGACCACCAGAACGAGGTAGTAGTAGCTGCGCTGGCTGGTGATGTCGATGCCGAAGGCGGTGGTGCGGGGGAACGAGGCGCTGTGGGCCCCTTCGTCCTGGAACAGCTCGCGGCGGTAGAGGTACTGCTCGGCGGCGATGCCGAAGGCGAAGGTGCTGACCGCCAGCAGCAGCCCGCGCACGCGTAGCGCCCCGGTGCCGACCAGCGCGGCGATGGCGGCCGTGACGAGGCTCGCGATCAGAACGGCCAGCGGGAACGGCAGCGCGTTCAGGCTGATGGTGCTGCCCCCGAGCGAGATCCGCAGGCCGCGGTTCAGCGCAGCGGCGGTGAGGGCCCCGAGGCCCGCGAAGGCCATCTGCCCGAGGGAGAGCTGCCCGGCCCAGCCGGTGAGGATGGTGACCGAGGCGGCGCAGATCGCGTAGCAGAGAATGACCGTGTAGAGCAGCTGCCGGGATGACTGGTGGACCAGCAGCGGCAGGACGATGGCGAGTACTCCGAGCAGCAGGAGCGGGGCGCGCTCCAGGTGGCGCACCCACCAGACGTCACGCAACCGTTCAGGGACCGGCGCGGTCCTGGGTGCGAACGAGAACGCCGAGGTCCCGGTATCCCGGACGCGGCTGACGACGAGGACCGCGGCCAGGACCAGCAGGAGGATGACCAGGTCGGTCAGACCCGGCTGGTCGAGCCAGTTGAACTGGACGAACGACTGCAGCAGCCCGAGCGCCACACCGGCGAGCATCGCGACCCACAGCGACACCATCCGGGCGATCACCGCCGCGGCCAGCGCCCGGACCAGGGTGGTGGGGCCGAGCGTCGCGATCTGGTCCAGCGACTTGTTCTGCGCCGAGATCAGGATGAGGCTGAGCGTGCCGATCAGCCCCGCGAGGGCCCACATGGCGGTGGAGACGGCCTTCGGGCTGATGCCCTGCAGCCGGGCGAGCTCGGGGTTGCTGGCCGAGGCCCGGACGGTGCGGCCGAGCACGGTACGGCTGAGGAAGAGACCGAGCAGGAGGGCGACGACAGGCACCGTGACCAGGACGCTCAGCTGCGCCCCGGTGATCCGCAGGTCACTCGTCGGCGACCAGGCGCCGCCCCAGGGCACCGGGTAGTACTCCGACGGGTAGTCGTCGAGGTCGGGCAGCCCGGTGACGACGGTGAGCGCGAGCTGGGCGACCCCGATGGTGGCGACCAGCAGGATGACCCGCGGCGCCCGGAACAGCCGCCGGATCACCGTGAGGTCGACGAGCGCGCCGAAGGCCGCGCCGATGAGCAGCGACAGCGGCAGCGCCACCCAGTAGGGGACGTTCCACCGGACGACGAACAGCGCGAACAACGCCGAACCGATGAGGCCCATGTTCGCGACAGCGAAGTTGATGACCCGGGTGGAGCGGTGGACGAGGACGATGCTGATCGCGAGCAGGCCGATGACCAGCCCGCTGACGGCGCCGTCGAAGAGAAGCTGTGCGGTGGGCATCTGCATGGTGGTCAGCCGCCTTCCCGGCCGAGGAACACGGCGCGGGCCAGGTCGTCGCGTTCGGCGAGCTCGCGGGTGGGGCCGGTGAAGCGGACCTGCCCCTTCTCCAGGAACACGGCCCGGTCGGCGATGGCGAGGGCGATGTTCAGCGACTGCTCGACGACGACGATCGTCAGCCCGTCGGCCTTGAGCCGTTCGAGGATGGCGAGCAGGTCCTGCACCACCGCCGGCGCGAGCCCGAGGGAGAGCTCGTCGATCAGCAGTACCTCGGGGTCGTGCAGGAGGACCATCGCCAGCGCCAGCATCTGCTGCTGGCCGCCGGACAGCGACCCCGCCAGCTGCGACTGGCGGCCGGCGAGGTCGGGGAAGAGTTCGAGGACGTAGGCGAACCGGCGGTCGCGGCCGGCGCGGTCGCGGCGCATCCGGAACGCCGCCATCTCCAGGTTCTCCCGGATGGTCATGTCGGCGAACACGCCCTTGCCGCCCGGCAGCAGGTGCACGCCGTACTTCCCGCGCTGCTCCGGCGAGACGTAGGTGATCGTCCGGCCGCCGAGACGCACGACTCCGCGTGACGGGGTGCCGAGCCCGCAGACGACCTTCAGGATCGTCGACTTGCCGGCGCCGTTCGTCCCGAGCAGCGCCAGCGTCTCGCCGCGGCTGACCTCGAAGGCGACGTCGAACAGGACCTGCACGTTGCCGTAGGAGAAGTCGATGTTGTTGACATGCAGCACCGGGATGTTCTCGGGATCGGCCTTCTGCCGGTCGCGCTCGGCGAGCTCCTCGCGCAGGTCCGCGACCACCATCGACAGGTCGCTCTTCACGAACGACGCGCCGCGGATCATCATCAGGCCGCCGACGAGGGTCGCCGGGATCCCGATCACCAGGACGGCGACCCGTGGGTCGTAGGCGTTGCTGATCAGCCCGGAGAGGATCGCGCCACCGGTGGCGCCGACGAAGAACATGTAGACGGCTGCCAGCGCCATGCCGAGCCCGCGCAGCCGGTAGGGCGTCACCGACTGCACCACCGGGCCGACCATCGCGAACGCGACCGAGGCGAAGACCGCGCCGGGGATGCTGAGCACCATGAACGCGATCCAGTTCGGCATGAGCCACTGGATCGGCAGCAGCACCGCGCCCGGCAGCACGCACAGGCCGAGCAGCTTCACCGCGCGCTGCGGGTCGCGGTGGTAGAGCCGGTCGTAGCGGGGCGCGACGATCGGCAGCGCGACGACCAGCGCGGCACCGCCGAGCGAGCCCATCAGTCCGCGCTGGAACGTCGACATGCCGTAGTGGTCGTCAGCCCGCAGGTTCGCCAGGACACTCGTGGTGAACAGGCTGAACCCCAGCGCGGAGAAGGCGATGACCGCCGTCCTGACCGTGCGGATGCGCATCAGCCGGGCGAACGCGGCCTCGATCGAGATCGGCATCGGCTCGGCGTCCTCCACCACCTCGCCGAGGACCGACTTCATCTCCTGCTGGCCCCGTGCCGGCTCCGGCAGCCGGAACGCGATGATCGCGACGACCAGGGCCGGCAGCCCGAGGATCAGGAACGGCCAGCGCCAGCCCTCGTCCCCGCCGGCCAGGGTGGCGATGCCGGCGACGATCAGCGGGCTCAGCGCGCCGGCGACGCGCGCCGCGCCGTAGACGGAGGCGGAGAGCCGGCCCCGTACCCCGATCGGGTAGGCGTCGGCGATCAGCGAGCCGTGCACCGTGTTGTTGCTCGACTTCGCGATGCCGACGCCGAACCGGGCCAGGAAGAACAGGAACGCGTTTGCCGCCAGGCCGGAGGCGAGCACCATCGCCGAGAAGGCGACACCCGCCCAGCCGATCACGCGGCTGCGCCGCAGGTGGTCCGCCAGATAGCCCATCGGCAGAGCGCCCAGCACCAGGAAGGCGCCGGCCGCCGCCGAGATGAACACGATCGCGCCGTCGGAGAGCCCGAAGGAGTCCCGGATGTCCGGCGCCAGCACCGACAGCGCCGCCGACTCCAGTTCGTCCAGCGCGTTCAGCAGTACCAGGATCAGGAACGTCAGCGACCCGCCCGCGGCCAGCCCCTCGCGCAGTGACAGCGCCTCGCCACCGACACCTGGCAGGAGTTCGTCCGCGAACAGAACGTCCCGGCTGTCCTGGGCCTGCCGTGCCCGCCGATCCGCCTCCGCGTCGATGAGCCCGGCGGCTAACCCGGCTACCGAGGTCGTGGTCTCCGGAGCGGAGGCCACGACCTCCGGAGTATCCGGATTAGCGACCTCCGGAGTGTCCGGATTAGCGACCTCCGGAGTATCCGGATTAGCGACCTCCGGAGTGTCCGGAGTAGTGGAGACGTCAGGGGTGCTCATGGGCGTGCCAGGTCTGCGGGTCCTACCCGGAACCCGAACATGTCGGACACCGTTGGCCTGCTTTCGGAGGGTTGTCCGCGACGCCGGCGAGGCGTCGCCGATGGTGACAGCGGACAGGTAGGTGCGGCGGCCCTCGAGAACCACCGGTTCGCCGACGACCTCGAAGACCCCCCGCAGGCGGATGTCGTCGGATGAGCCACCCACGAGAACCTGGATGTGCCCGGGCTCCAGGAGGAAGCGCCCGTCGAGGCCGACGTAGCCGAGCTGGCTCATGGCCACGGTGAACTCGACAGTCGACGACGCCCCGGGTGCGAGGCCGATCCGGGTGAACCCGACCAGCTCCTGGGCGGGCCGGGTGACACCGGTGGCCTGGTCGGCCAGGTAAAGCTGGACGACTTCGTCGCCGGCGCGTTCGCCGGAGTTCCGCACCGTCAGCCGGACGGACACCGCCGCGTCGACGTCGACCTGGGACGGGCTGATCGCGAGATCGGTGTAGTCGAACGTGGTGTAGCTCAGACCGTGACCGAACGGGAACAGCGGGGTCGACGGCATGTCCAGGTAGCCCTGATGCATGTCGTGTCCGGTCCGCCGGAAGCCGGAGCCGGTGGGCTGGCCGACGTGGATCGGAACCTGCCCGGAGTGGCGGGGAAGCGAGATCGGGAGCCTGCCGCCGGGGTTCGCGGTACCGAAGAGAACCTCGGCGATGGCCGCGGCCGCATGCTGCCCGCCGTAGTAGCCGTACAGCAGCGCCGGCAGGGCATCGGCGATCGCGTTCAGTGCCAGCGGCCGGCCCGTCTGGACGACGCCCACGCACGGGGTGCCGGTTGCCGCCACCGCCTGGACGAGCGCGACCTGGTTCGCCGGAAGATCGATGTTGGCGGTGTCGCTGCCCTCGCCTTCGGTGATGTTGGCTGTGAACCAGCCGCCCCGGCCGCCCAGGGCGAGGATCACCACGTCGGCGTCCTGCGCCGCCGCCACCGCCGCGGGGATGTCGGCGGGTTCCCCGTCGAGCACACCGCACCCGGCGGCCACCGCCACCTGGGCGTCGGGGACGGCCGCGCGGACCGCTTCGGCGATGGACTGCGCGCCGTACATCTCGCGCAGGTAGTCGTCGATCGTCTTTCCCAGCGGGCCGGAAAGTTCCTCGATCATCAGCCGGACGGCATCCTCCGAGACCGCTCCGGCCATCTGCTCGGTTCCGGGAATGGTGGCCCGTTCTCCCCGGAACCGGGCGGCGAACATCTGCAACGCGCCCGGGTAGGTGTAGGCGGGGAAGGCGACCGCGACGCTGTCGGCGTGCGGGCCGATGACCGCGATGCGCCGCAGGCCGCGGGACAGCGGCAGCAGCCCGTCGTTCTTGAGCAGAGTGACGGACTGCTCGGCGAGACGACGCGAGAGCTCGACGCCGTCCCGGGCCGTCGCGTTGATGACCACCGGGTCCTCGGGGACGTAGGGCTGGTCGAACAGGCCCAGGGCGAACTTGTCCCGCAGTACCCGCCAGCAGGCCTGATCCAGCTGCCCGATGGGAACGTCGCCGTCGCGGACCGCCCGGGCGAGCACGGGGCCGTAGCCTTCGGCGATCGGCAGCTCGACGTCGATGCCGGCCGCCAGTGCCAGCGTGCCGGCCTCCGCGGCGTCGCGGGCGACACGGAGCCGCCGGTGCAGGTGGCCGATGGTGTCGTAGTCGGAGACGACGGTGCCGGCGAAGCCGAGACGGCCGCGCAGCAGCCTGGTGAGGACCTCGTGGCTCGCACCGGCCGGGACGCCGTCGACGGTGCTGTAGGAGTTCATCACCGCCGCGAGCCCGGCGAGCTTGATGGCGGCCTCGAACGGGCGGGCGTACACCTCGTAGAGCTCGCGCGCCCCGACGGTGGTCGCGGCCATGTTCTGGCCGGCCTCGGTGGCGCCGTAGCCGAGGAAGTGCTTGCCGGTCGCGATGGCGCCCTCGCGCAGGTCGCCGCCCTGCAGGCCGCGGGTGAACGCGACACTCATCGCCGAGACCAGATACGGGTCCTCGCCGTAGGTCTCGTGCACCCGCCCCCAGCGCGCGTCCCGTGCCACGTCCATCACCGGGGAGAGCACGAACGGGTGGCCGATCGCCCGGACCTGCCGGCGCAGGACGTCGGCCATCTCCTCGACCCCGTCCGGGTTCCAGGTCGCGGCCAGCCCGATCGCGGTCGGGAACGTGGAGAAGCCGGGCGACACCACCCCGTTCAACGCCTCGACGTGGAAGATCGCGGGAATGCCGAGCCGGGTGCGGGTGACCAGGAACCGCTGGATCTCGTTGACCGCCCTCGCCACCTGGTCGGGCGTCTTGTGACCCAGCATGCCCAGCGCGGCGACGTGCCCGATTCCCAGCCCGAGCTGACGATCCGCCTCGTCAGGCAGCAGACCGCCGACACCGAGCAGACCGACGGGCATGATCCCGGTGACCTGCTGTGCCTTCTCCTCGACGGTCAGCTTCCGCAGGAGTTCGGTCGCGCGCGTCTCCGGACTCGAGGTGGTGTTCAGCGGCATGGATGGCTCCCTGCCGCGCTGTGATCGGGGCGACCCGAGGGTGTGCCGGTCATCGGGAGTTCCTCGCTCTGGCCCGCCGGTGCCGCCTCAACGTGGACGTCCACGGGTGGGCAGCCGTCGGCGGTGACGGTCACTGTGATCACGCCCGCTGCGCTGGGACGAATGACGGCGAGCACCCGCCCGTCGAAAGTCGTCCGCACTGTGTCGAAGAAGTTCTCCTCCGACCGCGGGTCCGCGCTGCCGAATCCCTGCAGCATTCCCGGCCCGGCCAGCTCGATGGCGACCTGACGATCGGCGGTGTTGTACAGATTGCCGTCGGCGTCGACCAGCGTGACGGACACGAAGGCCAGATCACGGTCGTCGGCCGTGATCCGGCTCCGGTCGGCCTTGACGTCGAGCCGGACGTCGCCGGCGGCGGAGCGCAGGCAGGTTCGGCCGGTCTCGATGCCGTCGGTGTAGGCGACGGCGGTGAGCTCGCCAGGCTTGTAGACGGTGTCGAAGGAGGCGGTGAACCGGTTCTTCTCCCCGGCCGGAGCCCTGCCGACCGAACGCCCGTTGACGAGAAGCTCGATCTCATCCGCGGCGGAATAGACGTCGATACGGACCGGCTTTTGTTCGTGACCGTTCCAGCTCCAGCTGGAGACCGAGTCGCTCCACGACCACCAGGTCGCCAGCCGGACCGGCTCGCCGTGCCGCTCGGGGCGATGGACGGCGATGTAGGGCTCGGTTCGCAGCCCGAAGACGATCTCCCGATAGTACGAGGCCGGGCGTCGATGGCCGGTGATGTCGATGTCACCGCACCAGGCCGTGAGCCACGGAAAAGGACCCTGGTGACCCGGTGCGCCACCGGCCGGCGGCGTGGGATCGCTCTGGTACTCGACCCTGCCGATCCCGGGCTCGCCCAGATAGTCCCAGCCGGTCCAGGTGAAGTCCCCGATGACGTGGCTGTTGTCCCGCACCATCCGCCAGTTGCGGTCGATGTCCGAGGGGTACGTCTCGGTCCCGACGATCACCCGGTTGGGGAACAGCGTCCGGTCGAGCTCGTACCGGGATTCGAGGTAGTTGTAGCCGGCGACATCCAGGTAGGCCATGGACTCCGCGGTCCGGTTCGTCACGAGCTCCGAGGTCATCAACGTCGGCATGAACTCGCGAAAGCGGGTCATGAGGTCGTTGACGTCGCCCGACCCGCCGCCGTCCGGGGTGCTGGCCGAGCCGGCGTCTTTCGTGCCGCCCTCGGCGGATTCGGTCCTCCCTGCGGCCATGGCCGAGAAAAGCTCCGGTCCCGCGGCGAGCAGGCCGTTCACGGCGTTCGTGACAAGCCGGGTGCCGTCGAGTTCACGAACCTTCTCGGCGAGCCGGCGGCCGAGCACCGCCCCGGCGGCGGTGCCCACCTCCGGAATCTCGTTTCCTATGGAGTAGAGGACCACGCTGGGATGGTTGCGATCCTTGATGACCATCGAACGCAGGTCCGACTCCCACGAGCCGGCGAAATCACCGGCATAGTCCTGAGCGGACTTCGAACGGGTCCAGACATCACTCAGCTCGTCCATCACGAGCATGCCGAGTTCGTCGCAGGCCTCGAGCAGCGCCCTGCTGATCGGGTTGTGCGCGCTGCGGATCGCGTTGAACCCGGCCTGTCTGAGGATTTCCACCCGGCGCCACTCGGCCCGGTCGATGGTGGCCGCCCCGAGCACCCCGCTGTCGTGGTGCACACAGGCGCCGCGCAGCTCCACGGTCTCACCGTTGATCCGGAGGCCGCGCCGCGGGTCGACGGTCAGCGAACGGATGCCGAAGCGCGTCGTCCGACCGTCGAGCCGCTCGCCGTCGGCGGTGACGGAGGTCCGGCAGGTGTAGAGGTCGGGGTGCTCGACACCCCACAGGCGGGGCTCGGCGACGAGCAGTCGCTGACGCAGGACGGCTGCGTCACCGGGGAACACGGTGACCGGTGTGACGTCCCTGGCGACGATCGCGCCGCCGGCGTCCACGATCTCGTTGGAGACCTCAACGGTCCGTGTCACCGGCGACTCGTTCTGGATCTCGGTCGCCACGGCGACGACCGCCTGATCGCTCTCGATGACGGGGGTCGTGATCCGTACACCGTCCAGTGTCAGGTGAACCAGCCCGGAAACGATGATGCTTGTACCGCGGTAGATACCGCCGCCGGTGTACCACCGGCTGTCGTCCTGGCTTTGGGCCTCCACCCGAACCTCGTTGTCCGTGCCGTAGCGCAGCAGGTGGTCGGCGCGAATCCAGAATGTCGAGTAGCCGCTGGCGCACTGCCCGGCCAGATCGCCGTTTATATAGACACGGCCATGGCGGTAGACGCCTTCGAACTCGAAGGTGACCCGGCGCTCCCGGTACTCCTCCGGAACGAAGAAGGCCTTCTTGTACTCATAGCCGTCCGCCGGGAAGTAGCCCCGGTGACCTGCTTCCGGATCGGTGCCACTCCGCTTGCGGCGGATCATCGCGTCGTGCGGCAACCGCACCGGTTCCCAACCCTCGTTCGCCCTGCCGAGCAGGGCCTGGAAGGCGTCGGGTTTCCGGCGGTACGACCAGCCGTCGTTGAACGATGTACGGATCAATCCAGCTCTCCTGGTCAGGTACCAAGCAGGCCGTCGCCAGCGACGGCAGCCGACGGCAGGACGGACCCCGCGGCAGGCCCGCGCGCCTGGAACCGGGGGTGGGCTCGGCGGCGCGACCTCTTCCGTGGCCGACGCCACTAGCGGGGGCTAGTGGCGTGCGACGTAAGCTAGCATCAGCAACTAGCGCGCACAAGTCCGATCTGCCTCGGGCTGAGAGGGAGAGGGCGAGACGGTGGCCGTGTCGGAGCCGACCGCCAGCCGGCGGGTGACCGCCCTGGATGTCGCCCGCGAAGCGGGAGTGTCCCGGGCGACCGTTGGATTCGTCCTGAACAACACCCCGGGCCAGACCATCCCCAAGAGCACCCGCGAACGGGTACTGGGAGCGGCGGAACGCCTCGGCTACCGGCCCAACAGCGCCGCACGCACGCTCGCCAGCGGCCGCAGCCGCATCATCCTGCTCGTGCTGCCGGACTGGCCGATGGAGTTCCGGCTGCGCAACTACCTGGACGAAGCCTCCGACGCGCTCGACAAGGCCGGGTACTCACTGGTGACGTACACCCGCCACTCCGACCAGACGGCCCGGCCGCTGTGGGAGGCACTCAGCCCCGACCTGGTGGTCGGTGCCGCCCCGTTCAGCCCCTCCGACGTCGCGTCCATGGTCGCCTGCGGTGTCCGGAGGATCTATCCGCGTCCCGATCGGGCGGAGCCCGTCGACGCGTCCCTGGCGATCAGCGCGGGGCCGGAGCAACAGGTCGACCACCTCCATGAACGCGGCCACCGAAACCTGGTCTATGCCGCCTTCGCGCAGGCACACAAATCCTCGATGATCACCGCCCGATACCAGGCCGCGGTCGACAGGGCTCGTACCCTCGGCATGGCGGAACCCGGCCTGGAATGGATCGACTACCGTGACGGCTCCAGCGAAGTGGTCCGCCGATGGCTCGACGCCGGCATCACCGGCGTTGTCGCCTTCAATGACGACGTCGCCGCCGCGGTGGCCAGCGCGGCGGTTCGCACGGGCCTGCGGATGCCCGCTGATCTCGCGGTGATCGGTCACGATGATGCTCCGATCGCGACGATGTTCGTACCCGGGCTGTCCACCATTCGGATCGACACGGTCGCCCTCGGGCGCAGGTTCGCCGACTTCGTCCTCCACAAGGTCGAACAGCGACCTGCACCCGTCTCGCACACCGTGCCAGGGCCTGTTCTCGTCCAACGCGAATCCACCTGAACTGGACCTTTACGTCGCGGAAGGCTCAGGACGGCGACAGTGGGACCGCATCGCCAACGGTGTTTCCGCGGGTCTGATCAGCCGGCCGGTGCGGGGTGCGCTACCCAGCCGACAACGCCCGACGATGCGGTGGTGGTCGTACCTCTGCCTGTAGGCCGAACAGCAGGCTGGCGGTTGCCGGTACCCGGGGCGGTCAGGGCGCCGGTGGTAAGCCGGCCGCTGCCGGAGCCGGCAGGTACTCCGGTTGGAGTACGGCAGCCTGGAAAGGTACTGCGTCATACGTAGCCGGTAGTGCCTGCGGATGGACGATGACGGAGCGGCCCGGTCGGGACAGTATTGCGCGGGGTGCATAGACGCCCGGGCACGGCCGTCGACCAGATCAGGATGGGCGGCCGGCCCCGGCTCGGATGAAGGTAGCGGTGGAGACTGCGCGCGGCGTGTTCGTCCCGGGTGAACCCCTGCTTCCGCACGAGCCGACCGTCATCGGCCCGTATGTGCTGATGAGCCGGTTGGGCGTGGGTGGGATGGGTGCCGTCTACTACGCGCGCGACCAGCGGGGGAGGCCGGTCGCGGTCAAGATGATCAGGTCGGATCGGGCGAGGGACCAGGAGTTCCGCAGGCGATTCCGGTGGGAGGTCGAGGCGGCTCGCAGCGTCGCCTCGTTCTGCACCGCCGAGGTTCTCGACGCCGACCCGGAGGCGTTCGCGCCGTACCTGGTGACGGAGTTCATCGACGGCGCCCGGCTGGACAACGCTGTCGCCGACATGGGGCCGCTCGACTCGTCGACTCTTACCGGGCTGGCAGTCGGCGTCGCGACGGCGTTGACCGCGATTCATCATGCCGGGCTGGTCCACCGGGATCTCAAACCCAGCAATGTGATCCTCTCGCTGTCCGGCCCGCGGGTCATTGACTTCGGTATCGCCCGTGCTCTGGACAGCGCCGGTGAGCCGACGGCCTGGGGGTTCGGCTCGGCGGGCTGGATGGCACCCGAGCAGATCAACGGTCAGCCGATCGGGGCGGCGGCTGACGTGTTTGCCTGGGGAATTCTTGTCGCCTACGCGGGCACCGGGCGGCACCCTTTCGGGGACGGTCCGGATGTCGAGCTTTCCCGCCGGATCACCGCCGCCGAACCGGACCTGACCGGCCTGCCCGGGCAGGTGAAGGATCTCGTCCGCGATGCGTTGACGAAAGACGCGGCCGGCCGGCCTGATGCCCGGGACCTGCTCCTGCGTCTGGTCGAGCGCCGGCCGGGGGACCACTCCACCGATCCGGCTGTCCGCCTGCTCGGGCTCACCGCGGAGCTCGCGCATTCGCCGGACCGGTCCGCGGACCGGTCCGCGCATGTGCGGCGGCGGCTTCGGGGACGTGGCCGCGTTCTGCTGACCGTAAGTCTGGTGCTGGTCATGGTGGCCCTCACCGCGATCAGGCTGGCGGCGAACCGTGATGACGGGACGTCGGCTGAGCCGGCCACTCCCGCGGCCACGCCGGTGGAATCCCCGGAGGAATCCCCGGCATCCCCGGCCGGGTCGGTGGCGTCCCCAGCCGTACCGGCGGACTCCTCGGCCATGCCGCTTTCCGACCCGCGTACCGCACCGGGCCCCGGCGCCTTCCGGGACGGCCCGTTGTCGTTTGCCGTGGACGGCGTCGAATGCGGGGTCGAGCAGCTCGGCCTCGGGTTCCTGGCCCGCCACCCGGATGGCCAGTTCTGCCTGGTCGCCATAACGATCCGTAACACCGGTACGTCGCCCCGTGCCCTGGACAATTCCTACCAGTACGTGTACGACAGCACCGGGGCGCGTCGCACCGCCGACTACCTGTCGCGCTATTACCTGCCCGGCGAGACGATCTGGAACACCGCCGAGCCGGGTGCGTCCATTCACGGCAGGATGGTGTTCGATATACCGCGTGACGCCACGCTGCGGCGGCTGGAACTCCATGACAGCCCGACCAGTGGCGGCGGTTCCATTCCGTTGTAGTCGGGGCTGTCGCCCGTCCTGAACAACGGTATTACGGCGCTGTCGGCGTGCCCCTGGTGCCAGCGGTTTCACCATTCGAGAAGACAGGAGCCGTCCATGACCCTTATCGCGGCCCCGTCCCGGACGGCATCCGGAGAATCCGGATTCGGCGCGCGACATGCATTGATCCTGCTGGTGCTGATGTGGGCATCCCGGCTCCTGGGGCTGGGCGGCCTGCTGTCCGGCAACATTCGGGCCGAGATCGCCATAAATTTTCACACCGGGAGAATGCGGAACACCCGGACGGCTCGTCGGGTCTGACCCACGGGCCGCTGGTCGCGCTGGTATCGCGTCGCACGAGGGAGGGTTTCGGCGGGGCCCGTGAGGCGGGGGTCAGGGGGTGGGGCAGGCCTTCCAGCCCGCCGACGGCGGCGAGGTGCGCTCCGTCCCGTGATCCATTGGTAAGGAGCAATGCACCAAGAGTATGGTCTCTTGTATGGCGACGAAGAAGGTCACTGTGACGATTCCCGCGGATCTCCTGGACGAGATCCGCGCGGAGGCGGCGGAGCGGGGCCTGTCGGCGTACGTCGCCGACGCGCTGCGCTTCAAGCGCGACCGGGACCGGCTCCTCGAACTGGTCGACTGGCTGCAGGCAGAACACGGCCCCGTCACCGAGGATGAGCGTGCGGCAGCGCTCGACGAGTTTGAGGAACTCGACGCCGAACATGAGCGGCGCCGCACCGCCAGGCAGCGCGACGCCGGAGAGGCGGCGTGAGGCAACAGACCGGCGAGCGCGGGCGACGACCTCTCCGTGTCCTCGTTCTGGACTGTGAAGCACTGTCCCTCGCGGTGCGCGGCGATCGGAAGATGATCGCTCGGCTCGACGCCGCGGCGCGAGGGGAGGCCGAGGTGGTGACCTCTCCGATGACGCTCGTCGAGGCGCACGATGGCCGAACGACCGAACAGCGCTGGGACTGGGTGCTGTCCCGGCTCCAGGTCGTCGACATCGGGAAGGACGAGGCCCGCCAGGCACGCCGACTCCTGGCCGACGCCAGGTTGCACGGTCACAGGTACGCAATCGATGCCGTGCTCGCCGTCGTCGCGCGACAGCAGAAGGGGCAGGTCACCGTCTTCACGTCGGACATCGACGACCTGGCGAAACTGGTCCCTGACACGATCGTCGTCAGGCAGGTCTGACGTCGATCAACTTAGCGAACGAACGTTCGTACTTCAAGGGTGAACACCCGGTCGCTATGCTGTGGTGATGGCAGGCCGCCGATCCGTCGCCGCCGCGCTCGACACCCGCGCGGCGATCGTGCGATGCGCCGCCGACATCGCCTCGGTCGAGGGCATGGAGGGCGTCACGATCGGCCGGCTCGCCGCCGAGCTGGAGATGAGCAAGTCCGGCGTGATCGGCCACTTCGGGACGAAGGAGCAGCTTCAGCTCGCCACCCTCGAGTACGCGGTCGACCTCTTCAGAACACGTGTGTGGGATCCGGTCAGCCACCGACCGCCAGGCCTCGACCGCCTGCTCGCGATCTGCGAGTCCTGGACACGTCACGAGGACAAGCCGGGTTTCCCCGGCGGCTGCTTCATCGCGGCCGTGACGTTCGAATGGGACGGCCGTACCGGCCCGGTGCACGACGCGCTCGTCGTGACCACGGAGCGCTGGCGCGGCGTCCTGCGCCGGGAGATCGAGACCGCGGTGGCCGCGGGTGAGCTCGCCGCCGACACCGACCCGGGGCAGGTCGTCTTCGCCCTGGAAGCGCTGGCCGTCGGTGTCAACCCGGCACGCCAGCTCCACGGCGACGACCTGGCCCCCGCCTGGGCGCTGCGCGCCATGCACGCGGTGCTCGGAGTCCCCGCGCCGTCGAGCACCTGACACTGACCCGTCCGGCCGCCGTGCCGGTGCCGAGGTCTGCACGCTGCCCCCTCCGCTGGGGCCGGGCCTGATGGCCAAGTACGAGCACGAGCTGTCCGCCTTCGATGACCTGGGTCTCTCGGACGTCGACCGGGACGACTGCCTGACCTATCTGCTGTCCTTCGTCCAGGCCAATGCCCGCGCGGCCCGTGAGTCGGCCAGCGTGGCGGCCGGCCCCGACGGCGACGACACGCGGTGGTGGGCGCGGGTCGGCCCCCTGCTCGCCCGCGTGCTGGACGAACAGCGCTACCCGCGTGCGAGAGCCGCGTCGGCACGGCCGCCGGCCAGGCACACGGCAGCGCCCACGACCCTGACCACGCCTACCGCTTCGGCCTCGCCCGCCTTCTCGACGGCCTGGCACCTCTCATCGACGGGAGGTGACGGGCGTCCTGATCTGCTTGCGCGGCTCGGTGCCGGGGACACCGGTGGTGTTGTTGCGGACAACGGGCGTCCACTGTGCTGCCAAGAGGGCGTCGGACCGTCGGTCGAGGCGAGGTGACGTACGCGGTCGGTGGGCGTCGGGCGATGGCGGATGGGGGTCGGTGGGCGACGGCACAGTCCAGGACACGCGCGGATGTACCGCGGTCCCTGAGCGCCCGTGGCGCCGGGGGCGCTGGTCGGCCTGTCTCGTCCCGGGCTGCGGGGCGCGGGCGTGGCACGCTCCCGGAGTCGCTGTTCGCGGCATGCGGCGCGGCGGGCCAGGTGCTGGCGGCCAAGGACTGGTCCGCCACGACACTGGATCCGCCTCAGTTCTGGAGCCCGAGCCTGCGGACGGTGGTGTGCCTCTGTCTGGAGTCCCGGTTCCCGATGTTGGTGATGTGGGGATCGGAGCTCGCCTGTATTTACAACGACCCGTGTATACCTACGCTCGGTGACAAGCATCCGGCTGCTATGGGCATGTCCCTCCGGCGGGTCTGGCCGGAGGTCTGGGACGAGTTGCGCCCTTTGTCAGCCCAGGTGATGTCCGGGGGCGGGGCGACGTGGTCGTCGAACAAGCGCCTGTTGATTCACCGGCACGGCTACCTGGAGGAGACGTACTTCACCTTCTCGTTCAGTCCCATAAGGGACATCTCTGATGGTGGGCGAATAGCGGGAGTACTGTCGACGCATCAGGAGACGACCCGGGAAGTGATCCGTTCCAGGCGTCTCGCCTGTCAGCGGGAGCTGACCGCCGCCCTGACGCGGTTGCGGACGCAGCGGTCAGTATGCACTCGCACCCCCTCCGTGCTGGAAAAATATCCGGCGGATGTTCCATACAGCCTCGTGGCGCTCTGGGACGGGTTCCCGTCCTTGTCCGCGCCGTTGGCGGTCGCGGCATCAGGGCTGGGAGGGCGACGGGCGACCCGGCGCGCGCTCGCGGTGCTCGGCCGCAGTGGCGTTCTGCCGGAGGTGGTCAATGCGACGTCGCTGGCAGGCGTACGGGTTGTCTCGCGGCTTCCGGGGTGGGAATCCGTCCAGCTGGCCGACGGTTCTCCCGCGCCGGAAATCGCGATGATGGTGGCGTTGAGAAACCGCACGAGTGCCGCGCCCGTGGGCCTCCTCGTCATCGGGGCCAGCGATTTGCTTGCCTTGGATCAGGACTATCAGGATTTCGTCGAGACGATCGCCGGCCAGATCTCGCTTGCTCTGATGCTGGCGCGTTCGCGTGAGGCTGAGCGCACCCGGGCGGCCTCGGCGCGGCGCAGCTCGCTGCACGACGCTCTCACCGGGCTGCCGAACCGGACCTCGTTCCTGCGGAGTCTCGGCAGGGCACTTCTCCAGTCCCAGCGGAGAGGCGGTCGTGCGGCTGTCCTTTTCGTCGATCTCGACGGCTTCAAGGCAGTGAACGACACGCTGGGTCATCGCGCGGGTGACGATCTTCTCCGTGAGATCGCGGGCCGGTTGCGGCGAGCCGTCCGACCCGCCGATGTCGTCGCACGGTTCGCTGGTGACGAGTTCGCGGTGCTCTGCGAGGAGATCGCGACGGTTGGTGACGTCGAGGCGATTGCCCGCGACGTTGTCGATGCGCTTGCGCTGGCCAGGCGCGGCGACAGGCCGACGGTCGCCGCCAGCGTCGGCGTCGCGCTGTCCGGCCCGGGGCTCCTTGACCCCGAGGAACTGCTCAACGCGGCTGACATTGCGATGTATGCCGCCAAGCGGCAGGGCCGGGGGCGCTACCTCCTGTACGAGGAGGGCATGAGGAGTTGAGCTTCGCCGCCTATGTCCCCAGCGGGCGGCGGGCCAGCAGCTGTGCCTGGCGGCCCCGTTCCCCGTCTGTCGGTGTTCGTACCAGCTGCGCGACCTCGACCAGCCCGGCCTGCGTCGCCAGCTCCGTGAGCTGGCCGGGTGGCCAGCGGTAGGCGCCGGTCACCCGGTGGTCGTAGGTGTGCACCTCGGCGTCGGGCTCGTCGGTGGCCAGGAAGCCGAGCAGCAGATGGCCGCCGGGCGCCAGCAGGCGGTGCACCTCCGCGAGGGCGTCGAGAAGGTCGGCGGGCGGGGTGTGGATGAGCGAGTAACGGCAGAGGGCACCGCTGAGCGTGCGGTCCGGCAGGTTCAGCGCGGTCATCGTGCCCACCTCGAACCGCAACCCCGGATGAGAGTTCCGAGCCAGGGCGACCATCTCCGGTGACAGGTCCACGCCGAACACGTCCAGCCTCAGCCCGTGCAGGTAGGCCGTCACGTGGCCCGGCCCGCAGCCGAGGTCCGCGACGGGGCCGGGCAGCGGGCGCACGATATCGGCGAACGCGGACAGCAGCGCACGCTCCAGCGGCTGGCGGTCGAGCACGTCGGCGAAAAGCTCCGAATACACCTCGGCCACACCGTCATACGCCGCCGCGACGGTCGCCAGATAGCCCGGGGCGGATTCAGCCATGGCTGAATTATCCGCCACGAGGCCACCCGCGGGTGCGGCGGTTGCTGCCGGCAAGGTCGGATGTCCGTGCCCCGCCGCACGGCGACCTGCCGGGGATCCCGCTCCGCCGCGCAGCGCCAGCAACTCACATCAATAGCCGCAAATGGGGCGAAAAGTCGCCTGACAGTCCGCAAGAAGTGAGGATTTCGGTCGTGCTAGCAGCCGAAATCCTCAATCTTTGCTCGGAAGCGGCGGCGGCCGCCGCGCCCGCCGTGACTATTCGCGGGCGAGCATGGCCTCGGCCTCGCGTTCGAGGTCGACGTACGGCTCACCGCTGACATCGACCGCCACCCGGTGCAGGGTTCCGCCGGTGAAGGCGAAGGGGGCCTGCCCGCGGTAGTCGGAGGCGACGGCGTCGGCGCCGTCCCGGCCGACGTTGAGGCCCTCGCCGGCGAGGGTGAACCTGCCGGGCTGGGTCCTGATGCGCCCTTCGCCGACCTTCCGGTCACCGTGGTAGAGGCTGAGAATGCCGGTGGCGACGCCGGGGGACGCCTCCCCGTCCTTGTCGAACGAGGCCGCAAGAATGATCTTCTCGCCGGTCGGCAGGGCCTCGGTGGCGACGATCCGCTGCTCCTCACTGCCGAGGAAGTTGTACACGTACGTCAGCCGGCCGTCCTTCGCATAGAGCGCGTGACCGCCGAAACGCCCGCCGTGGGCGAACAGCACACCGGAGGCCTCCGCGCCGCCGGGCAGGTCGACGAGCGCGCCGATGGCGTACGAGCGGTTGCGGATGTTGACCGCCACGGACTCGGGGACCTCGGCGCCGCCGGGCCGGTAGACGTACCGGTTACGGGCCGGGGTGAGCTCGGGGCGCGAGGTGGACAGGATCTCCAGCGGGGAGCGGTCGTCGAGGGGAAACGCCTGGTTGACGCCGGCCTCGTAGAACCACCGGCCGATCAGCTCGGCCAGCCGCCAGGGTTCCTGCTCGGCGAGGTCGGTGATCTCGGAGCGGTCGACCTCGGCGTGGTAGAGCTCCCAGGTGTCGCGCGGGAAGTCGCCCCAGCCGCTGAGCGCGGGGTGGGTGGTGACGGCCTTCCAGCCCTGGTGCCAGATGCCGCGGGTGCCGAGCATGGCGTAGAACTGCGTGCGTCTGGCGGACGGCAGGGCGGCCGCGTCGAAGCTGTAACGCATGCTCACGCCCTGCAGCGGGATCTGCGTGGCGCCCCTGACCGTCCCAGGCAGCTCGAGGCCTAGGCAGTCGAGGAGGGTGGGGACGATGTCGATCGCGTGGTGGTACTGGTCGCGGACCTCGCCGCGGGCCGTGATGCCGGCCGGCCAGGCGATGATGCACGGGTCGCAGGTGCCGCCGTTGAAGGAGTACCGCTTCCACATCTTGAACGGCGTGTTGAAGGCCATGGCCCAGCCGTTGGGGTAGTGGCCGTACGTCTCGACACTGCCGAGCTTGTCGAGCATGGCGAGGTTCTCGGTGACGTCGTCGGCGACGTTGTTGAAGACCTTGTTCTCGTTGACCGAGCCGTTGGGGCCGCCCTCACCGCTGGCACCGTTGTCGGAGACCACAACGAAGATCGTGTTGTCGAGCTGCTCGATCTCCTCCAGGTAGGCGAGCAGCCGGCCGATCTGGTGGTCGCAGTGCGACAGGAACCCGGCGTAGACCTCGGCCATCCGGGCGAACAGCCTGCGCTCGTTCTCGTCCAACTCGGCCCAGGGGCGGGTGTAGTCCAACGGGGGGAAGGGCTCCCCGTTGGGGCCCGTGCGCGTCTCGGGGGTGCCGATCGGGTTCAACGGCGGCAGTTCGGTGTTCTGCGGGACGAGGCCGATCTTCTTCTGGCGGGCGAGGATCTCCTCGCGCATCGCCTCGTACCCGGCGTCGAACCGGCCCCGGTACCGCTCGATCCACTCGGGGGGCGCCTGGTGCGGGGCATGGGCGCAGCCAGGTGCGTAGTAGAGGAAGACGGGCTGGTCGGGTGCGATCGCCTTGACGTCGTCGATGTACTGGATGGCCTTGTCGGTGATGTCGACGCTGAGGTGGTAGCCGTCCTCGGGCCGGGCCGGCTGCTCGACGGGGTGCTGGTCCTCGACGAGGTCGGGATACCACTGGTTGGTCTCCGCGCCGAGGAATCCGTAGAACCGCTCGAAGCCGCGGCCGGTCGGCCAGTTGCGTCTCGTGGAGGCGAGGTTCATCTCGTCCTCCGGGGTCAGGTGCCATTTGCCGACCAGCGCGGTGCGGTAGCCCTGGTCGACGAGGAGCTCCGCGAGGGTGGCGCACTCGGGCGGGATGTGGCCGTTGCCGTTGGGGAAGCCGATCGAGGCCTCGCTGATGCAGGCCATGCCGTTGGTGGTGTGGTTGCGTCCGGTCAGCAGCGCCGAGCGGGTCGGTGAACACAGTGCCGTGGTATGCCACTGGGCGTAGCGCAGGCCGTTCGCGGCGATGCGGTCGATGTTCGGTGTCTCGATCGGGCCGCCGTAGCAGCTCATAGCCCCGAAGCCGACGTCGTCGAGGACGATGTACACGATGTTCGGCGAGCCGGCGGCCGCCTTCGGCTGCTCGTACGGGCCCCAGTCGGGCACCGAGTCGCGGACGTCCAGATTGACGACACCGCGGAACGTGTCTGGCATGGCCCAACTCCTCACGCGCGCGGCGGTACCCAGCCCCCGTGGCGGTACCCAGCCCTCGTGCACGGCGCCGGCGAGCGGCGGCTGCCAGCAGTCTCGGGCCTGCGTGGGCCGGCCGCCTCCCGGCGCGGGCGAGCGCGAGCAATGCCCGATACGCGGCCAGAGCCGAGGACCCGCTCGGCGCGGGCGCGTCGCAGCCGCGGTCGCGCGGTGTACGTCTGAGCACGGGGTGCCGCGCGGGCGAAGAACTCCCGGATGTGCGCCGCCAGGGTGGTCGTGTCCAGGCCGCGCTGGGTGGCTCATCGGTTCCTCAGTTCTGGGCGGGGCGGCCGTCGGGCCGGTCAGCGGATGACGCAGCGAAAGCCGAGGTGACAGGTCGCGGTGTCCTCGCTCTGGGCGCTGCGGGCGGCCGGTCGGTAGCGCAGGCAGTAGTTGGGCGCGCACAGGTGCGAGCCGCCCTTCGTCACTCGGCGCGGGAACCGTTCCGCCGGTGCCGGTGCCGGTGCCGGCGTCGCTGTGGTCGCGGTCGCGGTCGTGGTCGCAGTCATGGCCGCGGTCGCGGCTGGACGGTCGACACGCGGGTTGCGCGGAGCACAACAGGGCCGGGGGCGGGGTCCGGATGCCGGTCGGTGTAGTGGTCGGCCGTCCACTCCCATGTGTTGCCGGCCATGTCGTACAACCCGTAGCCGTTCGGCGGGAACGAACCCACCGGTGTCGTACCGGGCATCGGCTGCCCCGCCGACGCCGGGACGTACTGCCAGGGAAAGGCGCCGTGCCAGGTGTTGGCCATCCGCCGCCCCTTCGGCGTGAACTCGTCGCCCCAGGCGAAGACCGCCCCGTCCAGGCCGCCCCGGGCGGCGAACTCCCACTCCGCCTCCGTCGGCAGGTCCTTGCCCGCCCACGCCGCGTACGCTGCGGCATCCGCGAACGCCACCTGCGTCACCGGATGCCGTTCCCGCCCGTGCACCGTGCTGCCCGTGCCCAGCGGCCGGTGCCAGCAGGCCCCCGGCTCGTACGACCACCAGCGCCGCCAGTCGTCCAGGTCCACCGGACCGGACGTCATCCGGAAGACCAGCGCCCCGGGCACCAGCCCGGCGGGGTCGGCGCCCGGGTAGTCCGCCGGGTCGACCTGCCGCTCCGCGACCGTCACATGGCCGGTCGCCTTCACGAACGCGCGGAACCTCGCGACCGTCACCGGATGCTCGTCCATCCAGAACCCGTCCACCGCCACCGGATGAACGGGCCGCTCCTCGGCATAGAACTCATCGGACCCCATGAGGAACGTCCCGCCCGGGATCCGCACCATGCCCTTGGGGGACCGCGTGCGCTGGGGGGACCGCACGTTTCCGGCGCTGTGCTCCGGCTCGGCTGGGGCGCTCACGTACCCCACCGTGCCCTACCTCCGCGCATCGAGCCCGCAGCGACCCGCGCCAGGCGGCCGGCGGCCTTCGGTCCGAACGGGCTCGCCCGCCTTGGCCGTGCGTTCTTACTGAACCCCGGGCTCGCGTGTCACCTGCACGAGCTCGACGCGGATGCCGTCGGGGTCCGCGAGGAACAGGACGTCCATCGCGCCGTCCGGCATCGGGACGCGGGTGCGGGTGCGCTCGATCGGTGTGGCGCCGAGGCTGACGAGGAGTGCCTCGGTGGCGGCGAGATCGTCGACGTAGACCGACAGGTGGGTGAATCCGATCTGCGCCCGGGTGGTCAGGGCTGAGCCCTCCGCCGTCGGTGTCTTCCAGCCGAGCAGCTCCAGCTTCGTGTGGCCTTTGACGATCATCTGGGATCTGCAGCGGACCGGGGGCTCGACCTCGGCCAGCCCGGCGAGGGAACTGCCGATGTCGTACCCCTCGGCGACCTCGAACCCGAGCCCCTCGGTGTAGAAGCGCAGCGACCGTTCGTAGTCGGACACGCAGAGCCCGATGTGTGACACGACGCCGGCCGAACCCGCGGCCTTCTCCGGTAATTCAGGCATTCTTCGCTCCCTGTCCTGTGAGTCGCCGCCGGCGGGGGTGGCTGGGCGCCCTCGCACGCCTGGGTGGCGACCGAGCCCCGGCCTGCCCCGACTGACCTCTGGACAACGTTTTACAAACGTATAGCATCGCGCCTTACATCCGTACAAGATGCCGCTGTGTGGGGTGCTTTGTGCCCGTGGCCGAGCGACGAGGAGGCGCAGGTTGAGCAGGTTGGGTCGGGTCGCTGTGGTGACCGGCGGTGCGTCGGGGTTAGGGCTGTCGATCTGCGAGCATCTGGCTCGCCAGGGCAGCACGGTGGGCGTGCTCGACCTGGACTTCGACGCCGCGGAACGGGTGGCAGCCCGGCTGCGGTCAGAGGGGAACCGGGCGGTCGCCGCCGGGGTGGACGTCGCCGACCGGGCCTCGGTGGACAAGGCGTTCGACGTGGTGCGGGCCGAGCTCGGGCCGGTCGGGATCCTCGTCACCAGCGCCGGTGTCTCGGGGTTCGTGCCGTTCGAGGACCTGACCAACGAGGTCTGGTCGCGGGCCCTCGAGGTCAACCTGACGGGTACCTTCCACTGCGCGCAGGCGGCGATCGCCGACATGACGGCGGCCGGCTGGGGCCGCATCGTCACGATCTCCTCGGCGGCGGGCCAGACCGGGGTGGCCCGCCAGGCGCACTATGCGGCGTCCAAGGGCGGCGTCATCGCGCTGACCAAGACGTTGGCGCTGGAATACGCCGCCAGCGGGATCACGGTGAACACGATTCCGCCGTTCACCGCCGACACCCCGATGCTGCGGTCCATGCAGGCGTCGAGGCATCTGCCCAGGGCCGAGACGCTGGCACGGATGGTCCCGGCCGGCCGGCTGGGAACCGGTGACGACATCGCCGCGGTCTGCGCGTTCCTGTGCACCGACGAGGCCGGCTATCTCACCGGCCAGGTCATCGCCGTCAACGGAGGGGCCGTCACATGAGGGGGCGCCACATGAGGGACCGTTTCGCGCTCGACGGGCGGGTCGCCGTCATCACCGGCGGGGGGACCGGGATCGGCCGCGGCGCGGCGTTGGCGCTCGCCGAGTACGGCGCCGACGTCGTGCTCGCCGGGCGCCGGGCGGAGCCGTTGGAATCCACGGTGAAGGAGGTCGAGGCGTTGGGCCGCCGCGCGCTCGCGCTGCCGACCGACGTGACCAGCGCGCAGCAGTGCCAGCGGCTCGTCGACACCACCCTGGCCGAGTTCGGCCGGCTCGACATTCTCGTCAACTGCGCGGGCGGCGCGGAGACGAAGTCGCTACGGCGATGGACGGAGGACGAGTGGCACCAGGTGCTGGCGCTCAACCTCGGCAGCGTGTGGTTCCTCTCCCGGGCCGCCTCGGAGCCCATGCTGAAACGGGGCGGGGGCGCGATCGTGAACATCTCCTCGGGTGCCAGCCTGCTCGGAATGCCGCAGGCCGCGCCGTACGGTGCGGCGAAGGCCGGGGTCAACAGCCTGACCCGGTCGATGGCCGCCGCCTGGACGGGCAAGGGCATCCGGGTCAACACGATCGCCGTCGGGGCCGTCCGTGCCGCCACACTGACCGATGACGCCGCCCGCTACGGCCTCGACCCGGACGCGATCGGCCTGATGAACGGGTCCGGGCGGCTGGGGGAACCCGACGAGATCGGCAGCGCCGTGCTGTTCTTCGCCTCCGACGCCGCCAGCTTCTGCTCCGGGCAGACCCTCTACGTCCACGGCGGCCCTGGCCCGGCTGGCGTCTGACCCCCGCCGCGAATCCATTCAGGCACCATGCGCGTCCGCGCGCGCAGTCGAAGGGAACGTCGCACTGTGAAGAAGAAGCTGTTCCGATCGTCCCGATTACTGGCGGCCGCGATCGCCGTCGGGGTGGTGGCCGCCGCCTGCTCGAACTCCGGTGGCGACGGCGCCGACCCCGCGGCGTCGCGGGCAGCGAACGGATCGCCGGGAGTCACCGACTCCGAGATTCGTTTCGCCATGGTCGGCACGAAGTCGAACAACCCGCTGGGCACCTGCATGCTGGACTGTTTCGAGCAGGGCGTGAACGCCTATTTCGCCTACCGCAACAGTGCGGGTGGCGTGGATGGCCGCCAGCTGAAGGTCACCACGACGATCGATGACCAGCTGGGCCAGAACAAGCAGGCCTCCCTGCAGATCATCACGAAGAACGACACCTTCGCGACCTTCAGCGCCCCGATGATCGCGACCGGCTGGGCGGACCTCGCCGAGCAGGGCATTCCGGTCTACTCGCTGCCGTGGTACCCGCAGGACATGAACGACCGCAACTCGATCTTCGCGAGCAACGGCGTCGAGTGCATCGCCTGCACCCGGCGGATGCACGCCTATGCCGCGCAGACCGTCGGAGCCACCAGGATCGCCACGCTGGGCTACGGAGTCTCCCAGAGCTCGAAGGACTGCGCGGACTCCGCGGCCAGGACCATCGAGCTGTACAAGAACGACACCGGTGAGAGCGTCGTCTACTCGAACGACACCGTCGCCTTCGGAATGCCCAACGGAATCGGGCCCGAAGTGACCGCGATGAAGGCGGCCGGAGTCCAGTTCATTGTGAGCTGCTTCGACATCAACGGGCAGAAGACACTGGCCCAGGAGCTCAAGCGGCAGGGAATGGCGAACATTCCGGTCTACCACTCGAACTCCTACGACCTGGAGTTCATGAAGGCGGCCGGGGACCTGTTCGAGAGCGACATCGTCGGGATCACCTTCCGCCCGTTCGAGGCCGACGCGGAGGGCAACGGGCTGGCATTGTTCAAGAAATGGATGGGTGAGGCCGGAGCGGAACTCACCGAGGTCGCCGCGTACGGATGGATCGCCGCCGAGACCGCGTACGAGGGAATCAGGGCGGCCGGTCCCGGCTTCACGCAGGCGTCCGTGGTCGAGGCGACCAACCGGCTGACCGACTTCACGGCCGGCGGGCTGGTCCCGGCGATCGACTGGAGCCGCCAGCACACGATGCCGACCCAGGACGACCCGGCGGCCCATGGCCCGAAGCAGGAATGCCTGAGCATCCTCACCTACAAGGGCGGGAAGTACGAGTTCACCGGTGGCGCGACCCCGGAGAAGCCCTGGGTCTGCTGGTCCAACGACAACCGGGCCTGGTCCGACCCCGTCCCGACCAGTTTCGAGTAGCACCGCCGGCGGAACAGAGCCCCGCGGCGAAGACCGGAGACGACCATGGGAGTGCCCCGGGGGCCGTCCAGCCGCGCCTGACCCGCGATCTGCGATCTGCTGGCTCCTCCACGGGGCTGAGCCGGCGGGCGGGCCAGGAGTCGCCCGGCGGGCGGAGGTGAGGCCTGCCCCGCCCCGCCGGATTCCGCGACGGTGACCGCCGGTCGGCAGTTCTCCGCCCCGTCAGTTCTGTACGAATGTAAAGCGCTGTGCTATACGCTTGTAAAATCAGGTTCGAGGAGGATCCGTGAGCCAGGGCGATCTCTACTACGATCCGTATGACATCGACATCGATGTGGATCCCTACCCCACCTACCGCCGGCTGCGGGACGAGTCGCCGCTCTACTACAACGAGAAACTTGACTTCTGGGGGTTGAGTCGTTTCGCCGACGTCGGGGCCGCGCTGAAGGACCTGAAACGCCTCAGCTCGGCGAAGGGTGACATCCTCGAGGTCATCAAGGCCGACCCGGTCATGCCGCCCGGCGTTTTCATCAACGAGGACCCGCCGCTGCACACGGTGCACCGGGTCCTGGTGTCCCGCGCCTTCACCCCGAAGAAGATGAAGGCCCTGGAGGACAAGATCCGGGCCTTCTGCGTCGCCTGCCTGGAGCCCTTCGAGGGAGCGGACCGGTTCGACTTCGTCGTCGACCTCGGCGACGAGCTGCCGATGCGCGCCATCGGCATGCTCGTCGGCATCCCCGACGCGGAACAGCCGACGGTGCGTGACCATGCGCAGCGCGGCCTGCGCAACGAGCGCGGAAAACCACTCAAGGTCACCAAGGAGAAGTACTTCGACGGCGAGTTCTACGCCGACTACGTGGCCTGGCGGGAGAAGAACCCGTCCGACGACCTCATCACCGACCTGCTGAGCGTGGATTTCGAGGACGCCTCGGGCAGGACCCGGCGCCTGACCAAGGAAGAGATTCTGATCTTCCTCGCGGTCATCGCCGGAGCCGGTGTCGAGACCACCGGAAACCTGTTCGGCTGGCTCGGCAAGGTCCTCGCCGAACACCCCGACCAGCGGGCGCAGCTCACCGCCGACCGCTCACTCATCCCGAACGCCATCGAGGAGCTGCTCCGCTTCGAACCGCCCGGCCCGCACGTCGCCCGGTACGTCACCGACGACGTCGAGTACCACGGGCAGACGGTGCCGGCGGGCAGTGCCCTGCTGCTCATGCTGTCGTCCTCCAACCGGGACGAGCGGCAGTTCACCGACCCCGACCGCTTCGACATCCACCGCAGGATCAGCCAGCACCTGACCTTCGGCCACGGCTCGCATTTCTGCCTCGGTGCCGCCCTCGCCCGCATGGAGGGCCGTATCGCCCTCGACGAGGTGCTCAACCGCTTCCCCGAATGGGAGGTCGACCTGGCGAACGCTACCCGCAAGCCCACCACCACCGTGCGCGGCTGGGACAGCATGCCCGCGCAGATCGGCTGACACCTCAGGGCCCAGTGCCACCTGCCCCCACAGAATCCCGAAAGGATCCCGAATCAGCATGCGGCCTGACGACCTGATTCTTGTCAGCATCGACGACCACATCATCGAACCGCCGGACATGTTCGCGAACCATCTGCCGGAGCGGTACCGGGCGGACGCGCCGCGGGTGGTCAGCCTGCCGGACGGGGCGGACGCGTGGAAGTTCCGGGACACGGTGATCCCGAACGTGGCCCTGAACGCGGTGGCGGGGCGACCGAAGGAGGAGTACGGGCTGGAACCGCAGGGCCTCGACGAGATCCGGCCGGGCTGCTATCAGGTCGACGAGCGGGTGAAGGACATGGACGCGGGCGGGATCCTGGCGTCGATGAACTTCCCGTCGTTCCCGGGATTCGCGGCCCGGTTGTTCGCCACGGATGACCCGGATTTCTCGCTCGCGCTGGTAAGGGCGTACAACGACTGGCACATCGACGAGTGGTGCGGGGCGCATCCGGGGCGGTTCATCCCGATGGCACTGCCGGTGATCTGGGATGCCGAGGCGTGCGCGGCGGAGGTGCGCCGGGTCGCCGCCAAGGGCTGTCATTCGCTGACGTTCACGGAGAACCCGGCGGCACTGGGGTATCCGAGCTTCCATGACCCGTACTGGAACCCGCTGTGGGGGGCCGTCTGTGACACGGGCACCGTACTGTCGATCCATATCGGCTCGTCGGGGAAGCTGACGATCCCGGCTCCGGACTCGCCGCCCGACGTACTGATCACGTTACAGCCGA
Source organism: Parafrankia sp. EUN1f (assembly GCF_000177675.1). Taxonomy (GTDB): domain Bacteria; phylum Actinomycetota; class Actinomycetes; order Frankiales; family Frankiaceae; genus Parafrankia. The sequence continues at coordinate 33,541 of NZ_ADGX01000057.1, forward strand.
TGAACATCGTCTCGGCGGCGGCCGATCTGCTGTGGTCGCCGGTTCTCAAGAACTTCCCGGACATTCGGATCGCGTTGTCGGAAGGTGGAACGGGGTGGATTCCCTATTTCCTGGAGCGGATCGACCGCACCTACGACATGCATGCGACGTGGACATTGCAGGACTTCGGTGGGAGGTTGCCGTCCGAGGTCTTCCGGGAGCACTTCCTGACGTGTTTCATCAGTGATCCGCTGGGGGTGGAGCTGCGGCACCGGATCGGCATCGACAACATCGCGTGGGAGTGCGACTACCCGCACAGTGACTCGATGTGGCCGGGCGCGCCCGAGGAGCTGGGTGAGGTGATGAACCGGCTCGCCGTCCCTGACGCCGAGATCAACAAGATGACTTTCGAGAACGCGCTGCGCTGGTACTCGTTCGACCCGTTCGCGCATGTCCCGCGGGAGCAGGCGACGGTCGGGGCGCTGCGCGTGCGAGCCGCCGGGCACGACGTGTCGATCCAGGCGCGCAGCCACCGCAGCTACGAGCGCGGGGAGAAGCTCGCCGCCTACCAGGCCATGGCCGCCTCCGCCCCGCAACGGTAGGCCCGGGATGCCGCCGGGCGCGCTCGTTCGCTGGCAAACTGCGCGGAGTGACAAGAAATCGAGCGGCCGCCTCCGCTCGGCGGGTCGGGTCGGCCAGCTCCACCACCCGCAACGCCCTGCTCGACTCCGTCCAGTCGATGATGGTCGAGCAGGGCTACGCGGCGGTCAGCTACCGGGCCCTGGCCGCGCGGGCCAACGTCGCTCCCAGCCTCGTGCAGTACTACTTTCCGACACTGGACGATCTGTTCCTGGGCCTGCTGCGCCGCAACACCGAGACGCTCCTGGGCAACCTCGCCGACGTGGCGGACCTCGACCGGCCGCTGCGTGCGGTGTGGCGTTACGCCAACAGCCGGGGCGGCGCCGTGCTGTTGCTGGAGTTCATGGCGCTGGCCAACAACCGCGAGGCTGTCCACACCGAGATCGGTCTCGGCGGCGAGCGGATCCGCCAGGCCCAGCTGCAGGCTGTCACCCGGGCATGGGGCCGGTACGGCCTGGAGGGCGAGGACCTCACGCCGGCGGCGCTGCTGTTCATGATGAACGCCATCCCGCGGATGATCCTTTTGGAGGAGACGTTCGGCACCCACACGGGGCACGCCGACACCGTCGAGATCATCGAGCGCTTCCTCAACCGGATCGAACCCGAAGTCGAGGCCGCGGTCGAGGCCGGGCCTGGTACCGGGGCGCTGGACTGACGCTCGCGCGCCACCCGTATCGCTGTACAGTCGTACCAACAGATTGGTACGACTGTACGGCAGGGTTGTCGCGCATGATCAGGAGTGCCGTCCATGTCTGTCACCGTCACACCACTCGGCCCACATCTGGGCGTGGAGATCGCCGGTGTCTCCGGTGGAGATCTCCCCACCGCCGAGGCTGCCGCCGAATGCCTGGAGCTCCTCGCTCGGCACGGGGTCGTCATCTACCGAGAAGCGCACATCAAGGACGGCGACCTGGTCGCCTTCAGCCGCCTGCTCGGCGAGGTCGTCCCGAACCCGACCGGTGAACACGAGCTCCCCGAGATCGCCACCATCACCCTGGATCCGGCGAAGACCGACGCGACCCTCGCTTGGTACCGCAGGGGCAACTTCCTGTGGCACATCGACGGCGCCACCGACCAGCTGCCCCAGAAAGCCACGCTGCTGACGGCGCGTGAGGTCGACCCCGCCGGCGGCGACACCGAGTTCGCCAGCACCTACGCCGCGTACGAGGCCCTCCCGGAAGCGGAGAAGGCGGCGTTCGCCGATCTCCAGGTGCTGCACAGCTTCGCCGCCGCTCAGCTGCGCGCCCACCCCGACGCGACGGACGAGCAGAAGGCGTCCTGGGGCAGGGTGCCCGTGCGCCGGCACCCGCTCGTCTGGACCCGGGGAAACGGCCGCCGGTCGCTCCTGCTCGGGGCGACGGCCGGCGAGGTGATCGGCCTGCCTCCCGAGGAGGGCGAGGCCCTGCTGGCCCGTCTGCTCGACTGGTCGACCCAGCCGCAGTTCGTCCTGCGGCACCGGTGGCACACCGGCGACCTCGTCATCTGGGACAACACCGGCATGCTGCACCGGGCGCTGCCGTTCACCGCCACCTCACGGCGCCTCATGCACCGGACCACCCTCGTCGGCGAGGAGGCCGTCGCCTGAGCGAGTAAGGACATAGATCCTCAGCCTTGGGCGGCGTGCACGGTCGGTATGCGGTGCGCCCAGGGCAGCGCTCGTTCGAGCTGCCCGGCGACCTGCAACAGCAGATCCTCCCGGCCGTGCGCGGCGACGACCTGCACCCCGATCGGCAGCCCGTCGGTGCTCTCGCCGAGCGGAAGGCTGATCGCGGGCTGGCCCGTGATGTTGAACACCGCGGTGAAGGGGCCGTGGTCGAACAGGCGCCGTAGCCAGCTCTCGACGGTGTGCCCGTCCTCGTCGTAGTCCAGTGTGCCGTGCGGAGCGGGCGGGTGTGCCAGGGTGGGTGTGATCAGCAGGTCGGTGTCCGCGAAGAACCGGGCGACCGTCCGGCTGACCCGCCCGGCCGCGTTCAGCCCGGCCACCAGGTCGACGGCGCGGCGCTCCCGGGCAGCGGCGATCATCACCCGGGAGACCGCCTCCAGCCGCTCGGCCGGTGGCTGCCGCGGCGCCAGCAGGAAAGGCGCCGCGGCAGCCGTCGCCTCCGCCGCCACGGCGCTGACCACGCTCTCCCAGTCGACGGACGGGCTGGCGACGTCAACGTGATGGCCGAGCCCGGCGAGACATTCGGCGGCCCGCACGGCCACCTGTGCGACCTCACCGTCCACCGCGCCCCCGGACCAGGCCCGGGTGGTGACGGCCACCCGGAGTCGACCCGGATCCGCGGTGACCTCGTCGGCGTAGCGGCGGGTGGGCGCCGCGGCGGCGAACGGATCACCGGGCGCCGGACCGGCGACGGCGTCCAACAACCAGGCGGTGTCGCGGACGGTTCTGGTCAGTGCGAACTCGCTGAGCGTCCCGAGCAGGCCCATCCCGGTGTCGGCGCCGACGGGGGTGCGTCCGCGGCTCGGCTTCAGCCCGACCAGCCCGCAGCACGACGCGGGAATGCGCAGTGAGCCCGCGCCGTCGTTGCCGTGGGCAAGCGCGACGGCGCCGGCCGCCACGAGGGCCGCGGCGCCGCCGCTCGAGCCGCCGACCCCGCGGTCGAGGTCCCAGGGATTGCGGGTCGGCCCGTACCGGACCGCTTCGGTGGCGAAGTTGAGACCCAGCTCCGGCGCGGTCGTCAGGCCCATCGTGACCAGCCCCGCCGCCCGGAAACGCGACATGAGCTCGTGGTCCTCCTGGGCCGGCACGCCCGGGCCGAGGGCACGGCTGCCGCAGAAGAAGCGGACGCCCCGGGCCATCGGGCCGATGTCCTTGATGAGGAACGGCACCCCGGAGAACGGGCCGTCCCCGTACTCCAGAGCTGGGCTGAACAGCGGCGCAGCCAGCCCGTTGATCTTCTCGTTCATACTCGTCAGGGCGTTGCGGGCGGCCTGCTCGACCTCGGTGGCACTGACCTCGCCCCGGCGGATCAGCCCGCTCAGGCCGACCCCGTCATGGCATGCGTATTCGTGAGTCTCCATCAATCATTCCTGTGCGAAGGCAGGAGGAATCTGCGGCTGGTGCCGTCCGGGCACCGGCCGCTGAGATGATCGATCGGATGGCGACTCAGGCTCGCATGAGGCGCAGCATGCCGCCTTAGCCGACTGCCGTCCACCTGATTTCCAGGCGGGTCGGGCGCCGGTCGGGGTTACCGGGGCGGGCTCACCTCGACGACCTGTGTCAGCCGGCGAAGCGCTGGGCCGGATCAGCGCTCGCCGGGGCCGGTTCAGTGTGGTCTGAATGTGCCGACCTGGCCCGGACTGGGCCGAGAGCAGCCGTCACCGGCGAGTGGGGCGCCATGATGGTGACGTGGCTGCCGTGGTGCTCGAACGCGAGATCTACTCGATGGGCGAGGATGCCCGTCTGCTCGTCTGCTCGCGGTGAAGCCGGCTCGGCTGCGGTCGTGGATCGATGGTTACACGCGGGGGCAGATCCACTACGAGCTGGTGATCCGTCCCGAACACACGGGAAGCGAGCTGGTGACCTTGGGGGGAGTTCGTTGAGACGGGGTATCTGCGGGAGTACCGCGTCCCCCGCCAGTGGTTCCTTGAGGGCCGACTGCCCGTGCCTGCGCGCAAGGTGGGCGGACTGATCCTGGTCGACGAACCGGCCCGGCCGGTGGCGGTGGAGACGGTGGCGGTGTACGCCCGGGTGTCCTGCGCCGACCAGAAGGCTGACCTGGACCGGCAGGTCGCGCGGGTCACCACGTGGGCGGCCGGGCAGGGCCTGCGCGTCGGCAGGGTCGTGACCGAGGTCGGCTCCGCGCTGAACGGCCACCGGCCGAAGTTCCTCGCGCTGCTGCGCGACCCGGCCGTGACCACGATCGTCGTCGAGCACCGGGACAGGTTCGCCCGGGTCGGCGCCGAGTATGTCGAGGCCGCGCTCGCCGCGAACGGCCGCCGGCTTCTCGTGGTCGACCCGGCCGAGGTGGATGACGACCTGGTCCGCGACATCACCGAGATCCTCACGTCGATGTGCGCCCGGCTCCACGGCCGCCGGGCCGCCGCGAACCGCGCCCGCCGCGCGGTCGCCGCCGCCACCGAGGCAGCCGAATGAGGACATTGCGGGCGTACCGGTTCGCGCTCGACCCGAACGACAGCCAGCTCGCCGGGCTTCGTCGTCACGCCGGGGCGGCCCGGTTCGTCTACAACTGGGGCCTGGCGTTCGTGAAAGCCGCGCTGGCGCAGCGCGACGCCGAGAAGTCCTACGGGCTCGACGGTGACGCCCTGACTCCGGTGCCGTGGACGCTGCCCGCGCTACGGCTGCGCTGGAACCAGGTCAAGAACGACGCCACGCCCTGGTGGGCTGAGTGCTCCAAGGAGGCGTTCTCCGCCGGGCTTGACCAGTTGGCACGGGCGTTGAAGAACTTCTCCGCGTCGAGGAAGGGCACCCGGAAGGGTCGGCGGGTCGGTTTCCCGAGGTTCAAGAAGCGTGGAAAGGCCCGCGACTCGTCCCGCTACACCACCGGCACCTACGGCCCGGCTGGCGCCTTGGCCGTGAAGCTGCCCCGGATCGGCCGGGTGAAGGCCCACGAACCGATGCGCGCGCTCACCTCGTGTCTCACCGACGGGTCGGCCCGGCTGCTGGGCGCGACTGTGTCCCGTACCGCCGGCCGCTGGTTCGTCGCGTTCACCGTCGAGGTCGACCGGGAGGTCCCGCAAGCCCCGTCGAGGCGGCAGCGGGCCGGTGGCCCGGTCGGCGTCGATCTGGGCGTGAAGCACCTGGCCGTCCTGTCGACAGGCGAGACGGTGCCGAACCCGAAGCACTACCAGCGCGCCGAGCGGAAGCTCCGCACGGCCTCACGGGCCTACGCCCGGTCCAGGCCCGGTAGCGCCGGACGGGTGAGACGAGCCGCTGCCCTGGCAACGATCCAGGCCCGGATCGCGAACCGGCGCCGCGACGGTCTGCACAAGTTCACCACCCGCCTCGCCCTCGACCATGACGTGATCGTCGTCGAGGACCTGCACGTGGCCGGGATGGTCCGCGGCCGGCGGCTCGCGAAGGCCGTGGCGGCCGCCGGCTTCGGTGAGATCCGCCGGCAGCTCGACTACAAGACCGTCTGGTACGGCTCCCGGCTACGCGTCGCGGACCGCTGGTACCCGTCCTCGAAGACCTGCTCCGGCTGCGGCTGGCGAAACCCAAGCCTGACGCTGTCGGACCGCGTGTTCCACTGCCAGTCCTGCGGGCTGGTGGCCGATCGCGACCACAACGCCGCGATCAATCTGGCGAACCTCGTCGCCGCCAGTACATCGGAGACGCGAAACGCCCGTGGAGCCGACCGTAAGACCGTGCTTGCGCGGCAGGTGGCTGGGAAGCGGGAACCGGGCACGGAACAGGCCGGTCAGGCCCGGGGTGCCCCGCCGAAAGGCGAGGCGGCATGAACGGCGCTATCCAGCGCTCTCATGCAACGGAGGTTGGCGTTTCACCAGGAGGGCAGCCCTTCCCTGAGACGTCGTTCGGGGCAGCGCCCCGGATGTGGACCGACGACGGGACCTCCGATCAGGTCCTGTGACGCTCCGGGTCAGATGCCGGCAGGCGGCTGCCGGGAGCGGACGGAGGAGTTCACATGGACATCGGCACGGTGCGTGATCTCTATGCTTCACCCGGCCGGTACGTGACCGCGTACGCGAGCAGCAACCCCGTCCTGGAGAACGCGGCGCACCTGTACGACCTGCGGTGGCGCGACATCGTCGCGGAACTCGAACGGCTCGGTGTCGGGCCGGAGGTCCGCGAGCTGCTCATGGCGGAGCGGGGCGACCGGTACCAGCGTGAGGGCGGCACCCGGGTGGTCGTCGTGTCAGGCGAGGGGAAGCAGGCGCGGACGTGCCTCACGCAGTGGCTGCCCGGCCGGTCGGACGTCGACGTCCTCGCGGTGGGCGGGCTGCCGCACCTGCTGCCCGTGCTGGACTGGATGGATTCCCGGCTTCCCCATGTGGTCGCCGTCGTCGACCGGCTCGGGGTGGACGTCCTCGCCTATGCCGGCGGGCCGCTTCCGGCGGAGGCGATCTCGCAGGACACGACCCTTCCGCCGTGGCACAAGGCGCATGCCGGCGGCTGGGCGCAGCGGCGGTACGAGAGCCACGTCGAAGAGCACTGGAAGCACGGCGCGAAGGACGACGCGGAGCTGATCGCCCGCGCCTGCCGCGAGACCGGCGCGGACGTGGTGATCCTCGCGGGCGACCCGAAGGCACTGAGCCTGCTGCGTGACGAGCTGCCGTGTGAGGTGGCGGCCAAGGTGGTGGTCGTCCAGGGCAGCCGGGCGCGGGACGGTTCAGCGGATCATCTCGCGACCCGGGTCGCGGAGGTTCTCGCCGTGCAGGTGGCGCGACGCCGGTCCGAGCTGCTGGCCGAGTTCCAGCGGTACCGCGGTCGTGCCCGGACCCTCGTCGGCGCTGGCGTCGGCGTGGCGGCAGGCGTCGGCTCTGCCGGGCAGGCCGGCCTCGGCGGGCCTGCAGGCGCCAGCGGTCCTTCAGGTATCGGGCCCGCCCCGGCGGGATCGCCGGGCCGGCCGATGCTGGCGGCCTCCGACGGGGCTGCGGCCACGGCCTACGCTCTGAGCCGCAGCCAGGTGAGCCGACTGCTGCTCGCCGAGAGCCCGTCGGCGGACGAACCGGCGTGGATCGGCGACGACGCCACCGAGATCGCTCTCGACCCGGCGGGCGCTGACGGCCTACGGCGGCCGGTGCGGGCCGCGCGGGAGGACGCGCTGGTCCGGGCGGCGCTGGGAACAGGCGCCTCCATCCATGCCATCCCACCGGACACGCCCGAATCACCGGCCGATGGTGTGGGGGCCCTGCTCCGCTACTCCCTGCAGGCAGGTCTGGACTGAGGCAGGACGCCGTTCAGGAGGCCAACCACTTGTCGAAGGAGGGCCGGTCCTTCACCTGGGCGAGGCCGCCGCGCCGGTGGGTGCGGAGGATCTGCACGTAACCCCAGAGGTCGTCGGCGTCGATCCATCCGGCCCGCCTGGTCGCGATCTTCAGCAGGTCCCAGGTGGTGACGACCTTGATGCCTTCGCGGGCGGCGAGCTGCGCGGCGCTGCGATCGTCGGTGACGAAGAAGGCCTGCAGGCGACGGCGCAGCATGATCGCGACTGTCTCGGCCTCGCCGAGATGCTGGTAGGGACGGTCACCGGGGCTCGCGAGCTCCGCCCGGAAACGCCGCGCCTGCGCAAGCTCCGCCGGGCTCGGTGACAGCGGCGGGCCGAAGATGTCGTGCGCGCGGACCAGTTCGTCGAGGCCGGCCTTCCGCGCCGAACGGTCGCATTCCGAGGCAACCGTCGCGCACCAGCGGCCCCTGCCGTTGGCCAGTTTCTCCAGCAGGTCCATACGGCCGATGATCGCGAAATTGATCAGCACGGTGTTGTCGGGGAAGAGGAGTGCTTTGGCATTCTCACCGGCCTGAGGGCCGGTGATTCCTACCCTCACGGGCAGGTTTTCCTGCTTCATCGACAGAAGCCTCCCCGCTCCAGGAACGGGGTGGTCTCACTCCATCTCCACAGGCTGACACCGTGAGCCCCGCGGCCAGAAGGTTCCGTGCCGCATTCACATCCCGGTCGTGCACCGCGCCACACCGGCAGGCCCATTCCCGGATGTTCAACGGCAGGACTTCGACCCGCGCCCCGCAGGACGAGCAGGTCTTGGAGCTTGGATACCAGCGGTCGACGGCGATGACCTCCCGGCCATACCAGTCGGCCTTGTACTCCAGCATCCGCCGAAGCTCGGACCACGACGCATCCGAGATCACCCGGGCCAGTGAACGATTCCGAACCATGTTCCGGACCGCCAGATCCTCGATGACCACCGTTTGGTTCTCGCGGATGATCCTCGTGGACAGCTTGTGCAGATGATCCCGGCGCCGGTCGGCGATCCGACCATGGACCCGGGCGACCCGCAGCCGGGCTTTCGCCCGGTTCGCCGAGCCCTTCGCCTTGCGGGACAGCGCCCGCTGCGCCCGGGCGAGGCGTTCCCGATCCCGCCTCTCGTGCCCCGGGTTGGCCACCTTCTCCCCGGTCGACAACGTGACCAGCGACGTGACGCCGGCGTCGACGCCCACCCACCCCGCCGACGCCGGCAGGGCCGCGATGGTCTCCTCGACCAGGATCGAGACGTGGTACTGGCCACGGCTGTTCCGGGACACCGTGACCTGCGACGGCACCGCACCAGCCGGCAACGGACGAGACCACACGATGTCCAACGGACTGGTCTGCTTCGCCAGCGTGATCCGCCCCTCCCGGAAGGTGAAACAGTTCCGGAAGTAGGTCGCGGAATCGGTGGTCTTCCCTCTCCTCTTGAATGCCGGGTAGCCAGCCCATTTCGCCCAGAAGTTCACATACGCGGCCTGCAGATACCGTAGTGTCGCCTGCAGTGGTCCCTTCGACGGCTCGGCGAGCCACCGTGTATCCGGCTCGCGTTTCCACGACGTGAGCATTTTGTCGGTCTCGGCATGGCTGACCCGGCGCCGCTCCTCGGTCCAGGCACGGTGTCGTTCGGCCAGCGCACGGTTGTACACATAGCGCACACAGCCGAAGGTTTTCGCGAGGTTCTCGACCTGTTCTGGATTCGGGTAGAAACGGTACCTGTATGCGCGCTTCACCGCCCGATTCCCCATAACCGGCAGAATACAACACACGGCTGTCATCTTGACGGCGGAGTTGATGCGCTAACCCCGCCCTGAAGGCCGGGGCCCGCGCACCACCTTTATTGGTCACGGTTCAGAGGCCCAGTGCCTCTGCGAGATCGTCGACGTCGACCTCGGGCACGCTCGGGGTGTCGACTTCGAGCGCCTCAGGATCGACCCCCAGTAGCCACGCAAGCGTTCCCTTCCCCAGCCGGCCCGCCGCGATCGCCTCGATGTGCGCATGTTGCAGGGCGAGGGGAATCCGCCGCTGGGTGGCCTCGTCCATCCGCAGGGTGATCTCGTCGACGCCCGACTCGCTCACCCAGTGGCGGCGCAGCAGACGCTGGGTCGCGTACCCCGCCCACTCCCGCACGAGATCGGGAACGTAGCTGTTCACGGCTTTGAGCCGCCGCGCGAGCGCGTCCGTGGACACGCCGCAGCGCCACACGACCTCGGCCAGCTCGCCTGCGCCGACCGCCTCCCAGTCGACGGCGGCGAGTGTCTCCCGCGGGAGGAGGAGGTCCGCGGCGAAGGCGTTCGCCGCGGCCTCGTGCCCGTCCCACTCGGCGCCGGTGAGGCCCTGGTCGTGATGGCCGAGCACGTGGTGCCCAAGCTCGTGAGCCAGGGACCAGTTGTCCCGGAACCAGTTCCCGGTGATGGGAAGCGCGATCACCCGATGCCCGCCGATCGCGAACGAGTAGGCGGTCGAAAGCCCGGTGACCCGCACGACGTCGACCCCCAGGTGGCCTTCCAGCCTGGCCGCGAACGGGCGCACGAAATCCTCGCCCAGCGCGACCGCGATCTTGGCGGGGCTGTCGGGAAGGTCCGGCTGATGGCACGGGTCGGGGTAGGCCTGGCGATAGGCCAGCGCGATGCTCTGCAGCACCTCGTCGTCGGCCTCCCGCCCGGGTACGGCCCGCCGGCCCGTCCCGTGGTCGAAGTCGTGACGTGCCGCTACGACGAGCCGGTGCGGGTCGGGCTCCCCGGTGATCAACCAGTGAACATCCGCCCCCAGATGGTCGGCGAGGCGCGCCAGCTCGATCGAGGAGAACGCCCGTTTGTCGTTCAGAGCACGGGAGAAGGCATCAGGGGTCATCCCGACGTGGGCCGCGATGACCCGGTGCGGGACGGTCGGACAGGACTCGCGGATGTGCTCCAGCACGCGACCGCCGATGCTGCGCATACCTGCCATGCTACCCGCCTGTTGGGATTTTCCCAACAGGCATGGTGCCCGGTCGGCCGCGAGCGTCCGGGTGCCCCGGGCCGACGGTGGCACCCGGGCCGACGGTGGCCCCGGAGCGGTTGCGCGGGTTTCATTGGTCCGGTGAAGCTGACGAAGCTCGCCCGGATGAGTCCGGGGCGTGTGACTGCCGCGTTTCTGATCAGCGGCACGGTCCACCTGATACGGCCCGCAGTGTTCGAACCGGTCGTCCCCCGGTGGCTGCCGCGCCGCCGCGAGATCGTCTATGTGAGCGGCGTGGCGGAGCTGATCTGCGCGGGCGGGCTGCTTGCGGGAGCGCCGTGGGCCAGGAAGGCCAGCGCCGCGCTGCTTCTCGGAGTCTGGCCGGGCAACCTGCAGATGGCCCTGGACGCGACCGCGCAGGCACGCGGAGACGACAGGCGGCCACGCGACCTCGCGTTCGCCACCGTGGCCTGGGCCCGGATGCCGCTGCAGATCCCGATGATCCGGGCCGTCCTCTCCAGCGGCCACACGCGCGGAGCTGCTTGACAACCCGCAAGAAGTGAGGATTTCGGTTGCTGCAGCAGCCAAGATCCTCACTTCTTGCGCGGAAGCGGAAGCGGAAGCGGCGGCGGTAGCGGAAGCCCGGGATTCTGCGACGAGCTCTGGAACGGCGAAAATCCTCAGGTCCTGGAGCGGCATCTTTGGGCTGTCGCGGCTGTCGCGGCTGCCGGGCAAGGGGCGGCGGCGTGCGGTTGGCCCTACTGGGCGGCGCGGATCTGGTCCGAGAGCCGGACGAAGCGGTAACCGGCCGCGGCCAGCTGGGGCAGGGCCTTGGCGAAGCCCTGCGCGGTGCCGCCCTCGGGGTGGTTCAGATGGGCGATGACAATCGACCCTGGCCGCGCTGTAAGCGCGGCCCGGGTGACCTGGCCGGCGCTGAACGTCGCGCCGGCGTCACCGTTCACGTCGAAGTTGACGACGTGCTCGCCGAGATCGGCCACGATCGCGGTCGCCACGTTGTCGCAGTGTGCTGTACCCGCCCGGAAGAATCGCGGCGGGCGTCCGACGAGCGCCTGGATCCGGTCGCGGTTGACGGCTATCTCGTCGAACACCTCGCCGGCATCGTGCGTCCCCGAGATTCCGTATGCGGATCGGCCGGAGACCGAAAGCGGACGGTGCACGGTGCCATGGTTCGCGATCTCGAACAGCGGTTCGGCGGCGAGGTCGCGGCACACCCGCGGGTTCGCGTCGATCCAGCGGGAGTTGAGAAACAGCGTCGCCGGAATTCCGTTCTCGCGGAGATTGTCGATCAGGGCCTGGTCGTAGCCACTGCCGTGCGGTCCACCGCAGGCGTCGAAGGTCAGCGCGATCACACGGTCACGGGTGGGCAGCCTCGTGATGACGCCGGTCACCTCCAGGCCCCAGGCGGTGGGCTGTACGCCCTGATATCGGGAGATGATCTCCGCACGGGTCGGTGTCGCGGACGCCGTTGAGCGCGCTGTCGCGTGCGCCGTATCGGCCGGTGCCCCGGTCGGTGATGCGGTGTCGACGGATTCCGCGGTGACGATCGAAGGGTCGGCTCCGGGGGGCCGCGGTGGCCCTGAGCGCGGGGCCCGGTCCGCGGGGAAAGGCGCCGGCGGGTCCGCGGAACGTTGTTGGACGCCGCACGCCGCGATCGTGGGAAATGCGAGTACCGGCGCCGTGAGCAGCGCACGCCGACTGAGAGACAACCGTTCCCCCCGTGACCACCGTGTGCGGCCTGCTGCGCTGGAGTGGGAACAGTGAGGGCAGGCCGATCCCCCCGCCGCGGGTGGCTGCGCGGCTGAGAACAGAGGTACCACGGTTCGCGATCGCGTGTGCTGTCGAAGGCAGGCCGCCTCGGCTCCGGGATGGGGTGGGTGTCCGCAGGAAGGTCTTGCCCTCCGGGTGTGATGGATATTATATCCATATTACGCTGCTCTTCGTTCGAAGAGCGCTCCTGGTCGGCGGTCGGGCAGCGGGCGTCGAATCGACCTCTGGCGAACGGAGTCGCGGGTGGATCTTGGCCTTGGTGGTGCGACGGTGGTTGTCAGCGGCGGATCGAAGGGGATGGGTCGGGCCGCCGCCGAGCGGTTCGCGGCCGACGGGTCGCGGGTCGCGGTGCTGGCCCGGGGCAGGGCGGCGCTGGACGAGACGGTCGAGAAGCTGAACGCGCTCGGCGCGCCGGACGCCGTCGGCATCGCGACCGACCTGACCGACGCGGGCTCGGTGACAGCCGCGTTCGAACAGGTCGCCAGCCGTTTCGGGGGAGTGCTCAACGTGCTGGTGAACGCTGCCGGCCCGGTGGAGGTGGGCGTCCGCCGGTTCGATGATCTCGACGACGCCGAATGGGCGGCGACCTTCGACATCGGGACGCTCTCCGCGGTGCGCTGCGTCCGCGCGGCACTGCCGCTGCTGCGGGCGGCCGAATGGGCACGGATCGTGAACGTCTCCGCGCATTCGACGCGACGCCAGTCGCCGGACCTCGTCGCCTACACCGCGGCGAAGGCCGCGCTGACCAGTTTCAGCAAGAACCTCTCCCTCTCCCTGGCCCCGGACGGGATCCTCGTCAACACCGTCTCGCCGGGTTCGTTCCTGTCCGAGGGCATGAAGGGCTATCTGCGTGAGCTGCCCGCCGAGCGGGGCATCGACCCCGAAAGCCTGACCGACGCCATGACCGTCATCAGGGATGACTTCGGTCACCCGGCGCACCTGCCGCGTGCGGGCGATCCCGCGGAGATCGGCCCGGTCATCGCCTTCGCGGGCTCCCGGGTGAACAGCTACATGACGGGCGCGAACATCAACGTCGACGGCGGGAGCGACTTCTGACCGTTCGTGGCGCCCGGCGGTGCCCCCGCCGTGATCTTCACCTGCGGTGGCCTGCGTCGCAATGACTTCCGCCCGCGGGAGGACGCAGGTCAGCCGATGATGCGGCGCGCGGCCTCGACGGTCTCCTGGATGGTGGCGGTGGTGTCGAGGTTGTGGGCGGCCGGCCAGAGGTCGAAGTGGGTCGCGGCCTCCAGGTAGGCGGCGACGTCCGCGTGCGACATCTCGGCTCCCGACCCGCTGGCCTGTACGGCCTGGCGTGAGGCGACCCGGGCGACGGCCACCCGGGGCGGTGCCACGCACCGCAGCCGCACCAGATCGGCGCCGGTCTCGTCCGCGGCCTCCGCGACGAGATCCTGGGACTCCCGCGACGGCCAGGGGGCGTCGAGCACCACGCTCTGCCCACGGACGAGCGCTCGCCGGGCCTGCTCCACGAGCTCGGCGAGCCCCGGCCCGCCCCAGTCCGCAGCGGAGCCCCAGTCCGCGGCGGAGCCCCAGTCCGCGGCGGAGCCCCAGTCCGCGGCGGCGCCTCTGTCAGGGCCGTCAGCCCGCTGCGCGGCAGTGCCTCGTCCCGGGGCGCCGGCCGGGTCCTCCCGCGCCAGCAGCACCCACTCGCCCTCGCCCTCGGCGAGGTTGCGGGCCAGGGTCGACGTGCCGGTGCCGGGCAGGCCGCTGACGAGGACCAGCCGGACCCTGGCCTGGCGCAGGTGCCGCAGCGCGATGGCGGCCAGCCGGCGGGCCTCGTCGGCGGCGCCCGGCTCGCCCTGATGGTGGCGGATGCAGGCGATCCGTGTGCGGACGAACGCGCGGTAGGCGATGTACAGGTGCTCCAGCGAGGCCGGGTGGGTCTCGCCGCTGAACTCCCGGTAGGCGTCGAGGAACGTCCGGGCCGCTTCGGGTGCGCCGAGCCGCTCCAGATCCATCGCGAGGAACGCGACATCGGCGAGGACGTCCCCGACGCGCAGCCGGTGGTCGAAGTTGATGCAGTCGAGCACCCGCGGGCCGTCGTCGAGGCAGTAGATGTCCTCGGCGAGCAGGTCGCCGTGGCCGTCGCGAACCCGGCCGGCCCGCTGGCGCTCCACCAGCAGCGGCACCCGCCCGATGAGGTAGCGCAGCGCCAGCCGGCCGATCTCGTCGACCACCGGGGCGTCGAGGATCGAGCCGCGGAAGGGCGCGACGCCGTCCATCGCCTCCAGCCACAGCGCCTCGAGCTCCGCGACGCCGCCCGCCCTGCTGATCTCCGGGGATGTCTCGCATCGCTCGTGGAAGGCGGCCAGCTGTCGCGCGATCGCACGGACCTCGCCGGTGACGTCGGCACCGCCGCGCACCAGCTCGGCCAGGCAGCGGCCCGCGGGCAGCCGACGCATCACCACCATGTGGTCGCGCATCTGCCCGGCCTCGTCGCGGATGTCGGCCACCCCGAGGTACACATCCGGTGCCAGCCGACGGTTGAGCCGCACCTCGTTCTCGCAGGCCGCCTGCCGTGCCTGGCGGCTCCGGAAACTCACGAACCCGAGATCAACCGGCTTGCGCACCTTGTAGACCCGGTCGTCGGTCAGGAAAAGAATCGAGGTGTGGGTCTCCACGGTTTCGCAGCCGCTGAGGCGAAGCTCGCCGGAAATCGTTTCCTGGCCCCACCCGGCCGCCGAACCGGACGGAATGTCGGCCACAACATCAGGTGAAGGCGTGGCATTGATCGAAAGAGCGTTCCCCGGTGCGGGCATCCGACGTCTCCAGACAAGTAATCGCAGACGGCCATCGGTTTCGACCGCCTTCTCCTGCGGGCGTGCCGGTGGTGGTCTGCATATCCGGCCGTGGAGATCGTCCGACCTGGTACGACTCTCTCCGCCGCACACGATTCCCCAGTTGTGGCGGGCTGTCAGGGGGCGTAGCGGGTACCAGTCCGACTGACCTGGGTCCCGACGATGACGGGACGTTCGGGTAACGCCGGCGCCGCGCGGGCCCCACCGCCGTCCGGGCGGTGGGGCGCAGGTGAACGCAGGCGCTGCGTGTGACGCGGGTGGTGCTGGATCGGTTACTCGCCGGCCTGCTTCATCAGGTAGACCGCCGCCTGCGTGCGGCTGGCCAGGCCCAGCTTCTCCAGAATGCTCGACACGTAGTTCTTCACGGTCTTCTCCGACAGCCCCAGCCGGGTACCGATCTGCCGGTTCGTCAACCCGTCCGCGATCAGCTGCAGGATCTCCCGCTCCCGCTGGTTCAGCGTCGCCATCGCCGGATCCTCGTGCGGCCCGTCCCGCAGCCGCTCCAACACCCGACGCGTCACCGACGGAGCCAGCAACGACTGACCCGACGCCACCGTCCGGATCGCACCCACCAGGTCGTTGCCCCGGATCTCCTTCAGCACATACCCCGCCGCACCAGCCATGATCGCGGAGAACAGCGCCTCGTCATCGTCATACGACGTCAGAATCAGACACGCCACCCCGGCAACGCCGACCGGATCTCCCGGCACACGTCGATGCCACTGCCGTCAGGCAACCGCCCGTCCAGCACCGCCACATGCGGATGCAACGCCGGAATAC
>NZ_ADGX01000056.1 GCF_000177675.1 Parafrankia sp. EUN1f
CGCTCGCTGCCACACCGAGCACTCGGTGGCGGTGACTCCGGCGTGGGCCGTGGGTCCTGACCGAGCCGGATGGTGGCGTGGCGCGGTTCGCCGCGCTCGGTGTTGCCTGCGGTCAGCCGGCTGACGCCCCGACCGGCTGACCCCGCGCGGCCGCCGGGACGACACGGCCCGCGGACGCCTCGACGGGTTGGTCGCCCGGGATGGTCGACGGTCACGAGGGCGCCGGCTGAGGTCGGCGGGCCCCCTGTTGGCCCTTGACGAGCCGGGCACGTACACTCAGGAGTCGACGGTCTCAAGCGTTGTCGGTGTTCGTCGTTCACACGGCGGGCCCGCGCAGTGACCTGGCGCGATGAGCTCGCGTGGCGCTCTCTGGGGTGCGGCGCCGGTCCATACGGGTCAGGGTCCGTCATCCCAAGCGTCGACGTCAGGACAGCGGAGGACATGCCGAAGAAGGACGGGGCCATCGAGATCGAAGGCCGAGTAGTGGAGCCGCTCCCGAACGCGATGTTCCGGGTGGAGCTCCAGAACGGTCATCGCGTTCTCGCCCACATCAGTGGCAAGATGCGCCAGCACTACATCCGTATCCTCCCGGAGGACCGGGTGGTGGTGGAGCTCTCGCCATACGACCTGTCCCGCGGTCGCATCGTCTACCGCTACAAGTAGTCGTCATCCCACCAGTAAGCGCGGCCCACAGCTGCGTGTGGAGGTTCTCGCGGCCGTGAAGGTCAAGCCGAGCGTCAAGAAGATCTGCGACAAGTGCAAGGTGATCCGCCGTCACGGGCGTGTCATGGTCATCTGCGACAACCTGCGTCACAAGCAGCGTCAGGGCTGATGACTGAGCGTTTTCCATCGTAGACCCGGAGCTGCGGCCCCTTGGCCGTGCACCGTGAGATGGAAAAGGCTCACTGGCGGCGGGCCTGAGCTCGCCGCCGCCAATCGGCAGGTAAGCCTGCCAGCAGAAGCGACACCAGACCGCATCATGCGGTTCCACCCCCGGTCGGAGGCCGGGGCCTCGTCGACTACGGGCTGATTTCCGCCGTCAAGGCGTGGTCGTCCCGGCGAGGGCGGTGTCGCCCGAGACCTCCGGATGCAGGAAGGAACCATCGCGTAATGGCACGCCTGTCAGGTGTCGACCTTCCCCGCGAGAAGCGGGTCGAGATCGCACTGACCTACATCTTCGGGATCGGCCGCAGCCGTTCCAAGGAGACTCTCGCCGCCACCGGCGTCAACCCGGACACCCGGGTTCGCGACCTCACCGACGAAGAGGTCCAGAAGCTCCGGGAGTGGATCGACGCGAACTACCGCGTCGAGGGTGACCTCAACCGCGAGATCAAGCAGGACATTCGCCGCAAGATGGAGATCGGCTGCTACCAGGGTCTCCGTCACCGCCGCAACCTTCCCGTCCACGGCCAGCGGACGCACACCAACGCGCGTACCCGCAAGGGCCCGCGCCGCGCCATCGCCGGGAAGAAGAAGGCCGGCAAGAAGTAGTCATCGGTTCTGCTCGGGCCACTTTCGCTTTCGCGCCGGCCCGGGCGTCACGACCGCTGACCGACGACCTCGTAGACGGAGACCACGGGTTATGCCTCCCAAGACACGCGCCGCCGGCGTCAAGAAAGTCCGGCGCAAGGAAAAGAAGAACGTCGCCCACGGGCATGCTCACATCAAGAGCACGTTCAACAACACGATCGTCTCGATCACGGACCCCAGTGGCAACGTGATCTCCTGGGCCTCGGCCGGCCACGTCGGCTTCAAGGGCTCCCGCAAGTCCACCCCGTATGCCGCGCAGATGGCCGCCGAGAACGCGGCCCGCAAGGCGCAGGAGCACGGGATGCGCAAGGTTGACGTCTTCGTCAAGGGCCCCGGCTCCGGCCGGGAGACCGCGATCCGTTCGCTGCAGGCCGCTGGCCTGGAAGTCGGCGCGATCCAGGACGTCACCCCCACCCCGCACAACGGCTGCCGCCCGCCGAAGCGTCGCCGGGTCTGAGCTCCGCGCCAGGGATACGAGAGAGAAGGACGAGCATGGCCCGTTACACCGGCGCGGACTGCAAGCGTTGCCGCCGCGAGAAGACGAAGCTGTTCCTCAAGGGCAGCAAGTGCGAGACCCCGAAGTGCCCGATCGAGATCCGGCCGTACCCGCCGGGCGAGCACGGCCGCGGGCGCACCAAGGACTCCGAGTACCTGCTCCAGAAGCGCGAGAAGCAGAAGTGCGCGCGCATCTACGGGGTGCTGGAGAAGCAGTTCCGGGGCTACTACGACGAGGCGAACCGCCGTGCCGGCAAGACCGGTGACGAGCTGCTGAAGATCCTCGAGTCCCGGCTCGACAACGTGGTTTACCGGGGTGGCTTCGCGCCGTCCCGCGACGCCGCGCGCCAGGCCGTCCGGCACGGTCACGTGCAGGTCAACGGGCGCAAGGTCGACATCCCGAGCTACCGGGTCACCGAGAACGACATCGTTGAGATCGCGCCGAAGTCGCGTGAGCTCACGCCGTTCATCGTGGCCCGTGAGACCGCGGGGACCGGGCGTACCGTCCCGCCGTGGATCGAGGCCATCCCGAGCCAGATGCGGCTGCTCGTCCACTCGCTGCCCGCGCGCCAGGTGATCGACACCCAGGTGCAGGAGCAGCTGATCGTCGAGCTCTACTCGAAGTAGTCGTGAGATCCGGCGCCGGCCCTGTGTCGGCGCCGGATTCGCGTCGGTACCCGGTCCGGGGCTCATCCCGCTCCGTCGGTGACCCGGCGTACTGTTGACAGGCACGGGGATGGACGGATGTCCCTGTGCCAGCCCCGTTGGGGGTCTCACGGCGTCATATGGCGGTCGCCGTGTCCGGAAGGAAGATCTCATGCTGATTGCTCAGCGTCCCACCCTCGTCGAGGATCCGATCACGGAGTTCCGGTCACGTTTCGTGATCGAGCCTCTGGAGCCGGGCTTCGGCTACACCCTCGGGAACTCGCTGCGCCGCACGCTGCTGTCCTCGATCCCGGGCGCCTCCGTGACGAGTATCCGGGTGGACGGTGTCCTCCACGAGTTCTCGACGGTCCCCGGGGTGAAGGAGGACGTCACCGACCTGATCCTGAACCTGAAGGAACTGGTCGTCAGCTCCGACAACGACGAGCCGACGGTGATGTACCTGCGCAAGCAGGGCCCCGGTGACGTCACCGCGGCGGACATCGCCCCGCCGGCCGGCGTCGAGGTGCACAACCCCGACCTGCACCTGGCCACCCTCAACGACAAGGGCAAGCTCGAGATCGAGCTGACCGTCGAGCGGGGCCGTGGCTATGTCAGCGCCGCGCAGAACAAGCAGCCGGGCCAGGAGATCGGGCGCATCCCGATCGACTCGATCTACTCGCCGGTGCTGAAGGTCACCTACAAGGTCGAGGCGACCCGTGTCGAGCAGCGCACGGACTTCGACCGGCTCATCGTCGACGTCGAGACCAAGCAGTCGATCTCGCCGCGCGATGCGATGGCCAGCGCCGGCAAGACCCTCGTCGGCCTGTTCGGGCTGGCTCAGGAGCTCAACGCCGAGGCGGAGGGTGTCGACATCGGCCCGTCCGCGGCGGACGCCGCCCTGGCCGCCGACCTGGCGCTGCCGATCGAGGAGATGGATCTGACCGTCCGCTCCTACAACTGCCTCAAGCGCGAGGGCATCCACACCATCGGTGAGCTGGTGTCCCGCAGCGAGGCGGATCTGCTCGACATCCGCAACTTCGGGCAGAAGTCGATCGACGAGGTGAAGACGAAGCTGGGTGCCATGGGCCTGCAGCTCAAGGACTCCCCGCCCGGGTTCGACCCGCGCCAGGCGGTCGACACCTATGGCACCGACACGTACAACCCGTCGTTCTCCGACCCGTCTGACGACGGTCGCGAGTTCGTCGAGACCGAACAGTACTGATCCGACCGTGCGCCCCGGGGCCCCGATTCGGTCGGAGCCCCGGGCGTACGTCGACCGGGAGCCCAGCCGTGCTTCCCGGCGGCGCCCGGAGAACAGCGAAAGGAACGAGGAGCACCCATCATGCCCACGCCAACCAAGGGCGCCCGGCTCGGCGGTAGTCCCGCACATGAGCGGCTGCTGCTGGCCAACCTCGCCACCGCGCTGTTCGAGCACGGTGGCATCACGACCACTGAGGCCAAGGCGCGCCGGCTGCGCCCCTACGCCGAGCGCCTGGTCACCCACGCGAAGCGCGGTGACCTGCACGCACGGCGCAGGGTCATGCGGGTCGTCCGGAACAACTCGGTCGTCCACACGCTCTTCACGGAGATCGGCCCGCGCTACGCGGACCGTAACGGTGGATACACCCGCATCGTGAAGCTGGGCCCGCGCCGTGGCGACGCCGCCCCGATGGCGCGCATCGAGCTGGTCGAGGCGCTGACCGTCGGCCAGTCGGCGGTCGCGGAGGCCGAGCGCGCCCGCGGAACCCGGTTCGCGACCCGCAAGGCGCCGACCGGTGCGACCGCCGAGGCCGCCGACGACCTGAAGAACGAGTCGCCGACCGCCGCCGCGGTCGCGGCCGAGGCGCAGGCCGCTGACACCGCGCCCGAGGCCGCATCCTCCGAGGCGGTGTCCTCCGACACACAGGGCGACGCGAAGCCGGAGAGCTGAGTTCGCACCGCAGTTCGTTCGTAACAGCAGAAGCCCGTCGCCCATGGGGTGGCGGGCTTCTGCTCTGCCGCTGGTGGAGCTCCTGATGGAGCTCTGTGAGCCAGAAGTCCGCGACGATGCTCCCGACGGTTGCACAGGGGGGAGGCCCGCTCATGAACCCGGCCGACGGACTGCTCCGACTAAGGCTGGACCTCGCCTACGACGGCACGCCCTTCGCCGGCTGGGCGCGCCAGCCGGGCCAGCGCACCGTGCAGGGCGACGTCGAGGACGCGCTGATGCGGGTGGCGAGGCTGCCAGCGGTCCGGCTCACGGTCGCGGGCCGCACCGACTCCGGTGTGCACGCGATCGGCCAGGTGGCGCACGTCGACCTTCCCACGGGCACGCCCGTCGGTGGGCTCGCCCGCAGGCTCAACGGAGTGCTTGACCGCGCGGTCCGGGTGAAGGGCCTCGCTCCCGCTCCGGCCGGCTTCGACGCGCGGTTCTCCGCGTTGTCGCGCCGGTACGTCTACCGGATCACGGACGCGCCGTTCGGGGCGGAGCCACTGCGCCGGTTCGACACACTGGCCTCCCCGCGCCCGCTGGACGTCCCCGCGATGGCCGAGGCCGCGTTGCTGCTGCTGGGGGAGCACGACTTCGCCGCGTTCTGCCGGCGACGGGAGGGTGCCACGACGGTGCGGACCCTGCTGCGCCTGGACGTCTCCCGGGTGGAGGGCGTCATCCTGGCCGACGTCGAGGCGGACGCGTTCTGCCACTCGATGGTGCGCGCGCTGGTCGGGGCGCTCGTGGCGGTCGGAGAAGGCCGCCGCCGACCGGAGTGGGCGGCCGCCGTGCTCGGCCGGGGCGTGCGTGATTCGGGGGTTACGGTGCTGCCTGCCCACGGCCTGACACTGGTCGAGGTCAGGTACCCGCCAGACGCGCTGCTCGCGGCCCGGGCCCAGGTGACCCGAGCGGTGCGCGTCCCGACGTCCGCGTCGGGCTGAAGCCTGCATGTCGCCGGGCACGCCCCGGCAGAGCTGCCGGGGCGCCGCGCAGCCTGGCGGGCGCGGGCCGCTCAGCGGGTGCTGGCGCTCGCTGTCGGAGCCGGCGCGGGTGACACGGTCCCGGTCGGGACGGTCCCGGTCGGGGCGGTGCCTCCGGCGCCACTGCTGCTGCCCGCGCTGCCCGCGCTGCCGGTGACCATGCGCTGGGCGATGGGCTCCTTGGCGATCAGGCCCAGATCGGTGATGGCACTGCGCAGCGGAACGTCGTCGGCCGCGCCCTGGCTGCCGTCGACATAGGCGAGCTGGGTGAGGATCATGTAGTGGCCGCTCGCGATCGCGGCGCGCCAGGAGTTGTCCCCGTTCGGGCCGGTGATCCGCGCGTCGCGCACCGAACCCTCCGGGATCGGCAGCGGCGCGACGCCGCCCCTGCGCTCAGCCGCGATGGTGGCCGCGGACTGCGCGGTGCTCTGCTCGTTCAGCACGAACACGGACATCCCCGCGAGCACCTGCTTCTCGCCGGCCGCGGGCGTACTCAGGTACAACGCCCGGACGAGCTGGGTGCACCGGCCGTCCTTCAGCGTGGTGGTGAGCTCTCCGGTCAGGTCCGGGCAGCCGTCGACGACACTGCTGGCGATCCGGGTGTACGTCCGCCCCTGGACGGTGACCTCCTTGTCCGGGAAGAACTCGTTCGAATCCACCGGCCGGGAGTCGGAGCTGGCGCTGTTGATGAAGTTCGGGTCGACGGTCGGGGTCGCGAGCCTGGGGTCCTCGGTGGCCGAGGTGTCGCCCCTGGTCAGCATGACCACCGCGGCCGCAGCGACGAGGGTGAGCACGACTGCGGTCGCCACGGCGACCAGAGCGCGGGGGCGGCGTCGGCGCGGCGTCGGCGCGTACTCCGCCGGGATCCGGAGTCGGCCGGCCGCCTCCGGCGGCAGCTCGGGTTCTTCCTCGTCGCCCCGCGCGTTCGGGCCGTACTGGTCGTCCTGGTCGTCCCGGGCGGCCCGCTGGCGGCTCAGCGCGACCTGCAGACGGGCTGGCCTGGCACGCCCCGAGGCATCGCCGCGGCCGTCCGCCATGGGTGCCTCGCCGCCGGCGGCGGTGCGGGGGCGCGGGCGCGGTTCGTCCTCGGGGTAGGGCGTGGCCGCGGGGATGGCGAGTGGGCCGGTCGGGTGCTCCGATTCCGGCCCGTCGAAGGCTTCGTCCGCCCCGGCCGGCCGGCCGGCGGCAGGTGACAGGTCCGCGGTCGTCGCGCCGTCAGGAGCCGCCGGACGCTCTGGCAGCGTCGGCAGCGGGCTGGTCGCGGCCCGGCGATGGAAGGAGTAGCCCTTCGTCTGCTCAGGGCCCGCCCCGCCGGCCACCGGCTGGCCGCCGGTCGGCGGCCCGATCCGGATGCCGCCGGAGGAGGGCTCCGCGCCCGGCCAGCCCGCAGCGACCTGGTCGGGCCGGGGGCCCGCGGGCGGATACCCGGCGACCGGGTAGCCCCCCTGCTGCTGGCCGGCGAGGGGATATGCCCCGGTCGCGTAGGTCGGCATGGGACCGAACAGCGGGTCATCGACCGGTGGGGTCCAGCCGCCGGTCGGTGGCGCGCCGTCGTCAGGCCCTGGCTGGCCGGGCTGCCCGGACAGGTCGAACGGAGCGGGCGAGCCGGGATCCGACGGCCCGGGCACAGGAACGGCCTGTGGCGCGGGTCCCGGGTAGGGCGGGCCGCCGGCCACTGTGAACGACTCGTTGTCCGCGGGTTCGGGTGGCATGTGCCCTCCTCACTCATCCCCCCAGGCCCGCAGCCGGCGAGGCGTCCGATGTCATCGTCGCTGTCGTGACGGGTTGGGCCTCGGCTGCGGAACAGTTCTCGACCCTCGCGCGCGGTCGACGCGTCCGGCTGGATCGGGTGAGAATATCCGAACGCGGCATATGCCCATGTCGGGGCGCTGCTCGGAGGATGTGTGCGGCTGCGGTGCCGTCGCATGCGTTGTCGCGGGGGGCCTGCGGTCCGGTACGACCGATCGCCTGGTAACCTCAAAGACTGCTGCGGACCTCCAGCCTCGTGCGGATCAGCCCGGTCGATCAGGTCATGCTCAACTGCGTGCTGATTAACTCCATGCTGATGGACTCATGGTGCTGAGGTCAGCCCATACTTCTGGCAGTGCACCTCGCTCCGCGGTGTTTCGCGCCCCGCGGAGCACAAGCTGGCGACACCCCGACGATCTCCCCTCGAGATCGTCCGAACGAGAAGGCAGACCTGTGCGCACGTACCAGCCCAAGCCCGCGGACGTACAGCGCGCGTGGCACGTCATCGATGCCACCGACGTCGTGCTCGGTCGGCTGGCCAGCCAGGCTGCCCAGCTCCTGCGCGGCAAGCACAAGCCGTACTTCGCCCCGCACATCGACACCGGTGACTTCGTCGTCGTCATCAACGCCGGCAAGGTCGCGATGACCGGCAACAAGCGCGAGCAGGCCCAGTACCACCGGCACTCGGGCTTCCCGGGCGGTCTGCGCAGCACCTCCTACGGCGAGCTGCTCGACACGCGCCCGCACGTGATCGTCGAGCGGGCGATCCGTGGGATGCTGCCGCACAACCGCCTCGGTCGTGCGCAGGGCAGCAAGCTGAAGGTCTACGCGGGGCCGACGCACCCGCACCAGGCCCAGCAGCCCGTCCCCTACGAGATCAAGCAGGTCGCGCAGTAGTCGCGGTTCTGGTTTCAGACAAGGAAGGAACGCGACGTGGCTGTCGTGACCGACGCCCAGGGTAACCCCCGCGCTACCGGGCGGCGCAAAGAAGCCGTCGTCCGGGTGCGGCTGCTCCCGGGGACGGGCAACTGGAGCCTCAACGGGCGCACGCTCGAGGAGTACTTCCCGAACAAGGTCCACCAGCAGCTCGTGAACGAGCCGCTGAAGATCCTGGAGCGGGCCGAGTCCTTCGACGTGGTCGCCATCCTGCACGGTGGCGGCGTGTCGGGGCAGGCGGGCGCGCTGCGCCTGGCCATCGCCCGGGCACTGATCGTCGCCGACGAGGAGTCCCGCCCGGCGCTCAAGAAGGCCGGCTTCCTGACCCGGGATGCCCGGATCAAGGAGCGCAAGAAGTACGGCCTCAAGAAGGCCCGTAAGGCGCCTCAGTACAGCAAGCGCTGACGCAGCACCGGCCCGCGGTTTCTCACAGCCCGGGTCGGTGTCCCGGCCCGGCAGGTGCATCCTGCCGGGCCGTAGGCGTGCGATTGTCCTTTGCGGATCTGTCCTTTGCCGATCTCCGCGCGGTGTGCTGACAGCGCCCGCCGGTGCCGTTGCAACCTCAGGGGAGGCCTCAATGGCGAGGCTTTTCGGTACCGATGGCGTCCGTGGCGTCGCCAACGCGGACCTGACGGCCCAGCAGGCACTTGAGCTTGCTTCGGCCGCGGTCGAGGAGGTCGCCGCGCGGGACGCCTCCCCGCAGCAGCCGGTGGACGGCGTACCGGTGGCCCGGGCCGCCTCGTCGGCGGACCACCGCCCTGTCGTCATCGTCGGCCGGGACACCCGCCCATCCGGCGAGTTTCTCGAGGCGGCGGTTGTGGCCGGTCTGGCCAGCTCCGGTGCCGACGTCGTGCGCATCGGCGTGGTGCCGACCCCGGTGGTCTCCTATGTGGTCGCGCAGACGGGCGCCGATCTCGGCGTGATGCTGTCCGCGAGCCACAACCCGATGCCCGACAACGGGATCAAGCTCTTCGCCGCCGGGGGCCTCAAACTGCCCGACGAGGTCGAGGACGCGATCGAACGGCGGATGGCCGGCCCGCTCACCCGCCGCCCGGTGGGAGCAGAGGTTGGTCGGGTCCGTGACGACGTCACGCTCGTAAACGGCTATGTCGACCACCTGCTCGCGAGCCTGCCCGCCGGGCCGGGCAGCCTGCAGGGCCTGAAGGTCGTGGTGGACTGCGCCCAGGGCGCCGCCTCCGACCTCGCGCCCCGGGTGCTGCGGGCCGCCGGGGCTGACGTGATCGCCCTGCACGCGGACGGCGACGGCCTGCGCATCAACGACCGCTCCGGCGCGACCCACCTGGACAGCCTGCGCGACGCCGTCCGCCTGCACGGCGCGGACGTGGGTATCGCCCACGACGGTGACGCCGACCGCTGCCTGGCCGTCGACGCGCTGGGTGAGATCGTCGACGGTGACCAGATCCTGGCCATCTGTGCCGTGGCGCTCGCCGAGCGCGGTGAGCTGGGTAACGGCACCGTGGTCGTCACCATCATGTCGAACCTCGGGTTCCACCATGCGATGCGCGAGGCCGGAATCAACGTGGTCACCACGCCCGTCGGGGACCGCTATGTGCTCGAGGCGATGCGTTCGGGCTCCTATTCGCTGGGTGGCGAGCAGAGCGGCCATGTCGTCTTCCTGCGCCACGCCGGTACCGGCGACGGGCTGTTGACCGCCCTGCAGGTTCTCGGCCGGATGGCGGAGAAGGGCCAGCCGCTCGACGAGCTGGCGAAGGTGATGACCAGGCTGCCGCAGGTCCTTGTGAACGTTCGCGGGGTCGACCGGTCGCGGGCCGGGACGTCGGAGGAGCTGCGCGCCGCGGTGGCGGAGGCGGAGGCGGAGCTCGGGGGCAGCGGGCGGGTGCTGCTGCGCCCGTCGGGCACCGAGCCGCTGGTCCGGGTGATGGTCGAGGCCCCGACCGACCAGCTCGCCCGTTCACTCGCGGACCGGCTCGCGGATGTCGTCCAGCGTGCCCTGCGCTGACCTGGCCGGCGCGTCCTGCGTTGGCGGGCACTCCTGATGCGGATCTTCCAGGCGGATGCGCCAACCCGCTGTGACGGGACGCGCGCGGCTTCCGTCCGACATCCGCGGTGTCCCAGTGGTCTATGCGCGGTACCCGGACCGGACTGCGTACGCTGAGCAACATGTGCGGGATCATTGGGTACGTCGGTGAGCAGCCGGCCCTTGAGGTCGTGCTGAGCGGACTGCGCCGGTTGGAATACCGCGGCTACGACTCGGCGGGCGTCGCCGTCGTCGGCGGTGGGGTGCTGCGTACCGCGCGCCGCGCCGGCCGGCTGGCGAATCTGGAGAAGGTCCTCGACGAGAGCGGCGAGCAGATGCCCGGCACGACGGGCATGGGGCACACCCGGTGGGCGACCCATGGCGGTCCCACCGACGTGAACGCGCACCCCCACACCGACTGCACCGGTGCGGTAGCCGTGATCCACAACGGGATCATCGAGAACTTCGCCGAGCTGCGATCGGAACTCGAGGCCGCGGGCCATGAGCTGAGCAGCGAGACCGACACCGAGGTCGTCGCACATCTGCTGGAGATCGAGATCGCCCGTGCGGCCGCCGCGGGCCCCGCGGCGTCATCGGTGTCGTCGGGGTCCGTGTCGTCGGGGTTTGGACAGCCGGTCGCGTCGGAGCACCCGGTCACCGAGGCCCTTCGGGTGGTGTGCCGCCGGCTGAGGGGCGCCTTCACGCTGGTCGTCCTGCATCGGGACCATCCCGGCGTGGTGGTCGGGGCGCGCCGTAACAGCCCGCTCGTCGTCGGTCTCGGCGTCGGGGAGGCCTTCCTGGCCAGCGATGTCTCCGCGTTCATCGCGCACACCCGGGAGGCGCTGGAGATCGGCCAGGACCAGGTCGTCGAGGCCCGTCCAGAGGGTGTGACCGTCTACGACTTCGACGGCACCCCGGTCGAGGGCCGTCGGTATCACGTCGACTGGGACGCGAGCGCGGCGGAGAAGGGCGGCTTCCCGTACTTCATGCTCAAGGAGATCAGCGAGCAGCCCGAGGCGCTCGCTGACACCCTGCGCGGGCGGCTTTCCAGCGAGGGCGCGATCGTCCTGGACGAGGAGCGTCTCTCTGACCAGGACTTTCGCGACATCGACAAGGTCTTCATCGTCGCCTGCGGGACGGCCTACCACGCCGGGCTGATCGCCAAGTACGCCATTGAGCACTGGACGCGGCTGCCGTGCGAGGTCGAGATGGCCTCGGAGTTCCGCTACCGGGATCCGGTGCTCGACCGGTCGACCCTGGTCATCGCGATCAGCCAGAGCGGGGAGACGCTTGACACCCTGATGGCGGTCAAGCACGCCCGCGAGCAGAAGGCCCGGGTGCTGGCGATCTGCAACACCAACGGCTCGACGATTCCGCGGGAGTCGGACGCCGTCCTGTACACCCGCTGTGGCCCCGAGGTCGGTGTCGCGGCGACGAAGACGTTCCTGGGGCAGGTCGCGGCCTGCCTGCTCGTCGGTCTGTTCCTGGCCCAGACCAGGGGCGTCCTGTACGGCGACGAGGTCGCGGCCTATGTGGACCGGCTACAGCGCATGCCGGAGCTGGTGCGCCGCACCCTGGGGACGGTCGAGCCGGTACGTGAGCTGGCCCGGAGCCTGGCCGACGCGAAGGCGGTGCTCTTCCTCGGCCGCCATGTCGGCTACCCGGTCGCCCTCGAGGGCGCGCTCAAGCTCAAGGAACTGGCCTACATGCATGCCGAGGGGTTCCCGGCGGGCGAGCTGAAGCACGGCCCCATCGCGCTCATCGAGCCCGGGCTGCCCGTCGTGGTGGTGGTCCCCTCACCTCGGGGGCGGGCGAACCTGCACGGCAAGGTGGTGTCGAACATCCAGGAGGTCCGGGCCCGCGGGGCGCGCACGATCGTGATCGCCGAGGACGGCGACACCGATGTCGAGCCCTACGCTGATCATCTGATCCGGGTGCCGGCGACGTCCTCGCTGTTCGCGCCGCTGGTCACGACCCTGCCGCTGCAGGTCTTCGCCTGCGAGCTGGCGCTTGCACGGGGCCTGGACGTCGACCAGCCGCGCAACCTGGCGAAGTCCGTCACCGTCGAGTAGGGGGACCGTGCCCGGGCCGTGCCCTGGCAGTGGCTGGGGCACACCCGGGGCCTGCGGTACCGGAGCGGAGGCGGGGCTCGCGTTTCCGCTCCGGTACCGAGCCAGGCTTTCGGGCGTCGCCTGGTGGCGACGCCGTCGAACGGTCAGCTCAGATCCTTCGTGGGCCGACCGGACGGGTTCCCGTCGCCGTCGCCGTCGGTCGAGCCGGGCTGCGCGGTGCCGGTGGCGCCCGCGTCACCGCCGGTCTGCGTGGCTGCCTCGGGGCCGGCCGGTTCCCCGGCCAGGATGCGGTACAGGTTCCGACGGGTCTCGGTGAGCAGCTCCCGGGCCGCGGCGATCTGGCTGGCATCGCCGGCCTGGGCGACCTGCACCACCGCCGCGCCGACCCCGAAGGCCAGGTTCCGCAGCGCGGACACGTCGTCGTTGGCGCTCGCCGCCGCGGTCTCCCACGGCTTGGGCGCGTCGCCACGGGCCTCGACGTGGGCCCGGCCCGTGTCGGTGAGGTGGAACACCCGGCGCCCGTCCCGCTCCTCGGCGCGGACCAGGCCCTCGTCGGCGAGCATCGACAGGACGGGGTAGACCGAACCAGGGCTCGGCCGCCACATGCCACCGCTGCGGTTCGCGAGCTCGCCGATCATCTGGTACCCGTGCATGGGCTCCTCGGCGAGCAGTGCGAGCAGGGCCTCGCGGACGTCACCGCGGCCAACCCTTGCCCCGCGGCCGAACCCGGGGCCGGGCGGAAAGCCGCGGCCGAACGGCCAGCCGCCCCCGGGCCCGCCCGGTCCGCCGGGACCGAACGGCCCGCCTGCGCCGCCTCGCCCACCGCGGCCGCCGCGGCCACCATGCCCGCCACGGTCACCTCGGTCGCGTGGCCCGGGACCGCCATGCATACGGCTGTGGCGCTCACGGGCGGGGTCGCAGTTCGTTTCGGTGAACGCCGCCTGGTAGGCGGCGTCGATCAGCCGGGAGGCGCCGAACCTGCGCCAACCCTCCCAGCCGGCTTCCCATCCTGGAATCGCGTACGAACTCATCATGATCTCCTTGATCTTTAATCGCGTTGCCTCGCGTAAGCTCACGATATATCGCGAGCGGACGCCTGGCAAGGTGGCCTCCCACCTGGCCGGCGCGCACGTGCGTCGGTTCCGTAGGATTAGAGAATGATCATTTCGGCTTCCGAGGGTGACGGCCACGGCGAGGGTGCGGTCACCCCGCTCGAGGCCGCCTTCGAGGAACGTGCCTGTGCCCAGAGGGCTGGCACGGCCGTCTTCATGGAAGGCGTCAGCCTTGCTCTGCTCGGCCGGGTGGAGCAGCTCCGGATCCGTCCCACCAACGCGTCGGGCACCGTCGATGACGACGGTCACCAGCAGGTCAGCCTGGTGGCTGGCGACGATGGCCCAGGCTCGACCTGTACGTGCTCCGACAGTGTGGGCGGGGTGTTCTGTCGTCATGCCGTAGCGGTCGCCCTGGTTGCCACCGGGTCGGCCGGAATGGCCGACGACGATGACGACGAGGAAGGCCACGGCGAGGAGCTCTTCGCCGACGATCCCGTGCACGCGGCCATCAGGGTCTTCCTGAGCCGCGTCCCGCGGGCCGAGCTGGTCGAGACACTCCTCGACGCCGCGGACGAGAGTGACGCCGTCGCCGACGCGCTCTGGGAAGCCACCGTGGCCTGGCACGGCCGTCAGCACGGGGCTGCCTGAGCGCAGCCCGCGAAGCCGGGTCGCCGCGCCGACTCCGCTGCCCTGCCGCCGGGCGGGTCGCCGCACCCGTACGGCCGGCCCGGGCGTGCAAGCGGCGTGCCCGAGGCGGGAGCATGGCGCCATGCTCGAAGCGCACACCGTCGCCGACGTGCGGGCCGCGGAGGCACCGCTGCTTGCCACGCTGCCCGCAGGTGCCCTCATGCAACGGGCTGTGTCCGGATTGGTGGCCCATGTCGGCCGGCGCCTGGGCCGGGTTTACGGAGCCCGGGTCGTCGTCCTCGCCGGTGGCGGCGACAACGGTGGCGACGCGCTGTGGGCCGGTGCCCGGCTCGCCGCGCGGGGCGCGGTTGTCCATGCACTGGCACCGGGACGGACCCATCCCGAGGGCACGGCGGCCCTGCTCGCCGCGGGTGGCCGCCTGTACCGCACCGGTCCGCCCGAGTCCGGCGCACGCGGTGCCGGTTCGGGCGCCGCTGGTTCGCGCGGTGGCGGTTCGCGTGCTGGCGATTCCCGCGGTGGTGCGAGCCCTGACGGGCTGGGCGGTGACCGGGCCGCGGAGCTGCTCGCCTCGGCGGACATCGTGCTGGACGGTCTGCTGGGTATCGGCGGCCGGGGCGCGCTACGCGATCCGTACGCGGCGCTCACCCGCCTGACGCCCACCGCGCGCACGGTTGCCGTCGACGTGCCCAGCGGTGTCGACGCCGACACCGGCGCGGTGGCTGACGGCGCCGTGCGGGCCAGCAGCACGGTCACCTTCGGCACCTACAAGCGGGGCCTGCTGGTGGGACCCGGCTCGACGCACACGGGCCAGGTCGAGCTGGTCGACATCGGGCTGGCGCTGCCCGCCGCCGATCTGCGCGCATTGCGGGACGGTGACGTGGCCCGGCTGCTGCCGGTGCCGGTGGCCACCGATTCGAAGTACACCCGGGGCGTCCTCGGGCTCGTCGGCGGCAGCGACCGCTATCCCGGCGCGGCCGTGTTGGCCGTCGGTGGAGCGTTGCGCGGGGGAGCGGGCTACCTCCGGGTGGCAGCGCAGGCGCGGGCCGCCGATCACGTCCTGCGCGCGCACCCCGAGGCGGTGGTGACGGTGATCGAGCCCGGGGACGCCGACGCGGCGCTTGGTGTGGGCAGGGTTCAGGCTTGGGCGATCGGGCCAGGCCTGCCGGCGGACGAGACCACGGGACGGCTCGTGACGGCACTGCTGGAGCGCACCGACGTCCCGTTGCTGGCCGACGCCGGCGCTTTGGAGCCACTCGCCGCCGTTGTCGCCGACCGGCCCACCCTGCTGCGGGAGCGAACCGCCCAGGACGGGACGAACGAGGTCGTCCTGACGCCGCACGAGGGCGAATTCGCCCGTCTGGTCGCCACCGCCCTGGGTTGGGACGCCTCCGCTGTGCCGGCCCGCCTCGCCGCGGATCGGCTGGGCACCGTTCGCCGGGCAGCCGCCGAGCTCGGTGCGACGGTGCTGCTCAAAGGGGACCGAACCATCGTCGCTGGCGCCGGCGGCGAGTCGTTCGTCAACCTGACCGGCACGCCGTGGCTGGGAACGGCCGGGTCCGGCGACGTCCTCACCGGGCTGACCGGATCCCTGCTGGCCGCGGGTCTGGCACCGGTGTGGGCGGCCGCGGCGGGCGCCCACCTGCATGGCCTCGCGGCCGGGCGGGGCCCGCGCCCGCTGGCTGCCAGCGACATTCCGGCACTGCTCACAGCGACCATCGGGGACCTGCTTGCTAGCGTCGAGGCGTGAGCCAGTCGCACCTGCCGCGCGCGTACGCGGCCATCGATCTTGACGCTGTTCGCGATTCGGTGGCGGCGCTGGTAGTCCGGGCACGGAACGCGACGACCATGGCCGTGGTCAAGGCCGACGGTTACGGCCACGGCATGGTGCCCTGCGCGCGGGCGGCGCTGGACGCCGGGGCGGGCTGGCTGGGCACCGCGTTCCTGGAGGAGGCGCTCAGCTTGCGCGCCGCCGGGATCAACGCCCCGATCTTCTCCTGGCTGGCCGCCCCGGGTGAGCGGCTGGCCGCCGGGCTTGCCGCCGACATCGACCTGTCCGCGTCGGCGACCTGGGCACTTGCCGAGCTCGCCGCGGCCGCGCGGCAGGTCGGCAGAGCCGCACGAGTGCACCTGAAGGTCGACACGGGTCTCGGGCGCGCCGGTGCCACCGCGGAGGACTGGCCGAACCTGTGCGACACGGCCGCGGCCCTGGAAGGGGAGGGGCTCCTCGACGTCGTCGGGGTCTGGAGCCACTTCGCCTTCGCCGACGACCCCGGGCACCCGACCGTGCAGTCGCAGATCGGTCGGTTCGGTGACGCGATGGACGTGGCGCGCAAGGCCGGCCTGAACCCGCAGATCCGGCATCTGGCGAACTCGGCGGCGACGCTGATCACCCCGGAGGCGCATTTCGACATGGTCCGCCCGGGCGTGTCGGTGTACGGCCTGTCGCCCGGGCCCGAGGTCGGGCCGCCCTCGGCGTTCGGGCTGCGCCCCGCGATGACCCTTCGGGCCACCACCGCGCTGGTGAAGCGGGTCCCGGAGGGGACAGGGGTCTCCTACGCGCACCGGTACACGACGCGCTCCGAGACCAATCTCGCCGTCATCCCCCTCGGCTATGCCGACGGAATCCCCCGCGCGGCGACCAACACGGCCGAGGTTCTGCTCGGTGGCCGGCGCCGCCGCATCGCCGGCACCGTGTGCATGGACCAGTTCGTGGTGGATGTGGGCGTCGACCCGGTGGCTGCCGGCGACGACGTCGTGCTTTTCGGGCCGGGCCACCACGGTGAGCCGACCTCTGACGACTGGGCCCGCGTGCTCGGCACCATCAACTACGAGATCGTCACCCGGGTCGGCGCTCGAGTCCCACGGGTCTACACCGGAGGCTGATCCGGCCCGGCGCGCCGACCGGATCGCAGCCCCCGCACAGCCATCGGCGGCACCAGCGGCGCTGGCGCCTCAACAGCGCGCTGGCCGCCCCGGTGGCACTTACCGCGTCAGCAGCGGCCGCTGCCGCCCTGTGTCAGCGGCCGCGGCCGCCGGTCAGCAGCCGCAGCCGCCGCTGCCGCAGGAACCGCCGGAACCGCCGTCATGGGAGTGGCCGGTGGCGGCACCACCGAACATCCCACGCTCCATCCGGCGACGGACCGGCTGCGGGTTGGCCGCACGCTCGGCGGCCTGCTCGATCTCCGCGCGCGTCGTCAACGTCAGCATGACCGGCCCGCCCGCGGCCGGGGCGGGGCTCGCCGCTCCCGCAGCGCCGAGACCCGAGCCCAGCTCGAGGTCGTCCTCGAGGTCGTCCTCGAGGTCGTCATCGACGTCGACAGCGCCGCCGCCGTACGCGGGCGACGTCGCCGGCTTGCTCTTGCGCCACCGCAACTTCACGAGGCCTCCCCTGGTCACAACCGCATGGCCCGACGTGTTCAACGCTAGCGGAGGATCTGGGTCAGGTCCTTATGGATCTTGTTGATCCTCTGTCGTCTTTCTGCCGGGTCGCGCCGGTCCTTCTACTTGCGCGTTTGTGCAGGCCGACCGCCTGCGTGGCCGGATCGGACCGGAGTGTCCGACCCGGCGGACGCGTGGCGTGACACCCGGCGGGATGGCACCATCGGGCATACCGGTGTGTCGTGCCGCTATTGGTGCGCGCGCGACAGTTGGTGTACGCGCGACTTCCGGTGGGCTGGATCCGGCCGGATGGATCCAGTCGAGTGGATCCGGTGGAGTGGAGAGGTGGGCGGACGATGGTGGGTGTCCCAGCCGCGAGCGGTGGCACCGATGTCGGCGATGCCCCCGGTCGTTCCCACCGCTCCGGCCTGGCCGGGGTACCCGCTGTCACGGGTGGCGTGGCCCGGGCGGCCGCGCGGGCTGCCGGGGCGGTCGTGGGATCCCGCGCCGCGCGCCGGGGTGGAACCGCCGGCCTCGTCGGCGCGGTGCTGGCGGCGGGCCTGATCAGCGAGCGGCGTACCGTCCGCCGGCATCGCGCCGTGCCGGATCTACCCGACGATGACGGCGTCGGGCCCATCGGCGGGCGGGTCTCGACGGTCATCACAGCGTCGGATGGCGTCGCGCTGTATGTCGAGGAGACCGCCCAGGAGCCACGGCCGAGCGCGGCGAACGACGCCGGTGCGCCGACCCTGGTCTTCGTCCACGGCTTCTGCGTGAACAGCGACTCGTGGGTGTTCCAGCACCGTGCGCTGCGGGATCTGGGGCCGATGGTGTTCTACGACCAGCGGGCGCATGGGCGCTCCGGGCCCTCCGAGGCAGGCAACTGCACCATTGACCAGCTCGCCGCCGACCTGCACCAGGTGCTGACCGAGCGGATTCCCACGGGGCCGATCGTGCTGATCGGTCACTCCATGGGCGGTATGACGATCATGGCGCTGACTGGCACCCATCCCGAGCTGTTCCGGGACAGGGTGGTGGGCGTGGCGCTGCTGTCGACCAGCGCGGGCGAGCTGCCCCGGCTGACCTTCGGCGTGCCGTCGCTGCTCGCCGGAGGGGTCCATCGGGTGCTGCCGCCACTGCTGGGCGGCATGCAGCGTGCGCCCGTGCTGTTCGAGCGGGCGCGTCGGCGTGGCAGTGACTTCTCCTGGGAGATCACCCGCCGCATCGCCTTCGGCTCGACCGAGGTGCCGCCGTCGGTCGTCTCGTTCCTCGAGGAGATGGTCGGGGACACGCCGATCCCGGTGATGGCGGCCTTCATGTCCACCCTCCTCGACCATGACAAGGTAGCGGCCGTGGCGGGTCTTCGCGGCACCCCGACTGTCATCCTGGTCGGCGACAGTGATCTCATGACACCGGTCGAGCACAGCCGTGTCCTCGCCCGTCTGCTGCCCGACGCCGAGCTGCGGATCGAGCCCGGTCCCGGGCACGCGATCATGCTGGAATGCCCTGCCGTCACCAACGAGGTCATCCGCGGCCTGGTGGAACGTGTCCGGGTACCCGCGGCACCGGGTCCCCGGGCAAGTGAGCCCGTGACCTGAGCGGTAGGCGCCCCGGGGGTGCGCCGCCCGCCGCCCGCGCCGCACCGCCCGTGCTCCAACCGGCCGGGCCACGACCAGGAACGGACCCGACCCGATGACCACGCCCGCCACGCCCGGCACATCCGCCACGTCGGCGCAGCCGCCTCCCACGCCGGTCGCTCCGGAGATCGTGGCCGAGGATCCTGACGGCATGCGGGCGATCGGAGCGCGGCTCGCACCGGTACTGCAGCCCGGTGATCTGATCATTCTCGACGGTCCGCTGGGCGCCGGGAAGACGGTCTTCGTGCAGGGCCTTGCGGCGGGCCTGGGGGTTCGGGCGCAGGTCACCTCACCGACGTTCGTCCTGGCCCGAGTCCACCCGGACGGCCGTCTGCCGCTGGTCCACGTGGACGCCTATCGGCTGGGCGGGGTGGCGGAGGTGGACGATCTCGACCTGGACGCCGACCTCGCACAGTCGGTCACCGTCGTCGAGTGGGGCTCCGGGTTGGTGGAGCAGCTGGCGGGTGCCCATCTGCGGATCGAGATAAGCCGGCCCGCGGGTGACGAGGCGGGCGAGGTGCGGCGGGTGCGCCTGCGCCCAGCCGGGGCCGACTGGGCGCGGCGTCTGGCCTCGCTCGGCCTGGCGCCGCGCTGACCTGCACGTTCGTCCCAACCCGCGGAGGCAGCCCCTCCCTCCGCGGGCGTTAGCCGGCTTGTGCCATCGGCGGGACCGTGTGGACGTCCGCTCGGCGGGGGACCTGCTCTGGTGCCCGAGTTCGTCCGAGTCAAAGTCGTCGACCTGTTGGCGTCGGGTGGTCGGCTGCCGCGGTGGGCCGGTCGGTGCTTGCCGGGAGCCGTGCGATGCGGAGAGGAAGCGCCTCGCGGCGGCGTGCGGCGGCGCGACGCGGGCTACGTCCCGCGGGCGGCGGAGCCCACGAAGTAGTCCATGCCGTGGCGTCCTGAGGGCGCCCGTCGGCGGCGGATCGGGGGACTGGCCGGCGTCGAGGCCCTCGGATGTGGTGAACCGGGCCGCCCCCGCGGGCGGCGCCCGCCGGCCCGGGGGTGGCCCGCCGGTGCCGTAGCACCTTTTCGGGTGGGCATGTTCGGGTAAGCGGGAAAGTGATTCCGGGAACATTGGGCCTTCTTGCCGGTAGTTAATCCCTGACGAGTTCCGGAATGAGGACCGTCACCGCAGGTGAACCATGGCTCAGCCCTCGGTGTCCTAGATCATGTTAAGATCGCGTATCCCCCGGTTAATGCCTGGTCCAGGCCTGCTCCCATACCGCCTCGCGGCTGGTTGTGTCGCGGCAAGCGGCCCGTAAGGACAAACAGTCAACGTTCCGTAGTTGATGAGTTGTTCCGCTATATTGGCGGCGTAGGCGCGAAGTTCATGCATGCGGCGGCCCACCCGTGTCATGACCGCGAGAATCCGTTGATGGCCAGTTGTGGCCGTGAGAGGGGCGCGCGTGCGCAGCAGCACCGCTGTCGACCTTGTAGAGGCTCCGGCTGAGCGCTCGGCCCGGTCCCGCAGGACCCGAAGCGACTTCCTGGCCAGCCGGCGTGACCTTCTCGACGCGGTGGGGCGACTCCTCGCGCGCAACGGACGCCGTTTCAGCCTGGTGGATCTCGCGGCCGAGGCCGGAGTGTCGACGGCGACCGCCTATCGGCACTTCACAGACGTCCACGACGCGCTCGACGTCTACTACCTGCAGCTCATCGACGTCCTGGTGACCGACATCCGAGCCCTGTCGACCGGTGACGACCACCTCGGCAACTTCGAGGTGGTCTGCGAGGTCTGGGTCCGCTCGGTCGCCCGGTGGGGTCGGGCCGCGGTGCACGTGCGCTCCGCGCAGGGCTACCTCGCCCGGCTGCGGGGGCAGGACGACCTGGTCTCCAGGCTGCACGAGGTGCTCGCACCGGTGCTGGTCGGGCTGGCCGAGACCGGCTTGCTGCCGCCGCAGGAGGCCGAGTACGCGGTCCTGTTGTGGGCTTCGGTCTTCGACGAGCGTGTGATCGTCGACCTGCTGGACACTCTCGGCTGGTCGGTGGAGCAGGTCGCGCAGAAGCTCACCGCCTCGGCGCTGCGGATGCTCGGCTACACGGGCTGGAGCCCGTTGCGCTCATCGTTCCCGCCGGCGTTGGGTGTTCCCGCGCACAGTCCGGCGGCACCGCGGATGCCCACCGTTCCGGCGCCCACCGTTCCGGCGCCCACGGTTCCGGCGCCCACCGGCCCGCTGGCGGGCTCCGCTCGCCTGGGCCGTCCGCCGCGGACCACGGGCGCTGTCACCTCGTCGGTCCACGGCCGCGCGGGTCTACCGCCGATCGCAGGCCTGCCGTCGATCGGCGTCGATCCGCGGATCCGGCACCGTCCCTCGGGTGGCCCGGCCCGCCGCAGCCACTGAGCCGGGTACACCGAGCCCGGCACACCGGCCGCCGGTCGTCGGCTGGTTGTCCGTTGTGATTTCCCGGGTCGGCCGGCGGGGGCGGACCGCTCCGCGTGCGGCGGCCGGTCGCGGTTCGTTCACGGCTCGCCCGCGTTCACCGGCGGCGGCTCGCACGGCATTCTCTGAATTTCCGCAGATATTCCTGACGGTCATATCCTTTTTTCTGGCCGTGCCGGTGTGCGTGGATGTTCGGAAACGCGCTCCCGGAGGCCGGTGGAAATTCCCGCGGAAGGCGTCGGCCGGCCCGTGTTTCGGGAGTCGGAGGGAGTCGGGGCAGACGCTCGGAGGTCCTGGTGCGCCGGCGGTCGGGCAGATGGTTCGGGTACGGATCGATCGGGTGCCCGGACGCCGGGCGTGCCGGGCGCCAGGGGCGTCCGGCGGGTCCGTAGGCTGGACAGATGCTGGTCCTGGCGCTGGACACCTCGACGGCGGCCTGCACGGTCGCGCTGGTCGAGCTGGGCGCACCGGCCTCGGCGGCTGTCGGGTCGGGGCCCGAGCGGGTGCTCGCGGAGAGATCCGCGTGGGACGCCCGCCGCCATGGTGAGCTGCTGGCGCCCATGATGAGCGCCGTCCTCACCGAAGCCGGGGTCCGGCCGCCCGACGTGGCCGCGGTCGTCGTCGGCGTGGGCCCGGGGCCCTTCACCAGCCTTCGGGTGGGCATGGTGACCGGGTCGGCCTTCGCAGCGGCGCTCGGTATCCCGGCACACGGCGTCTGCTCGCTGGACGGCATCGGCCTCGGGACCGCGGGCCCGGTGGGGGTCGTGACCGACGCCCGCCGTCGTGAGGTGTTCTGGGCCCGCTACCAGGACGGAACGCGCCAGGGGGAGCCTGCCGTCGGCGCGCCCGCCGCCGTCGCGGCGGATCTGCTCGCGGCAGGGGTGCGCCGGGTGGTGGGTCCCGGTGTCGCGCTGTATCCCGAGGCCTTCGCCTCCTTCGAGCCCGTGACGCCCCTCGTCGGTGAGTCCGGCCAGCCCGGCCAGCCCGGTCATGCCGGTCCGGCCGGTGAGTCGATCTGTCCGGCGCCGCCGCTCCTCGTCCGGGTCGCGGCGGCGGCCATCCTCGATGGCCGTGCACCGGGACCGCTGGTGCCGCTCTACCTGCGGCGGCCCGACGCGGCCGAGCCTCGTCCGCCCAAGTCCGTCACGGCGGCAACGGAGGCTGGGGCCGTCGCCCCGGCGGCCGCCGGGGCGACGGCGGGTTGACCGCGGTGGCTGTGAGTCCGTCTCCAGGCACCGGCGACGTCGACCTGCTGCCCATGCGCTGGTGGCATCTGGCCGGGATCGCATCGATCGAGCGGCGGGTCTTCGACCTCGATCCGTGGTCGGCCGAGCTCTTCTGGTCCGAGCTTGCGCAGGGTGACAGCCGGAACTATCTGGTGGCGGTCTCGGCCGGGTCGATCGTCGGATATTCGGGTCTCGCCCTTCAGGGGGACGAGTCCTACATCCAGACCATCGGTGTCGTGCCGGAGATGCGTGGCCGGCGTCTCGGAGCCCGGCTGATGATCGCCCAGCTCCGGGAGGCTCGCCGTCGTGGCGCGCGCAGCTGCGGGCTGGAGGTCCGGACGGACAACGTCGCGGCCCGAGCGCTGTACGCCGGCCTGGGCTTCGTGGATCTCGGTGTCCGCCGGGGCTACTACCAGCCTTCGGGCGGGGACGCGTATGTCATGAGGGCCCGCCCGATCGACACCGTCGGGTACGGGGCGTTGCTGGACCGCATCGAGGCCGCGATCGCCCGGGACAGGGCGGCATCGTGACGGTTCGCGCCTGGGCGGTGGTTCGTACCTGGGCGGTGGTTCGCTGGGTGGCCGGTCGCGCGTCGGCGTCGCCGGTGGTGGTGGGAGGCAAAGGATGACGAGCAGGGACAGCCCGCTCGTGCTTGGCATCGAGACGTCCTGCGACGAGACCGGAGTCGGCCTGGTCCGTGGCGGGGTCCTGCTCGCCGACGCGCTCGCGTCGTCGGTCGACGAGCATGCCCGCTACGGAGGTGTCGTACCCGAGATCGCGGCCCGCGCGCACCTGGAGGCGATGGTCCCGACGATCGAGCGGGCGCTGGGCCAGGCCGGCCTGCGGCACCGTGATGTGGACGCCGTCGCGGTGACAGCTGGACCGGGGCTGGCCGGGGCACTGCTGGTGGGCGTCGCGGCGGCGAAGGCGTACGCGCTCGCCCTCGGCGTCCCGCTGCACGGCGTGCACCACCTCGCCGCCCACGTCGCCGTGGACACGCTTGAGCACGGCCCGCTGCCGCGTCCGTCCGTGGCACTGCTGGTCTCCGGGGGGCACAGCTCGCTGCTGCTGGTACCCGATCTCGCGACCGAACCGGTGGTGCCGCTCGGTGCCACGGTGGACGATGCCGCGGGCGAGGCCTACGACAAGGTCGCTCGCCTGCTCGGCATGCCGTTCCCGGGCGGTCCGCCGATTGACGCGGCGGCCCGGGCGGGACGGGCGGACATCCCCTTCCCCCGGGCCAAGGCCGGGGACGGAACCTTCGACTTCTCCTTCTCCGGCCTCAAGACCGCCGTGGCGCGCTGGGTCGAGGCACGGCGGCGGTCCGGGGAGCCGGTGCCGGTGGCGGACGTCGCGGCGTCGTTCCAGGAAGCGGTCGCGGACGTGCTGACCGCGAAGGCGGTCGCCGCCTGCCGCGCCCATGGCGTCGACACGCTGGTGATCGGCGGCGGTGTCGCCGCGAACAGCCGGCTGCGGGCGCTTGCGGCCCTGCGGTGTGAGGCCGCGGGCATCACCCTGCGGGTGCCGCGGCCGGGCCTGTGCACCGACAACGGCGCGATGGTGGCCGCGCTCGGCTCGCTGCGGGTGGAAGCAGGTGTGGCACCGTCGTCGCTGGAGCTTGCGGCGACCTCCGCTCTGGCGCTCTGAGCGGATCTCTGGATGGCCACGGCGCCAGGGCGACTGCGAGGTTCCGCCCGGATCGCGGTCCTGCCTGGACCGCGATCCGCTGACGGAAGGTCCGGTCTGTGGCGGCGACGGCTCAGCCGCTCGTGGCGCGGCGCCGGGCGGCCTGCTCGGCGGAGTCGAGGGAAGCCGCGAAGAGGTCCTTGAACTCCGCGAGCGCCGGGTTGACCGGCGCGAGGGTCATCACGACGGTGATGAACTCGATGTTGTCGGCGCCGAGGGCTTCGAAGGCGTGCCGCAGGTAGGGGACCTGGTGGTCCCAGCCCTCCTTGGGTGTGCCGGGCGCGTAGGAACCGCCCTGCGCGGTCACGACGGTGACCTTCTTGCCGGCGAGCACACCGCCACCGGCCTCACCGGGCGTGGTGCGCCCCATGACGATGATCTGGTCCAGCCAGGCCTTGATCGTCGACGGGTACGAGTAGTTGTACATCGGGACGGAGACGACGTACTCGTCCGCCTTCTCGACCTCGCCGAGGTACTCCTCGCGGACCCGCACGGCCTCGGCCTGCTCCGGGGTGAGCTGCTCGGGGTCGGTGTAGCCGCTGGACACCAGCGTCCAGCTCAGGTGCGGGGGAGGGGTGGCGGCCAGGTCGCGGTGCGTTACCGAACCTTCCGGGTTGTGCTCGCGCCAGGCCTCGACGTAGGCAGCGGCGACGCTTCGGGAGACCGAGCCCTCCGGCGCAAAGCTGGAGTCGACGTGAAGCAGATTGGGCACCAGGAAACTCCTTGATCGTCATTGGATGGATCGGGGTGGCTGGCCCGGAGGGCCGTGGCCGGCGCTCGCGCGGCGAGGAACGACTGGCGACGGGCTCCCGGGCAGACGCGGACACGTCGCCTGGGCGGCTCCGCGCCGGCATGGCCTGCCTCTGCCTCTGCCTCCGCCCTGCCACCTGTCGCGTAGATGTCCATGCAGATGATTGCCCCGTAAAATAATCTGTGTCAACACCTATCTGTGTGTCAGACGAGTTGTTGATGATCGGCTAGGTAACTGGTCGGGGTACTGTGTGAGCGTGGAGCGGTCGTTGGGTGGTGCCTCTGTGGCGCCTTCGTCGGCCGATGCGCGGGGTCCGGAGCCGGCTGCGGAGCGGCTGGAAGCCGGCCTGGCTGCTGGTGGCTCCGCCTGTGCTCCACGCGATGACTGCGGCTCGGCGGGTGGCGCCGACCTGGATCTGCCCGTCAGCGTGCGCCACGACCTGCGGTGGATCGTCGGCCAGATCCACCACGGCTACCTGGCGGCCTCGGTGGCCGCGGTCGGTGGGCTCCCCGGTGGCATGAAGGGGTTCTACGTCCTCGAATCCGCGGTCGAGGGGGTGGCCCACAACCAGATCGAGGTGGCCCGCCGCTTCAACATCGACCGGACCGTGATGGTGCGGCTCATCGACGAGATGGAGCGCGCCGGGCTGGTGGAGCGGCGTCCGGTGCCGACCGACCGGCGGGCGCGGATGATCGTCGCCACGGAGCTGGGTATCGGCGAGTACCACCGGGCGCGGGGCGCGTTACGTGCCGTTGACGACCATGTCCTGGCGCCGCTGGCACCCGCGGACCGGGATGCCTTCGTCGCCTTCGCGCGCCTCGTCTCGGAGCATCTGGTCGCGATGGACCCGACCAAGGGTGCCGCGGCGTGTGTGACAGCCGAGGCGACGATGAGGGCCGAGGTGACGATGAGGGCCGAGGTGGCCAACGGTGGCGGTGCCTGCGAGCCGACCCCTGACGCCACCGGTGGCGGGCCCCAGGCGCGGGGATGACCACCTGGATGTGGGAGGCCCGGGCGGCCCAGGGTCGGGTGGCCGACCTCGAGGCCTGGGCCTGGGTCGCCGTGCGTGGCCAGGAGGCCGAGATCTATTTGGGGCGCGGGGCGTCGTCGGGTCTTGTTGTGATCCTTCTGCACATCGGTGGCGGTGGTCTGGAAGCTGACACGGTCGGGCCGCCGTTGCCGGACCCGCCTGTCGGGCTGGTGACGGGCACGGTGCACGCCTGGCAGTTCGAGCGGGCCGATCCCCGTCTTGACAGATCCGACCGTGTTGGTTGACGTCCGTGGTGCGGGTGCTAAGTTGGCACTCGGCACTTGCGAGTGCCAGCGACAGGCGCCTGTTCACCCGCGACGGCAGGCCGCCAGGGTCGCTCTCTCATCCAGCGAAGGAAGGGGGAGGTCGATCGTGACGACCACCGCCACCAAGGTTGCAATCAAGCCGCTCGAGGACCGGATCGTCGTCCAGCCTTCGGACGCCGAGACGACCACCGCGTCCGGCATCGTGATCCCGGACACGGCGAAGGAGAAGCCCCAGGAGGGGACTGTCCTGGCCGTGGGCCCGGGTCGTTTCGAGGACGGCAAGCGCGTCCCGCTCGACGTCAAGGTCGGCGACGTCGTGCTCTACAGCAAGTACGGCGGCACCGAGGTCAAGTACTCCGGCGAAGAGTACCTGGTGCTCTCCGCCCGGGACGTCCTCGCGATCATCGAGAAGTAGGACTGGTCGCCGGCAACAGCAGGCGGGGCGTGTCCCACCGGTGGTCCCCGGTATCCACCGGGGCCCCGGCGGGGCACGCCCTTCTTGTTTCGCCAGGCCGCCGTGTCGGAGGGACACGCAGGTATGCCGAAGATTCTGACGTTCAACGAGGACGCGCGCCGCTCGCTTGAGCAGGGTGTCAACGCCCTCGCGGACGCCGTCAAGGTGACGATCGGCCCGCGTGGCCGCAACGTCGTCATCGACAAGTCGTACGGCGCGCCGACGATCACCAACGATGGTGTGACGATCGCGCGCGAGGTCGAGCTGGACGACCCCTACCAGAACCTGGGGGCGCAGCTTGCCAAGGAAGTCGCCACCAAGACCAACGACGTGGCCGGTGACGGCACGACGACGGCGACGGTGCTGGCCCAGGAGATGGTGCGCCAGGGCCTGAAGCTGGTCACCGCGGGCGCTTCCCCGCTGTCGCTCAAGGTCGGCATCGAGGCGGCCGTCGAGGCCGTCTCTTCGGCGCTGCTGGAGGCGGCGATCGAGGTCGACTCGAAGGAGACGATCGCCCAGGTCGCGGCCATCTCGGCGCAGGACGTCCAGGTCGGTGAGCTCATCGCCGAGGCGATGGACAAGATCGGCAAGGACGGTGTGATCACCATCGAGGAGAGCCAGACCATGGGTCTGGACCTCGAGCTCACCGAGGGCATGCAGTTCGACAAGGGCTACATCTCGCCCTACTTCGTAACCGACCAGGAGAGCATGGAGGCGGTCCTCGAGGACGCCTACGTGCTGCTGCACCCTGGCAAGATCGGCGCCCTGAACGACATCCTGCCCCTGCTCGAGCAGGTGGTGCAGGAGCGCAAGCCGCTGCTGATCATCGCGGAGGATGTCGAGGGCGAGGCGCTGTCCACCCTCGTCGTCAACGCGGTGCGCAAGACCTTCACGGTCGTCGCGGTGAAGGCTCCCGGCTTCGGGGACCGCCGCAAGGCGATGCTGCAGGACCTCGCCGTCCTCACCGGCGGTCAGGTCGTCGCTGCCGAGGTCGGCCTCAAGCTCGACTCGGTCACGCTGGCCGACCTCGGTCGGGCCCGGCGGATCGTCGTCGACAAGGACACCACCACCATCGTCGACGGTGGCGGCGACGCCGACACCGTCGGTGAGCGGGTCCGCCAGATCAAGCAGGAGATCGAGCTCTCGGACTCCGACTGGGACCGGGAGAAGCTCCAGGAGCGTCTGGCCAAGCTCGCCGGCGGGGTCGCGGTCATCCGCGTCGGCGCCGCGACGGAGGTCGAGCTCAAGGAGAAGAAGCACCGCCTCGAGGATGCGGTCTCCGCGACCCGTGCCGCGGTCGAGGAAGGCATCGT
Source organism: Parafrankia sp. EUN1f (assembly GCF_000177675.1). Lineage (GTDB taxonomy): Bacteria > Actinomycetota > Actinomycetes > Frankiales > Frankiaceae > Parafrankia. The sequence goes on from NZ_ADGX01000056.1 coordinate 28,198, forward strand.
GGCGGGCGGCGGGACCGCGCTCGTGGACGCCGCCGCCGTGCTCGAGGGCGACCTCGGGCTCACCGGTGATGAGCGGTCCGGCGTGCAGATCGTGCGCCGGTCGCTGGACGCGCCGCTTGCCTGGATCGCGCGGAACGCCGGTCTCGAGGGCGCGGTGATCGTGTCCAAGGTCCGCGAGACCGGAACCGGCATCGGCTTCAACGCGGCCACCGGCGACTACGGCGACCTCGTCGCAGCTGGTGTGGTGGACCCGGTCAAGGTCACCCGCTCCGCGGTGGCGAACGCCGCGTCCATCGCCGCGCTGCTCATCACCACCGAGAGCCTGGTGGCGGAGAAGCCGGAGGCGCCCGCGGCGGCCCAGGGCCACTCCCACTCCCACGGTGGGCACGGGCACTCGCACTCGCACGGGCCGGGCTTCTGACCCGTCCCGGCAGCAGCGGGTCGCCCACCCGCCGGCACCGGCGAGGTAGCACCGTGGCCGAGGCCCGGTCGGTCATCAGGACCGGCCGGGCCTCGGTCGTTCTCCGGTGGCGATCGCCGGTGTGCACGAGCGCCACCCCGGTGTGCACGAGCAAGGTCGCGCCGGACGCCACCCGGGTCGGGCACCCGACACCTGATCACGGGGCGCTCACCCGTCGCGGGTGGTCGCCGGGGATGGGTGGTGATGTCCGAACAGGGGGCGGTCAATCGGCCAGCTGAGGGCCGGGGAGTGCTTCTGCGGCAGGGGTGCTTCTGGAGCAGGGGAGGCCTCTGGGGGCCATGGGGTCCCTGCAGACGCGAGATCCCCGGGTCCGTCCTGGCGTGGCAGGGGACGGGCCCGGGGATATCGGTACTCGGTGATCGAACCTTTCAGCAGGCCGGTGCGAGACCGGGCCGCGCCGTCGTGTGACGGGCCGCGCCTCGCCGGGTGCGCCCGGTCAGGACGGCCTCCCGTTCGGACTCACTCATTCCACCCCAGACGCCGTACGGTTCCCGGGCCGCAAGGGCATGCTCTCCGCAGGCCCGGATGACCGGACAACGTGCGCAGATGGCCTTCGCCGCGGCTTCCCTCGCGGCTCGGGCCGGGCCGCGCTCGCCCTCGGGATGGAAGAAGAGCTCGGTGCTCTCGCCTCGGCAGGCGCCGTGGAGCTGCCACTCCCACTTCTCCGCACCGGGGCCTGGAAGTCGTCGGACGTCGGTCATAGGTCTGACCCCCCCTTTCGACCTGAGCGGCTGGCGCCGCGACTACCCGGTCACCGTAGCCGCCCGCCGTCGACTGGAGATCTTGGAATTTCACCCGGTCGGCCGGCGCCGCGCCCCCGCTGCCGCCCGCTTTGCCCGGCATCTGGTCTGCCTGGCATCTGGCCACGGGTGGACCACCGCGGTGTGATCCGCGCCTGGGCGGCCGTGGCCCGCACGTGGACGGACGACGGCCGTCGGTGGCGCCGGCAGGGAACACGAGGACGGCACGACCAGGTCTGACCCGTGGACGTCCGACCGCCGGCACCGACGACGACACGAGACCACCATCGATCACGGGTGCCTCGCGCTCCGCCGGCAGCATCGACCTACCCGCCAACCGGTCGCTAACACGAGCCGACGTCGAACACGAGCCGACGCCGGGATTCGCCTGACTTGCCGGGAGAGGTTCGCCTGGGAGAGCACGAGCTGCTCAGGGCATGCGCGCATGCCCGCCTGGCCTGGCCAGCGCGGACGAAGGGTCGCCTGGCATCTGTGCCGGCCAGGACAGGGCCCGGCCGGCATGCGGCATCGGTCGGCACGGGCTGTCTGGCCACGAGGCCCGCCAGCACGGCCGCCCGCTCAGCGGACGACTGAGCCCGTCACCGCGTGTCCGCCTCGGACGCGGTGGAGGCCTCGTAGGCGCCATCCGCGAATCCGCGTGCGTAATCCCAGCTCACGTAGCAGGCGGGATCCGGAGCGTAGGCGGGCTCATGCACCCGGGTGCGACCCTCGTCGAGGAGGTGCCGCAGGTTCCCGGCAAGCAGGTCCCAGTCGAAGTAGTGCGGCTCGGCGCACCCCTCGCAGTCGACGACAAGTCCCCGGAAGCCACGCGGTTCGAGCAGCGTCCGGAAGACGTCGAGGTCGCCCAGCTCGGCGAGGATCTCTTCCCGCTCACGGAGGGACAGCGGTTCAAGCAGGTCCAGATCCTCGGCGGAATCGAGCTGCGCGAGCTCGGCCGCCGGGTCCTCGGGGTCGCCCGCGAAGGGGTCGAGGGGCTCGTTGCTCACGAGGAACACGCTACGCTTGTAGCCCCAGCTTAGTGGTCCCGATACCGAGTCCGGCACCGACGTGCGGGGCATTCGTCCAACATGCCCGAATCTGTCCGGTCCTGGATGGCTTCCAGTGGTGCTCGCACAGCTGGTGGGATGTGTCTGTGCGGCCTCCGGTGGTCTGGTCTGTGTTCGGCCTGTCTGGCTGCAAGGATCGTGTTTCGCGAAACCCGATACGGAAACAAGGTCATTGTGGTAGGGGCTCGCTGATTTCGTAATCAGCCACCTGAACTTCGACGGACCGGGTACGGAGCGGTCCGCATCCCGGCGTCGAGTCGGCGACGCGTGGCATCTGTGGTGCTCTCGGTCACGCAGGGGCGTTCGGAACGGTAAGGGGGCCTCTACGATGGGGGGCATCACCGTCGCTCGGCCGGCGGGCCGCGCACTCGCGCGGCGTGCTCGACACGTCGCTCCGGGCGGCACATCTGTTCGTACGGATGTGCCCCCAGGGTTTGCCGGCTCGTCCGGTTTCCGGGCGCGGAACCCCCACGCGCCGCGGGGAAGCCACCGCCGGCGCGGGGCCGACGCGAACGGAAAGGTGCCATGGACGGTTCCGCCGCCATCCCGACGACCCCGACCACGCGCGCGGGCGGGGAACCCGACCTCGACTCGGCGTTCGGTCAATCGGCCGATGCCCGCTTCACCTCCGCGGCTCCCGGCGCTCCCGGCGCCGAAGGAGCATCCCTCCCGCCGAAACTGGCGATGCTGGGGCTGACCTACGACGATGTGCTGCTCCTGCCGGCGGAGTCCGAGGTGGTGCCGGCGTCGGTCGACACGGCCACCCGCCTGTCGCGCAACATCTCGCTGGCCATCCCGCTGGTGTCCTCGGCCATGGACACCGTGACCGAGGCGCGGATGGCGATCGCCATGGCCCGCCAGGGCGGCGTCGGTGTGCTGCACCGCAACCTTTCGGTCGACGACCAGGCACAGCAGGTCGACATGGTGAAGCGCTCCGAGTCCGGCATGATCACCGCGCCGATCACCTGCGGACCCGAGGCGACGATCGAGGAAGCGAACGTGCTGATGGCGCGTTACCGCATCTCGGGCGTGCCGGTGACCCAGCCGGATGGCCAGCTCCTCGGCATCGTGACCAACCGCGACATCCGTTTCGAGCGGGACTACTCGCGCCGGGTCCGGGACGTCATGACCCCGATGCCGCTGGTCACCGCCGCGGTCGGTGTCTCCGCCGACGACGCGCTCGGCCTGCTGCGGCACAACAAGATCGAGAAACTGCCGATCGTCGACGAGGCGGGCCGGCTTCGTGGCCTGATCACGGTGAAGGACTTCACCAAGCGTGAGCAGTACCCCAACGCCACCAAGGACGCGGACGGCCGCCTCATGGTCGGCGCCGCGATCGGTGTCGGTGAGGACGCGTTCAAGCGTGCCCAGGTGCTGGTCGCCGCGGGTGTCGACTTCCTGGTCGTCGACACGGCCCACGGCCACCACCGGGCGGTGCCCGACATGATCGCGCGGATCAAGACGGAGATGCGTGCCGGGGCCGACGGCCGTCCCCTGGACGTCATCGGCGGCAACGTGGCCACGGCCGCGGGCGCGGCCGCACTTGTCGCCGCCGGTGCCGACGCCGTCAAGGTGGGTGTCGGGCCGGGTTCCATCTGCACCACCAGGATCGTGTCCGGCGTCGGTGTCCCGCAGGTCACCGCGATCTACGAGGCCGCGCGGGCCGCCCGGGCGGCCGGCGTGCCGGTCATCGGGGACGGCGGCCTGCAGTACTCCGGTGACATCGCGAAGGCGATCGCGGTCGGTGCCGACACGGTGATGCTCGGCAGCCTGCTCGCGGGCGTTGACGAGAGCCCGGGCGAGCTGATCTTCATCAACGGCAAGCAGTACAAGTCCTACCGGGGGATGGGCTCGCTCGGCGCCATGCGCAGCCGGGGCGGAAACCGGTCCTACTCGAAGGACCGTTATTTCCAGGACGACGTGCTGTCCGACGACAAGCTCGTGCCTGAAGGGGTCGAGGGCCAGGTTCCCTACCGTGGCTCGCTGGCGGGCATGGCGCACCAGCTCATCGGCGGGCTTCGGGCCGCGATGGGGTACACCGGGTCGGCGACGATCCGTGATCTCCAGGAGCGCAGCCAGCTGGTGCGGATCACCTCCGCCGGGCTCACCGAGAGCCACGCCCACGACGTCCAGATGACGGTCGAGGCGCCGAACTACACCCGGTGAGCCCTTCCACCGTCGATTCGGACCTGCGGCATCCCTGACCGTGGACCGTGAGATGGAAGAGGCTCGTGATCCAGGCGCCTGTCCAGCATCGTTCCTGCCGCGGCCGGCTGTCCGTCTGGTAGGCAGGGTGGTTGGCGTAACTACTTAGTTGACCAGGAGGCCGGACGCGGTGGCTGACGTCGAGATCGGTATCGGGAAGAACGCGCGGGTGGCCTACGGCCTGGACGCCGTGGGCATCGTTCCGTCGCGACGAACCCGCGACCCAGCCGACGTCTCGCTCGGCTGGGAGATCGATGCCTACCGCTTCGGGCTTCCGATCGTCGCGGCGGCCGCCGACGCGGTCACCTCGCCCGCGTCGGCGATCGCTCTCGGGCGTCTAGGTGGGCTCGGGGTGCTGCACCTGGAAGGCCTTTGGACCCGGCACGAGGATCCCGAGCCGCTCCTGGCCGAGGTGGCGGCGCTCGGCGCCGAGTCCGGTGCGGTCGCCGCCACCCGGCGTCTGCGTGAGCTGTACGCCGCACCTGTGCAGCCCGAGCTCATCGGCGCGCGTCTGCAGGAGATGCGGGAGGCCGGGGTCGTCACGGCGGCCGCGCTGCGGCCGCAGAAGCTGCGGTCCCTGTGCCCCTATGTGGTGGCTGCCGGCGTCGACCTCCTGGTCGTCCATGGCACGGCGGTGTCGGCGGAGCATCAGTCGCGTCGTACCGAGCCGCTCAACCTGAAGCAGTTCATAGGACAGCTCGACATTCCGGTGCTGGTCGGCGGCTGTGCGTCCTTCTCCACGGCGCTGCATCTGATGCGTACGGGGGCGGCCGGTGTGATCGTCGGAGTCGGCGGCGGGCTGGGTGACGACACCGCCTCAACCCTCGGAATCGGTGTACCGCTGGCGACGGCGATCGCCGACGCGGCGGGTGCGCGAATGCGCTACCTCGACGAGTCCGGTGGTCGTTATGTCCACGTCATCGCCCACGGCGATCTCCGTACCGGCGGGGATGTGGCGAAGGCGGTGGCGTGCGGAGCAGACGCCGTCATGGTGGATTCGCTGCTCGCGCAGGCGGTGGACGCTCCCGGCCAGGGCGCGGCCTGGTCGATGGAGATCCTTCATTCGGACCTGCCTCGTGGGCGTTGGGCACCGGTGGCGACGTCACACTCCGTGGCGGAAATTCTCACCGGCGGTGGTGGCACGGCCGAGGATGGTGTGGCGAACATCGCCGGAGCGCTGCGCGTGGCGATGGCCACAACGGGCTACGCGACGCTGAAGGAATTCCAGAAGGCAGAGGTCATGATCGCGGCCGGAGGCTGAGCGGGCCAACAGGGGTGGGGCCGATGGCGCGTGGCGCCCACGCTGTCGACCCGGGCGCCTTGCGCGCGGTTCGTCGTGGCACCCTGGGATCCGTCCGTCTCCGGATCGAAGGATGACCGATGCGCCTCGACGAGAACGGCCGCTGGGTCAGCGACGACGGCGCCTACGTTTGGGACGAACCCGCCCAGACCTGGCGGCTGGTGAACGCTGCGCCGCGTCCTGACGTGCCCGCGGCGGGTCCCTCAGCGCCCGAGGGAACCGCCGCTGGTTGGCGTGCCGAGGCCGCGCGCCCCGTTGCCGGCCACGCGGTGGGCGCCGCGGGCTCTGTGGTCGCGGCAGGTGAGAGCACTGCGGCCTTCCGTTCCCGCGTGGCGGATGCGACGTCCGCGAGTCCGGTCACCCGCATGTCCATCGATGCCTGGACCCCGCCCGAGGCGGGCCCGACCGTTCCCGCGCCCGACCGCGCGACACCGACCGGTCCGATCTTCACCGGTGAGGCGTATACCGGGCCGACCCGGACTGCCTCGGCCTTCTCCGGCTACGGGAGCTCGACCGATGCGCCGCGTGTCGGTGGGAGTCCCGCGGAGGTCGTGGGTACGAATCTGGTGAAGCCCGGACCAGCCAGTGCCGATCCGATTCAGGTCGATCCGGTCCGTGTCGATCCGATACGCACCGACCCGATCGTCCGTGTCGACCCGGTCGTCAGCGTCGATCCGACTCACACCGATCCGGTCCGGTTCGACCAGGCGCGCGGCGACCAGGCGCGGGGCGACCAGGCGCGGGGCGCGCAGGGTGACAGCGGGCCGCGTCGCTCGGACGGTGCGGGCGCGGATCCGGTCCGGGTCGGTGGCGACAGCACAGATCCGCTTCCCCTGCCCACAGGATCCCAGGGCGCCGGCGGCGGGTCCGCCTGGGCGGTGCCGGAGATCGCGCGTGATCCCGCCGAGAACACCGATGGCATTCCCCGGCGCACCGCGCCCGTCCGGCCGACGTCGACGACAGGCCCGGACGTGCGCCCGGACCCCGCCTCGGATCCGGGCGACGAATGGATTCCCGACGCCGACGGCTGGTACGGCACCTCGGACACGCCCGGCGGCCGTGATCCCGGCGATGGCCGGGAGGGTCGTGACCGTGCGGCGGCGCGGCGGCGTGGGACCAGGCCTCGTCCGGTGGGCGTGCTGGACCCGCATGGAGACTGGGAGGCGGGCGGCGAGGACGGCGAGCCCGGCTTCGACGGCGCTGTCGTGGGCGGGGTCGATCCGGCGCCGGGTCTCGCGGGCCTGACCGGGTGGATCGCGGCGATGCTGCGTCGGCCGACGGCGATCGCGATCGCGACCGCCGTCGTGCTCGTCGTCGCGCTCGGGGCGGCCGGATTCATCGTCCTGGGGGGCGGTGACGACAAGAGCGCAACCGCCACCAGCTCCGCCGTACCGGAGGGTCGCTACGACACCACGGTCCGTCAGACCTACATTGACGCCTGCCTCGGTGTCAGCAACGGCAACGAGCGTTACTGCACCTGCACGCTGCAGAAACTGGAGGACAAGTACAGCCAGGAGCAGTATCTGGCCTTCAGCCGAGATGTCGAGTCCGAGGACTCCCAACGCATCGTGCGCGAGGTCTACACGGCCTGCCGTACGCTGCGGTGAGAGTGTCCGTGTACAGTGTGATGATCCCGTTTACGGCCGGTTCACGTCTTATCGGTTCGGCGGCTCCCTGGGGGCCGTGGGAAAGGTCGTGGCCACATTCGCGGTCGCAGTCATGGCCTCACCGACGAGGGCGGTCGATGAGCGGAATCAATGAGGCGACAACGATGGGCGCGGGCTTGGCGCTGGCACGTGAGCCCAACCCTCGTGGCGGCAGGCGGGTGATTGATCCGTGACAGCAGGCAGCACGGACCGACCAACCGGCGGTCGTCGCGACGATGACTTCTTCGCCGTCGAACGTGTCGGGGAGCCGGAGGAGTCGACCACCTACCGGCCGCCCGCGACCGCGGACGTCGGCTGGGATGTCACACCCTGGCGGGACGTCGACCGCGATGTGAGCGGTAGTTCCCCGCTGACAGGTGGTCCGGTCGTCGATGGTCCGATCGTCGGCGGGCCCATGGTCTCCGGTGGCGCATCGCCCGGTGGTGGTTCCGCGGTCGACGGCGGTCCTGTGGTCGGTGGCGCCGCACCTCGCAGTAGTGATCCGTTCGATGTCAGCTCCACCTGGAGCGGTGGCGTGCCGGCGGTCGACGTCGGAGCCGTCCGACCGGATCTCGACCCACAGCGGCCGGCCACCGGCGGATTTCCGGTGCCGCCGAGCTACGGGCCGGCGACACAGACGTATGTCGAGCCGACACCACCACCGCGGTACCCGACGGAGAGCGGGGCCTTCCCGCCGGTTCGTCCGATCAGCCCCGACACCGGATCGGTGCGTATCGGCGGCCCGGACCCGAGCACATCCTCGCGGGGCTGGCTTCCTGCCGGTGACAGCACCGGTTCGTCGGGTGGACTCAACCCCGCCACTGGAAGCTTCGCTCTTCCGTCGGCCTATCCGGCACGTCCCGCGGAGCACCCCGCGCCTTTGGACGGGCCGGGCCGCGGCGGCGAACAGGCCGGATACAACGGCTACCAGCCGCCTCGTCCGAACACGTCCGACCTGGCGCCGCCACAGGCGCCGAGCGGGCCGAGGAGCGGTGCGCCGCTGCGGCTCGATCAGACGGGTGGTTTTCCCAGGCCGGTGACCGGCTACCCGGCGCGGCCCGACAGCGGTGCCGGGGCCGGCACGGCTGGTACGGCTGGTACGGCGGGGCAGAACACCGTGGACCCGTGGAACGGGCACGGGTCGGGTTCGGGGCAGCAGATGGGTGCGTCGCTGCCGCCCCGCCAGACTTCACCGACCGGTGGTCATTCTCGGCAGGGCCCGCCGACCGGCGGTCACCTTCGGCAGGTCCCGCCGACCGGCGGCCAGCTGGGCCGCGATCCGCTGACCGGTGACCGTCCGCGGCAGGGCCCGCCGATCGGCGGGCATTCCCAGTCGTCGCAACGACCTCACGACGGCTACCAGGGCCGTGCTGACCCGGGCTGGAGTCAGCACACGCCGGCGCCGGCTGCCGGCCAGTACGGTTCGGCCGGCCTGGAGACGAGCTACCGTCTGGGCGGTCCGGGCGGCTACGGCACCGACCCCGGAGCCGTTCACGGGCCGAGCGGATTCTCCCCGACCCGCGGTGCACCGACCGGTGGCCCGTCGACCGGTGGCCCGTCGACCGGTGGCCCGTCGACCGGTGGCGGGGCGGCCGCTCCCCCTGTCGGGAGCACTCCTGCGCGCCCTCTGGCGGCGCAGGCCCCCGTGGCGACGTCCGGTCACCATCCCGCTGTCGGGCGGTCCGCACCAGGCACACCGCCGCCTCGTTCCAGTCCGGCGGGCCTTGACCCCGGACCTACGGGGCTGCCCGGTCAGACGGCGTTGCCCGGTCAGACGGCACCGTCCGGGCCGTGGCGTACGCCGGCGGCACGCCCGGCGGTCGAGGACACCATCACCACGGGACGTCCGCCATACACAGGGGGTGTTCCGGCGCTGCCGCCGGGGCGTTCCGGCGGGGCGGGCCCGGAGTCGGGCGTGGTCTCCTCGCCCCCGGCGCCGCGGCCGGATGCCGGAGCCGGAACCGGTCCCCGGGCGGCAACGAGCCCGAAGGCCGGCCCGGTGACCAGGCCGGGCAGGGAACGGCGTCCCGAGAGCGCGGTCGAGATGACGTCGCTGGTGACGCGTCGTGGGCGAGGTGGAGGTACGCCCGACGCGAGCGATGATTCCGGGTGGCAGCCGTCCCGGTCGGTACGCCGGACGGGCGCACGGGGAGTGCCGGCTGACCGTCGGCGCACCCCGAATCCGGTGACGGACACCAACAGCCTGCAGGCGGTCTCCGCGCCTTCGCAGCGGCGAGGCCCCGGGCGTTCCGAGGAGAGCCCCGCCGACGCGGCCCCCACCGGTCGGTTCCGCGCGGCACGCGCGAACAAGGCCGCCAGCGGTGCGCCGGAGGTTGAGGATCCGCCGTCACCCAATCGCCGGTCGGCGGCGCGCGGTGCCGGCAGAGCCAGCCGCGACGGCGACGGCGCGGGCCTGGCAGGCAGGTCACGGGGGGATTCCGCCGACAGCGTCGACAGCCGGGGTGGCCACGGCGAGACCGGCCGTGGCAGCCGTGGCGGTCGTGGCCGTGATGCCGGCACGGCCGGTGGTGGCGGTCGTGCCGGCGCCGCCAGTGGCAGCGGAAGCGTTAGCGGTAGCGGCACAGCCCGTGGCGGCGCCGCCGCCGATCGGCGCGGGACGCGTGCGGTCGGGGTGCTGGAACCTGCGGATTTCGACGACGAGCCGGACGAGCCGAGCCTGCCGCAGGACCGGCTGGCCTGGCTGCGGCACGGGTGGATCGGCCCGCTTGGTATCGCGCTGGTGGTTTCGCTGCTTGTCGTCGGCCTCTACACCGTGCTCGTCGGCGGTGGCGGGGAAAAATCGCCGCAGGACGCGGCGACGGCGAATCCCAGCCCGGCGACGCAGGTCGCGACCTCACAAGAGGCGATCGCGGGAAAGGCCATGGTCAACGGCACCTGGCGGTGCCGGCTGCAAAATGAGAGCGCCACTAATGGCGACATGCTTGGTGACGTGCTCCCGGATGTGCTCGTCGTCCCTGCGGCAGGGCTGACATACACGTGGAACGATACGCCGGGAACGTACACGATATCGCCGTCTGAGGGCGACCGGTCGGGTTCGACGATCTCTCGGGTCGAGTTCACCAGCGGTCCGCTCGCCGGGGTGCCGGCCGATCATCTCCTCTCCGAAATGAACAGTGGCGCGGCCCAGGGAACGCTCTACCTGCAGCCCGTGGCGAACGATCCGAGCAAGCCGCGTCGGTACTGCTACGTGAACTGAGTGGTTCCAGGCCGGCCCGGCGGCTGCCCGACGGAGCGCACGCTGATGAGTGCGTGCACCCGCTGTGCAGAATGCGAGTGCGAGGGCTGAGTATCGATGCTTCGCGGATCGCGGCACAGATCATTGTTGGCGGCACGGATCGAACCTGCTGCACTCCGTGAGGGCTTTCGGTAGAAGTCCGACATAAGGGGCCGCCTGGCCCACTGGCGTTCGCGGCGGAGTTGGAGTGGGATGGACCCGGTGAATTCCATTTTTTGGTCATGCGGCAGGATCGTGTGTCATGTTCTGGTCTGACCGCGTTGCGGGTGCCAGGCGGCGGGACGCCGCCCAGGAGGTCTCGAGCAACGGAGGTGCCGACCTCCCCGATTCGATCGGATCGGCGCCGGACACGGCACCGCCGGTCCAGGCTGGCCCGCGGGTCGAGACGCGTCCGGAGGGCTGGCGGCTGGTTGATCGTCGCGGCATTCTCAAGGCGGCCGGGATGGCCGCGGCCGCGGCGCCCGCGGCGACCCTGCTGGCGGCCTGTGGCGGTGGTTCCGGCGGCGGCGAGGCCCGCAAGGTGCGCATCGGCATGGTCAGCCCGCGCACCGGGGCGTTGCGAAGCTACGCCGATGTGGACTCCCACGTCGTCCAAAGCATGAACACCATCTTCGCCGACGGCACCCGGGTCGGGCGTAACACGCTACCGGTGGAGATCTTCGTCCGGGACGGGCAGTCCGACCGGAACCGTGCGGCCGCGGCCGCGGCCGATCTGATCTTCGTCGACAACGTGGACATCGTCCTGGTCGGCGGCGGCGCGGACAACGTGAACCCGGTGTCCGACGTCTGTGAGGCGCAGGGCGTTCCCTGCCTTTCGACCTCGGTGCCCTGGGAGGCGTGGTTCTACAGCCGTGGCGGCAAGGCCGAGACACCGTTCTCCTGGACGTACCACGTCTACTGGGGGATGGCGGAGCTCCGGGGGGCCTACCGGGCGATGTGGCGGGCGCTCGACGTCCCGCACACCGTCGCCCTGCTGCTCCCCAACAACCAGGAGGGCGAGGCCTTCAACAACTCCGCCTACGGGTTGTCGAAGCTCACGGACGATGGTTTTCAGATTGCCGGTACGCACCGCTACAACGTCGGCGACCAGTCGTTCGGTGAGTTCGTCAACGGTATCGTCTCCAACAAGGTGTCGATAGTCGCCGGCAACCCGAGCATCACCGACTTCTCGGCCTTCTGGAAACTGCTCAACGAGAGGGACTACAAACCGCACATCGTCACCCTGTCAAGCACCCTCCTCTTCCCGACGGATGTGGAGGCGCTCGGTCTCGCGGCCGACGGGTTCACGACGGAGGTCGGTTGGTCGCCCAAGTTCCAGTACCGCAGCTATCTGACGAAGCGGACGGCCGAGGAACTGGCCAACGAGTTCGACATGGGTACCTGGTCCCAGCCGCTCGGCTTCATCCATGCACTGTTCGAGATCGTCGCGCAGGCGCTCGAGAGCGTCGACTCCATCGATGACCGCAGTGCGGTTGCCGCGGCGATCGCCGGAGTGCAGGCGAGCACGATCATTGGCAACGTCAGCTTCAACAACGCCCCGAACACCGGAATCCCCAAGAACGTCGCGACCGTTCCGCTGGCCGGCGGGAAGTGGACGAAGCAGCAGTCCTCCAGCGTCCCCTATGCCCTGCATGTCGTCGAGGCCAACGGGCTGACTCTCGCCCCGGATTCCGACAGCACCCGGATGGTCGACCTGCAGAGCATGAACACCTGACCGGTGGCCTACAGCTGACTGGTGTGGCGGTGGGCCGCGGCTCGGTGGAGCCGCGGCCCACCGCCATCAGGATGGCTTTGCGCTCGTCCGCTTTCCGCCATTTCGAGAAGGTCCACGACAACGGCGTGGGGGCGCTCCCGTGATCGGGAACGCCCCCACGCCGTTGTCAGTGCCGGGCACCGGGCCCGCGAATCCGTCGTCCGCGGGTCAGGTCCGCGCCGCCGCGCGCGACATGGTGTGCTCGACGACGGCGATCAGCGCGCTCTTGGTGGAGTCGCGGTTGCGCGCGTCGCAGGTGATGATCGGCACGGCCTGGCTGATCTGCAGCGCCTCCCGCACATCCTCGATGGAGTGCCGAAGGACGCCATCGAAGCAGTTCACCCCGATGACGAAGGGAAGCTGACGCTGCTCGAAGTAGTCGACCGCCGCGAAGCAGTCCGCGAGGCGCCGGGTGTCCGCCAGCACGATCGCGCCGATCGCACCCCGGACGATGTCGTCCCACATGAACCAGAACCGGTACTGCCCGGGGGTCCCGAACAGATAGAGGATCAGGTCCTCGTCCAGGGAGACACGGCCGAAGTCCATCGCCACGGTCGTGGTGGTCTTGTCAACGAGATGAGTGAGGTCGTCGACATGTGCGCCGGCCTCGGTCATGACGGCCTCGGTGCGCAGCGGGACGATCTCGGACACGGAGCCCACGAACGTCGTCTTGCCGGCGCCGAACCCACCCGCCACCACGATCTTGACAGACGTGGTGGCGACGGCGGAGTTGACCCGTCTGTGGTCAGAGCTTTCGAAGGCCACTGAGAACCCTTTCGAGCAACGCGAGATCCGGCGCCTCATCGCGGTCCGGCTGCTGGTGGACGCGGACGAAGCCTTCGTCCGCCATGTCGCCTACCAGGACGCGGGCGACCCCGAGAGGCACCCTCAGACCGGCGGCGATCTCAGCGATTGACCGCACCTGCCGGCACATGGCAGCGATGGTCTGCTGCTCCAGGTTGAGGCTTAGTGCCCGCTCCTCACCGAGCGGGGTTGTGAAGACGAGTGCCTCTATGGCGAGCTCGTAACGGGACCGAGTCCGCCCACCGGTCATCGCATAGGGGCGGACGACCGGTCCGGGCGCGTTCTCGGGATCGATGCTCACCCTGACTCCCTGGACCTACCCACATTCACCGCGGAAGCGTTCCCTGCAGCTCGGCTCGCAGAGCCGGAGTGAGGACGTCCTTGGCACGGGTGACGAGCAACGCCATCTCGTAGCCGACAAGGCCGATGTCGCAGGACGGCGCGGCGAGTACCGCCATGCTGGCCCCGTCGCTGATGGCCATGATGAACAGGAAGCCGAGTTCCATCTCGACGACGGTCTGCGTCACGGCTCCGGCCTCGAACACCCGGGCGGCGCCGCCTGTGAGGCTCACCAGCCCAGAGGCGACCGCAGCGAGCTGGTCGGCCCGGTCCCGGGGGAAACCGTCCGAAACAGCCAACAACAGTCCGTCGGCGGAAACCACCACGGTGTGGGCGACGCCCGGAACCCGGTCAACAAAGTTGTTGATCAACCAGTTGAGGTTCTGAGCCTCGGTACTCACGGGTGTCACCGTTCCTCCTGCGCGTCACGTCGGGGGTTCCTCGTGGTGTCGACTCCGACATCACGTCCCTGCCGCACGCCCTGGTAGAAGCTGGCGAGCCGTCCACCGACAGCCTCTGGCGAGCGTGTCGTCGGCTCGGGGGGACGCCGGCGGGGCGCTGGTTCGGCGCTGCCGGGCACGAGATGGGTCATGGGAACTCGAACCGGAAGTCCGGACCGTGTGGTGCCGCCGGTGCTGGGCTGACGGAGCTGCTCCGCGGCCTTCCAGCCCTCGTCACCCGCGGAAGACCAGGAGCCGTCGGCGGTCTGCCCGGCGGCCGGCCCGGTGGGGGTCAGGCGCTGCGGCCCGGTCTGCGGCATCGGCCGCGGCGCCTGTGCCGCCGCGGGTGCCGGAATCCCGGCCCCTGGGCGGCGCATCCCCCGAGCGGGGGATTCGAGAAGGGGTTCGCCCCGCGTCGGTACCCGCGGTGCGGCCGCCGGTGGCATACCCGGGCGGGCTGGTGCCTGCGGCTGGGCCCGCCGCGGCAGGGGCGTCCCCAACACCGATGCGGCCGCCGCTCCGGTCATGCCCTGACCGCGGACAGGGCCCGGCCGGACCGGGGCCTGCTGGACCGGGGCCTGCTGGACCGGGGCCTGCTGGCCGTCGGCGGGCTCGGGTGTCCTGCGCTGGAACCAGGCCGAGACCGAATCGAAGATCGGCGTGGTGAGGGCGTCGTCCCCCTCCTGCTCGTCCGCGACGATCTCGCCGGTGTCCTCTCCGCCCCCGAAGGCGGACCGGGCGAGCGGGCCGCTCTGCGTCGGGTCCACCCCCCGGTTGCTCCGGAAGGCCGCGGCGAGGTTCGGGCCGGTCTGGGGGAACGCGTCGTTCGGTTCGGGGCTGGGTCGGCTGGGCGCGCGGTTGAAGACCCCGCCCGGCCGCTGCAGAGCGTCGGTGTCCGGCTCGCTGTACATCTGGGTGGGGCCGGTGACCGGCCCGACGGGCAGCGGACCGGAGGGCGGTGCCTCGTCGTAGCGGCCATCCATGAGGGGAAAGCCGCCGGTGTCCGTGGAGAAGCCACCGGTGTCGAGGGAGTAGCCGCCGGTGTCCGTGGAGAAGCCACCGGTGTCGGCGAGGTCCGGGCCGGGCTCCGGTGCCTGCTCCAGCTCACGTCGCCCCGTTGGAGGCGCGTAGGCGCGGGGCTGCTCGCCGGAGCCCGGCCCGCCGTAGCCGGCGCCGTCGCGGTAGGGCAGCGGAAGCGGACCGGAGTTGAAGGCCTCCAGGGAGAACTCGCCGGAGTCCTCCGGGCCGCGCCCGTGCATCGGGTAGGAGCCGGTCGAGTCGCCGCCGCCTGGTTCGGCACCGGCGGGAGCCCGGTCAGAGGTGTTGTCCCGGTAGCCGCGGGGGTCACGCGCGTACTGGCCGTTGCGGTCGGACCGGTCCGACCGGTCCGACCGGGAGCCGTCGAACAGCGACGCCCCGCCGGGGGTGGCGAAGCCTCCGGTCGCCGGCGGCCCGAAACCGGGGTCCCGGGCGAGCCCGTTGCTGGCGGGCGCGAACGAGGAGCCGCCGGCCGCCGAGGCTGCCGCTGGATCGACGACGGGGCTGAAGTTCGTGGTCTGCAGGCCTGCTCCCAGCCCGTTGCGCTCGGGGGCGGGGGAAGGGCGTTCCCGCGGGCGGGAGGGAGGGCGGGGCTGGCGGCGGCATCCCGACCACCCGTGGCCGGGCTGAGGGCCGCCGGGCGCGGGCCGCCCGGGACGGCGCCGCTGTCACCGGTGACCAGTTTCGCGGGCAGCCGGACAACCGCGGTGATGCCGCCGGAGGCGGACTCGCGCAGCTGGACGCGGATGCCGTGCCGGCTGGCCAGCCGACCGACGGCGAACAGACCCATGGTCCGGGAGACGGAGACGTCGACGACCGGCGGATTGGCGAGGCGGTCGTTGACCCGCTCGAGCTCCTTCGCGGGCATGCCGATGCCCTGGTCCTCGATCTCGATCATGGCGCCGGCGCCCGGGCCGAGTGAGTGGCTGGAGACCAGGACGTCCGTGACCGGTGGGGAGTAGGACGTGGCGTTCTCGAGCAGCTCGGCGATCAGGTGGACGACGTCGCTCACACCGCTGCCGGCGATGGAGACCGGCGCGGCACCGGTCTGCTTCACCCGGGTGTACTGCTCCACCTCGGAGATGGCCGCGAGGACGACCTCGTTGACCGGGACGGGGTGGGTCCACCGCCGCGCGGTGTCCGTGCCGGCGAGAACCAGCAGCGACTCGTTGTTCCGCCGCATACGGGTGGCGAGGTGGTCGAGCTTGAAGAGGTTGGCGAGCTGGTCCGGGTCCTGCTCACGGTTCTCCAGATCGTCGATCAGGCGGAGCTGCCGCTCGACGAGTCCCTGGCTTCGCCGGGAGAGGTTCACGAACATCGCGTTGACGTTGTTCCGCAGGACGGCCTGCTCGGAGGCGAGCCGGACCGCCTCCCGGTGGACCGCGTCGAACGCCCGCGCGACTTCACCGATCTCCTCGTCGGAGTCGATACCGATCGGCTCGACGTCGTCGTTGAGGGTCTGATCACTGGAGTCGCGCAGTCGGCGGACGGCGTCGGGCAGCCGGCGGCCGGCGACGTCGAGTGCGGCCGTTCGCAGCGAGAGCAGCGGCCGGACCAGCGACCGGGCGACGACCACGGCCGCCAGCAGGGCGCTGGCGAGAATGAAGACGATCAGCAGACCGGAGAGCAGCGCGCCGCGCTGAATGCTGCCGCGCAGCTCGTCCACCCGATTGTCGATGTCGTCGAGCAGGGTGACGTCCACCTCGGAGCTGAGGTTGATCCATTCCTGGGTGGCTCGCGCCCACTTCTCCGACGGCGGAGACGCGAGCTTTTGGCCGGTGGTGGCCTCGAGTATCTGCTCCGTGTAGAGATCAGTGCTCTTGATGTCCAGGCTCTCGTCGGGGTTGAGCTTCTCCCGGAAGCGGGCGAGCTGAGCGGGAGTTGCGTCTTCCTCGAACGCACGGACCAGCTCGATCCGCTGTGAGTGAGCGGTGAGGAACTCGCGGTAGTCGTCGGTCGAGAATGGATCAGCGCTCAGGATGACGC
This sequence comes from Parafrankia sp. EUN1f, assembly GCF_000177675.1. GTDB lineage: Bacteria > Actinomycetota > Actinomycetes > Frankiales > Frankiaceae > Parafrankia. The sequence continues at coordinate 45,253 of NZ_ADGX01000056.1, forward strand.
TGTACGCGAGGGTCTGCGTCGTCGCGATTTCCTCGTTCGCGCGAACGAGGTGATCGGCGGCGTTGACGCTGCGCAGCAGCGCCGGATCGTCATTTCCCTGGGGGATCAGGACCACCAGATCGATCAGGGAGGTGATCAGGGGTGAATAGGCGGCGCGCACCGAGCTCGGGTCCGCCATGCTGGTGCTGGCCTTGCGCAGGTTGGCCAGATGGCCCAGGGCGTTGGTGGTGTCACGCAGCGAGTTGCGGACCTCGGGCCCGAAGGACCCCTCGTGCCGCTTGACGATGTTCTGGTAGCTGGTGAGCGCGTCGTTCGTCGCCGTCTGCCGGGCGGCCACGGAGGCCACGGCACTGCTCCCGCTGCCGCCACCGCTGCTGCTGCCGCTGGAGGCGATCCTGCCGGCGGTGTAGGTCCGCTCCTCCTGCAGGGCGTGGACGAGGGTGGACGCCGATCGGTTGATCTCGATGAGGTCGCGGATCCGGTTGACGTCCCGAGTGCTGGTCAGCACGGAGGCCGCCTGGATCGAGGAGTTGACCAGGATGGCCACGACGGGCACGGCGAGAATCGCGATCAGCTTGGTGCGTACCCGCCAGTTGGTCGGGTCGGTCACCGTCTGACGAAGGCCGCGCCCACCGGCTCGTTCCGGTCGTGGCGGCGTCGGGGGCTGGTCGCCGTGGTGTCCGTTGTCTTCCACGGACGAACCAGCGGCAGCCATGGGCGGCTGGTCTGTGGCCATGCCCGTGCTGCTGGCCATCGGTTGTCTGCGCACGTACCTTCGCAACCTCTCCGCCAGCCTCCCGGAACAGGTCGTACCAGGATGGCTCGGTATCGGGCCCGGATGTCCCTCACAACGCACCTTAGCGGGACGTAGTGAGCATCCGAAAGGCGCCCACCGTACGCCCGTTGTGGGTCACGGGCCAGTTGTGGGCGGTTTGCGCCCGAGTTTGTCACCGATGCCCATCTCGGTGGGCACTGTGGGTCGAGCTGATCCATGGGTTGGCCGCATCGATCGCGGGTGAGGACGTTCATGGACCTTTCGATCGGATCACGCATCACGGTCTTCGCGAGTCCTTCGCCGGTCGGTTCGTCCGGACGAGCCGAAGACGTCTCCAATGTGCCGCCGCCGGGCGGCGCGCGCCACCCGGCACGCATCCGCGTCGGCGTCCGTAGGCTTGATGAGTGAACGAGTCACCTCGTGGCAGCTATGGCTCCACCGATGCACATCCCGGATACGACACCGTTCTTGTGATCGACTTCGGTGCGCAGTACGCCCAGTTGATCGCTCGCCGTGTGCGTGAGTGCCATGTGTACTCGGAGATCGTCCCGTGGGATATGCCGGTCGCGGAGATCCTGGCTCGCCGTCCGGCAGCGTTGATCCTTTCGGGCGGCCCGAAGTCGGTCTACTCGCCGGGCGCCCCGCGGGTCGATCCGGCCCTCTTCTCCGCCGGGATCCCGGTCCTCGGGATCTGCTACGGCCACCAGGTGATGGCCCAGGCGCTGGAGGGGACGGTCGCGCGTACCGGCACCGCCGAGTACGGGGCGACCCGCCTGCAGGTGAGCGACCCCGGAGTGCTCTTCGACGGGCTCGCCGTCTCCCAGCAGGTGTGGATGTCCCACGGTGACTCGGTGACGGCGGCGCCCCCCGGGTTCAGGGTGACGGCATCGACCCCGTCGACGCCGGTCGCGGCGTTCGAGGATCCCGATCGTCGCCTCTACGGCGTGCAGTTCCATCCCGAGGTCGTCCACAGCGAGCGGGGGATGGACGTCCTGCGTCACTTCCTGCTGGCGGGAGCGGGCTGCCGGCCGTCCTGGACGATGCTCAACATCGTCGACGAGGCGGTTGCCGCGGTGCGCAAGCAGGTGGGCGGCGGTCGCCTTATCTGTGGTCTGTCTGGCGGCGTCGACTCGGCGGTGGCGGCCGCGTTGGTGCAGCGGGCCGTCGGGGATGCGTTGACCTGCGTGTTCGTCGACCATGGCCTGCTCCGGGCGGGGAGGCCGAGCAGGTCGAACGCGACTTCGTCGCCTCGACCGGCGTCGAACTGGTGCATGTGAAGGCGGCCGACCGGTTCGCGGCGGCGCTGGCCGGTGTCACCGATCCCGAGCAGAAGCGGAAGATCATCGGCCGTGAGTTCATCCGGGTCTTCGAGGAGGCCGCCCGGGAGCTCGACGCGCGGGCCGAGGCCGAGGGCGCCAGGATCGGATTCCTTGTGCAGGGCACGCTGTATCCCGACGTCATCGAGTCCGGCTCACCGACCGCGGCAAAGATCAAGTCCCACCACAATGTCGGTGGCCTTCCCGACGACCTGCAGTTCGCGCTGGTCGAGCCACTGCGCACGCTTTTCAAGGACGAGGTCCGCCACCTCGGCGAGGAGCTCGGGCTTCCCGAGGAGATCGTCTGGCGCCAGCCTTTCCCCGGGCCCGGGCTCGCCGTGCGGATCATCGGAGAGGTGACGCCCGAGCGGCTCGACATCGTGCGCGCCGCCGACGCGGTGGTCCGCGAGGAGATCCGCCGGGCCGGGCTCGACCGCGAGATCTGGCAGGTCTTCGCGGTGCTGCTCGCGGATGTTCGATCAGTGGGGGTCCAGGGTGACGAGCGGACCTACGGTTGCCCGGTGGTTCTTCGTGCCGTGACCAGTGAGGACGCGATGACGGCCGACTGGGCCCGGCTGCCTGCCGCGTTGCTGGAGCGCATCAGCAACCGGGTCGTCAACGAGGTGCCGCAGGTGAACCGGGTCGTCTACGACATCACGTCGAAGCCGCCCGGCACGATTGAGTGGGAGTAAGGCGATCGGTTTCGGTGTAGCCGGCTGGTCCGCCGGCTACACCGCCGGACCGTCGACGGCGGCCTCGGCGCAAGGTGTTGGGAGTTACATGTCCCTATATTGCCGTCAGGTGTCGATCCTCGTGGGTTTTGTGTCGTTTCGTGGCTGTTTGTGGGTTCGCAGTGGCCCGCCGACATGGCGATGGGCGCCGAAGCATTCCGCGGATGTCCGTCTGGAGGCTCTCCGGGGGTCGACCTCGGTGCGGACTTCATAGGCCTTGTCCGGCCTAGTCCGGTGCCATCGTGAGCCACCCGCGCTCGGTCGAGACATAGGTTTGGGTGCGCTGGCGGAAGGTATTCCGCTCGGATGTTCGAGGCGAGTTCATACGATCCCGGCGGCCGGTGTTTTGTGTCGGGGAGTTGCCGCTCGGTGGCAATAAACCTCGGATGCGATCCGGCGATTCCCCGTGGGGAACATAACGAACCGGACATTACGGATATTTAGTGGAGTATGACAGTGCTGTCTTCGGCTCACAACGGCGATCCCGTCGGAGTGGAACCGCCCGGTGTCGGGCTGGTCGCGGACGGCTCTGTCGCCCGGACGAAGCGTCCCCTGCCGGCCGGCCGGTTTGACTACGTCCGCGCCGCGGCGCACTCTAGAGGTGTGCCGCTGTTCCTCATGGTGATTACGTAGGCGCGCGACGCCCGAGAGGGTCGCGCGCCAAGCCCTTCCGCCCATCGGCGGGGGGCTTTTTCGTTTGCCGCGGCCGCAGGGGTGAGGTGGCCGCCGAGCCACCAGGAGAGTGTCGATGACATCACCATCCGTAAGAAGGCCGCCGGCTGACGGCGCCGGGTCCTCCCGCGCGGACGACCCGACCGACGCCGACGGCGCCGGAGAACGCCAGGGCGGGGCAGCGGGGGCCCTCGCCCGGATCAGTCCGCAGTCAGCCGTGCCGGCGCCGGAACGCGCCCGAGGCCCGCTGCCCGCCCACCGCTCGTCCGGTGGGCGCACCGCTCCCCGTGCCCGCGGTTGTGACGCGGCCGGGCTGCGTCCCGCCGGCCTGCCTGCCAGCTCGGGGCTGGCTGGCACCACTGGCCTGGCTGGCAGCTTCGGCCTGTCCGGTGGTCCTGTCCGCTCTGGCGTTTGCGGCCTGCCGGTCGACCTCGCCGAGGTCACCGCGGCCGCCGGGTGGCTGGGCGGTGTGGCGCGCCGTACCCGGGTCGTGCCGGCGGCCGGGAGTCTGACCGGGCATGTCGGTGCGCCGGTCTGGCTCAAGTGCGAGCACGAGCAGCACACCGGTTCGTTCAAGTTGCGGGGCGCGTTCAACCGGATCGCGACCGCGGGGCCGCGGGCACGCGCGCGGGGAGTCGTCGCGGCGAGCGCCGGCAACCACGCCCAGGGCGTCGCCTTCGCGGCGGCTCACTTCGGCGTCGCCGCGACCATCTTCGTGCCCGAGGGTGCGAACCCGGCCAAGGTCGCGCGTACCCGCGCGCTGGGCGCCCGCGTCGAGCACGTGCCGGGAGGCGTCGACGCCGCGCTGAGAGCCGCCGACGCCTTCGCCGCCGCCAGCGGTGGGCTGCTGGTCCACCCGTTCGACGACGTGGCTGTCATCGCGGGCCAGGCAACGATCGGGCTGGAGCTCCTGGAGCAGGTGCCGGAGCTTTCGACAGTGATCGTCGGGGTGGGTGGTGGTGGTCTGCTGAGTGGTCTGGCGGTGGCGCTCAGGGGCCTGCGGCCGGACGTTCGCGTGATCGGTGTCCAGGCAGCCGCCGCGCCGGCGTTCGCGTCGTCCTTTCACACCGGCCGCCGCCTGGTCGTCCCACCGGGCGCTCCCGGTACCGGCACGGGCTCCGGCACCGATGCCTGCCAGGCCGGGGCAGCCACGGGAACCGTGGCCGACGGCATGGCGGTCGGCGCGCCCGGCCGGCTTACCCTGGCACTGGCCGAACGGCTGGTGGATGACGTCGTCACGGTCGACGAGGACGCGTTCTGGGAGGCGATGGTCGCGCTGCGGCGGTCGGGCCACCGGGTGGAGCCCGCAGGAGCCGCCGGTGTCGCGGCCCTGCTGCGGATGCCCCGGCTCGCCCACGGCGCCACGGCGGTGGTGCTCTCCGGCGGCAACCTCGACCCCGCGGTGGACGCGAGGGTGGCCGCGCTCGCGGCCGGCGCGTCCGCGGGCGCTCGGACGAACGCGCCTGGGTGACCGCGTCCGGGGTGAAAGCGTCCGGACCCGAGCGCCGACCCGCGGGCCGAGCATGGAAGTGTCGGACCCGCCCGGCATCATGGCGCTGTGGTTGACCTGGCCACCGCGTCGGGCGGTTCGTCCGTCGAACGTACGATCGAGGTCTGATGAGCACTCTTTTCGACGACACCTTTGGCCCTGAATCGCTGGTCGACGGTCTGGCGCCCCTTGGCGGTGCGGGCTCGCGGGAGGGCGCGGCGGCCGGCGGCGGTGCGGCGCGCGGCGGGGCCGCCGGCGGCGGTCGGGCGTCGGGCGACTTCGGCCCGGCGGTGCTCGAGGCCGGAGCGGGTCGCCCCAGGCCGCCTCGTCTCGACCCGGGCGAACTGCTGGAGGGGCTCAACCCGCAGCAACACGCGGCGGTGGTGCACGCGGGCGCGCCGTTGCTCGTCGTCGCCGGTGCGGGCTCGGGCAAGACCCGGGTGCTGACCCACCGCATCGCCTACCTGCTCGCGGCGCGTGGCGTGCGGCCGGGCGAGATCCTCGCGATCACGTTCACGAACAAGGCCGCAGGGGAGATGAAGGAGCGCGTCGAGGCGCTCGTCGGCGGGCGGGCCAGAGCGATGTGGGTGAGCACGTTCCACTCGGCCTGCGTGCGCATTCTGCGTTCGGAGGCGGCGCGGCTCGGATTCGCCTCCTCCTTCTCCATCTACGACGCGGCGGATGCCCAGCGCCTGCTCACGTTGGTCACCCGCGATCTCGACCTCGACCCCAAGCGCCACACCGCCAAGGCGCTCGCGGTGGCGATCAGCGCTCTGAAGAACGAGCTCGTCGACTGGGAGACGGCCCGGGACCGAGCCGCGAGCCACATCGAGCGAACCGTCGCCGAGGTGTACGCCTCCTACCAGCAGCGGCTCGCACAGGCGAACGCGCTGGACTTCGACGATCTGATCATGATGACGGTCAACCTGCTCCAGGCGTTCCCCGACGTCGCCGAGCACTACCGGCGGCGGTTCCGCCACGTGCTCGTCGACGAATACCAGGACACCAACCATGCCCAGTACGTCCTCGTCCGCGAGCTGGTCGGCCGCCCCGGCCCGGCCGGGAGCGCGGGGGCGGGATCGGGTGCGGCGGAGGGCCAGCCCGGCACGGGCGGCGACGAGGGCGCGGGGCCGGCGGGAGCAGGCCACGGCGGCGGCGGTCCGGTCCCCGCCTCCGGGGCCGTACCGCCGGCGGAGCTGTGCGTGGTCGGGGACGCCGACCAGTCGATCTACGCCTTCCGCGGGGCGAACATCCGCAACATCGTCGAGTTCGAGCAGGACTACCCGAACGCGGCTGTCATCCTGCTGGAGCAGAACTACCGGTCCACCCAGACGATCCTCTCCGCGGCGAACGCGGTGATCGCGCGCAACGCCCAGCGCAAGGCGAAGCGCCTGTGGTCCGATGCCGGTGACGGCGAGCGGATCGTCGGCTTCGTCGCCGACAACGAGCACGACGAGGCCGCCTTCGTCGCGGAGGAGATCGACCGCCTCAGCGACGACAAGCTCGCCCGGCCGGCGGACGTGGCGGTCTTCTACCGGACGAACGCCCAGAGCCGAGTGTTCGAGGAGATCTTCATCCGGGTCGGGCTGCCGTACCGGGTGGTCGGCGGCGTCCGGTTCTACGAGCGCCGCGAGATCCGTGACCTGCTCGCCTACCTGCGGGTGCTGGCGAACCCGACGGACACGGTGAACCTGCGGCGGATTCTCAACGTTCCGCGCCGCGGGATCGGTGACCGCGCCGAGGCGATGATCTCGGCCTTCGCGGAGCGCGAGCGCATCCCGTTCGCCGACGCGCTCGCCCGGGTGGACGAGGTGCCCGGGGTGGCGACCAGATCGGCCCGGTCGGTCCGGGACTTCGTGGCGCTGCTGGGCGATCTGCGTGACCTGCTGCCGAGCGGCCCGCTGGCCGTGATCGAGGCCGTGCTGGAGCGGACGGGCTATCTCTCCGAGCTCGTCGCGGAGGACACCATCGAGGCCCAGGGGCGGGTCGAGAACCTGCGGGAGCTCGTCGGGGTGGTCCAGGAGTTCACCGAACGGCGTCCCGACGGCAGCCTGGCCGAGTTCCTGGAGCAGGTCTCGCTCGTCGCGGACGCGGACCAGATCCCCGACGACGACGGCTCCGACGGCGTCGTCACGCTGATGACGCTGCACAGCGCGAAGGGTCTGGAGTTCCCGGTCGTGTTCCTCACCGGGCTGGAGGACGGTGTCTTCCCACACCTGCGCACGCTCGGGGATCCGACCGAGCTGGAGGAGGAACGGCGGCTGGCGTATGTGGGTGTCACCCGGGCCAGGGCACGGCTGTACCTCACCCGGGCCCAGGTCCGCAGCG
>NZ_ADGX01000055.1 GCF_000177675.1 Parafrankia sp. EUN1f
GCGGCCCTGCGACCACCTCGAACAGTGCCTTCGACCGGGGCGGGCCCGATCCGGCGGCGCAGGTCCCGCAGCGCCTTCTCCGAAGGCGTGACCAGCACCAGGCCGGGCAGGTCCCGCAGCCCGGCCACGAGCTTGTCCCACACACGGGCGTACCCCAGATGCCCGTACAGGCCCAGCGCGAGAACGAAGTACATCCCGACCCGGCTGGGTAGATCACGCACCCGCTGCTGCACACGGCCGGTTTCCGTCAGCACGGCATCGACCAGCTCGAACGGCGCGTGCTGGGTCAGTTCACCCAGATGCCCGGGCGCGAACACCCCCTCGGCGACCGTGAGGGAACGCGTCAGACAGACCGTGGGACACTGAGCAGGCAACGGGACCTCTGGCAGCAGGCGGATCTTGGCGGATCTCCTACCTACCAGCGGTCCCGTTGCGCGTTCACCACCAGCACCACGACACGCCGACGTCCCTTGACAGCCACCAACCACGCCTAACTACGCGGCCTTGGGTCTACAACGGCCAGAGCCTCATCAGCCCATCCATGGCGTCCAAGCTGCTCAGCGAGTTCGCCGCGATGATCAAGACGAAGGACGACCGCCCCCAGCTCCCGACTCCGCGGCTGACCGACCGGGAGATGGAGGTCCTCCGGCTGGTGGCCAAGGGTCTGAACAACCGCGACATCGCCAAGCAGCTCTACATCAGCGAGAACACCGTCAAGAACCACATCCGCAACATCCTGGAGAAGCTGCAGCTGCACTCCCGAATGGAGGCCGTGGTCTACGCGGTTCGGGAGAAGCTGCTCGAAATCACCTGACAGGCTGCACACGCCCCGATGGCCTCTCGGGCATCGGGCTTGGCCTTCGGCGCCCGGAGGCGCCACGGCGCCTCCGGCGGCCGCTTCCGGTTCCCGGACGGCCCAGGGGACGCCTGCGGGCTGTTCAGACGGGCGGGTCTGTCGCCAGGCGTGAGCCGACCCAGCAGTCGTGCCGGGCGCCGTCGCCGAGAACGATGGCGTGGCGCAGGGTGCCGTCCAGGGTGAAGCCGAGCTTCTGGGCGACCCGCAGGGACCCGTGGTTACCCACCGCGGCCCGCCACTCGACCCGCTCCAGGCCGAGCGCCCCGAATCCCCAACGCAGCAACGCGGCGGCGGCGCGGGTCGTGACCCCCTGACCGCGCGCCTCGGGGACGCACCAGAAGGCGATCTCGGCGTCACCCTCGTCGGTCATGCTCTGCAGAGTGACGGAGGCCAGCAGCGCCTCCGTGGTGGCGTCGACGACCGCGAGCGGCGTGCTGGTGGCCGCGGCCCAGGCCGCCCTGGCCTGCCGGCCGACGAAGTCCTCGGCGTGCTCCCGCGTGTACGGCGCGGGGACCTGTGTCCACCGCTGGATCTCCAGGTCCTGGCAGGCGCTGAACATCGCGCCCGCGTCGGTCGTTCGCCAGGGGCGCAGATGGAGTGCTCCCGCCGTGATCTCGACCGGTTCCAGCGGCGGCCGGGCCGGGAGCGGCGCTGCCCCGTGTCGATCGGGCCTGATGTCGGGACGCATACCGTCACGATGCCAGCGTCTGGCGTGGCCGTGTCGAGCGGGCGCGTCGGCGTCGGGCGGGCAGGTTGATGCACGACTGGCCGTGGTGGTGCCGGGTGGGCGTGTTGTCCGTCGTCGGTGTGGCCGGCGGGCACCGGCGCCACCCCACAGACGTTGGACGTGTCGGTGGGAGAGGGCCGAACGCGGCTGTCCGGGCATGCCGACGTGTCCCGGTGAACCCACCGCGTCGCCGGTGGTTCGAGCTGGGGCCGTGGGCGACGATCGAGGGACTAGCATCGTGGTGTCGGTGAGTTCGCCGACATGCCTGCCGGAGGGGTTCCGCCGTGGTTCTAGACAAGATCTTGCGTGCCGGTGAGGGCCGGATTCTGCGCAAGCTCAAGGCGATCGCCGAGCAGGTGAACCTCATTGAGGACGACTTCACCGGGCTGACCGACGCCGAGCTGCGCGGGATGACCGACGAGTTCCGCCAGCGCCTGGCGAACGAGGACGAGACCCTCGACTCCCTGCTGCCCGAAGCGTTCGCGGTGGTGCGTGAGGCCGCCCGGCGGACGCTCGGCCAGCGTCACTTCGACGTCCAGATCATGGGCGGCGCGGCGCTGCACATGGGCAACATCGCCGAGATGAAGACCGGTGAGGGCAAGACCCTGGTCTCCACTCTGCCCGCCTACCTCAACGCGCTGGCGGGGGACGGCGTCCACATCGTCACGGTGAACGACTACCTGGCCCGGCGTGACGCGGAGAACATGGGCCGCGTTCACCGCTTCCTCGGCCTGACGGTCGGCGTCATCCACCCGCAGATGCCACCCGCGGCGCGTCGCCAGCAGTACCGGTGCGACATCACCTATGGCACCAACAACGAGTTCGGCTTCGACTACCTGCGCGACAACATGTCCTGGAGTGCGGACGAGCTGGTCCAGCGCGGTCACCACTTCGCGGTGGTCGACGAGGTCGACTCGATCCTCATCGACGAGGCCCGCACGCCGCTGATCATCAGTGGCCCCGCCGACAACCCGACCCGTTGGTACACCGAGTTCGCCCGCATCGCCCCGCTGCTGGAGCGGGACGTCGACTACGAGGTCGAGGAGGGCAAGCGTACGGTCGCGATCACCGAGGCCGGGGTCGAGAAGGTCGAGGACCAGCTCGGCATCGAGAACCTCTATGAGTCGGTGAACACCCCGCTCGTCGGCTACCTCAACAACTCGCTGAAGGCCAAAGAGCTTTACAAGGTGGACAAGGACTACATCGTCACCGATGGCGAGGTCCTCATCGTCGACGAGTTCACCGGCCGGGTTCTGCACGGTCGCCGCTACAGCGAGGGCATGCACCAGGCGATCGAGGCCAAGGAGAAGGTCGAGATCCGGCAGGAGAACCAGACCCTGGCGACGATCACTCTCCAGAACTACTTCCGGCTGTACGACAAACTGTCCGGGATGACCGGCACGGCCATGACCGAGGCCGCCGAGTTCCACCAGATCTACAAGCTCGGCGTGGTCCCCATTCCGACCAACAAGGCGATGGCCAGGGCGGACCAGCCGGACGTCGTCTACAAGACCGAGGTCGCCAAGTTCGACGCCGTCGTCGAGGACATCGCGGAGCGCCATGAGAAGGGGCAGCCGGTCCTCGTCGGCACGACCAGTGTCGAGAAGTCGGAGTACCTGTCCAAGCAGCTGACCAAGCGCGGTGTGAAGCACGAGGTGCTGAACGCCAAGCAGCACGAGCGTGAGGCCCACATCATCGCCGAGGCGGGGCGGCGGGGCGCTGTCACCGTGGCCACCAACATGGCCGGCCGAGGCACTGACATCATGCTCGGTGGCAACCCCGAGTTCATCGCGCAGGCGGAGCTCCGCCAGCGCGGTCTTTCTCCGGTCGAGACTCCCGACGACTACGAGGCCGCCTGGTCCGAGGCGCTGGAGAAAGCACGGGCCTCGGTCGCGGCCGAGCATGAGGCGGTCGTTGACGCCGGCGGTCTCTATGTTCTGGGTACGGAGCGTCACGAGTCCCGCCGTATCGACAACCAGCTGCGTGGTCGTGCCGGGCGCCAGGGTGACCGCGGCGAGTCCCGGTTCTACCTCTCGCTGGGCGACGACCTCATGCGGCTGTTCAACGCCGCCGCGGTCGAGGGCATCATGGACCGCCTCAACATCCCGGACGACGTGCCGATCGAATCGAAGATCGTCACCCGCGCGATTCGTTCCGCGCAGACCCAGGTCGAGGGCCAGAACTTCGAGATCCGCAAGAACGTTCTCAAGTACGACGAGGTCATGAACAAGCAGCGCACCGTGATCTACGAGGAGCGCCGCAAGGTTCTCGAGGGAGCCGACCTGCACGAGCAGGTTCGCCACTTCGTCGACGACACCATTGAGGGGTACGTCCGGGGTGCCACGGGCGAGGGCTACCCGGAGGAGTGGGACCTCGAGACGCTCTGGACCGGCCTCGGGCAGCTCTACCCGATCGGAGTGGACGCGCCGGGCACGGACGACCGCGAGGGGCTGACCTCCGACCTGCTTCTCGAAGATCTTCAGGCGGATGCCCAGGAAGCCTATGACCGCCGTGAGCTGGACCTCGGTGACAAGCCGGACGGCGAAGCGGTGATGCGCGAGCTGGAGCGCAGGGTGGTACTGGCGGTGCTCGACCGCAAGTGGCGCGAGCACCTGTACGAGATGGACTACCTGCAGGAGGGCATCGGCCTGCGGGCGATGGGTCAGCGCGACCCGGTCGTCGAGTACCAGCGCGAGGGCTTCGACATGTTCCAGACGATGATGGAGGGGATCAAGGAGGAGTCGGTCCGCCTCCTGTTCAACGTCGACGTCCAGGTTCCCGGTCGGGACGCGGAGGCCGCCGCGCCGGAGGCGCCAGCGGTCGCACCAGCCGCGCCGCAGCTTCCGCCTGCGCCCGATGCCAGTGGGGCGGGTGCCGCCGGTCGGGTTTCGCCGGTGCCACCGGCTGTTCCGGTGCCCACCCCGGCCCCGGTGCCGCCACCGGTCTTCGTCAAGGGCCTGGAACCCCGCCGTCCATCGGGAAACCTGCAGTACTCGGCGCCGAGCGTTGACGGTGACGCCACGCCCACCGTCACCGTCGACAGCGGAGCTGGGCTGACGAACGGTGCCGGCCGCGGTTCGGGCGCGGGCGGCGCGATGGGCCGCGGTGTCAGTGCAGGTGAGGGCGGCGCGGCGCGTACGGCGCGCAACGCGCCGTGCCCCTGTGGGTCGGGTCGAAAGTTCAAGCGTTGCCACGGTGACCCGGCACGGCGCAGCGACTGACCGCGGCGCTGCGACCGCAGAGCATGCCTGCGGTCCGCTGGCCGGCGTGTTCGCGACTCGGCATCGCCAGGGCTCGGCATTGCCAGGGCTCGGCAGAACCGGGGCTGCTCGGTTGAGCAACCCCGGTTCTGAACGGCCGGGGCGGGCCTGATCAGCCGAGCTGCAAGGTGGTCACCTGCCAGCGGTCCGCGCCGCGCTCCATTCGGAGTGCCAGCGCCCGCATGCGCTGGCCTCGACTGATCACGGCGCTGACCTCGGCGATGCCGGGCGTCGGCTCGCTGACCCGCACGCTGCGTACCTGGCTGGGCTGGCGGTTGGTGAGCGCCGCCGCGGTCCGTTGAAGGTCGTGCTGGAGGTCGGCGGTCGTCCATGGGGTGAGATGCGCCATCGGGCGCGCACCGGAGAGAACCTCGACGATCAGGCGGACGACGACGGCGGCGGTGCGCCGCGGGTCCGGTGCCTGCGGGTGCTGTGGGTGCCCGCTCGTCGCCGGGGCGAACGCCGCACGGCGCGGTGGGCTCTGCTCGCGCTGGCGGGACAGCGGCAAGGTCAGCTGCTCCGGCAGCAGCGGGCGGAGCGCTCCCCGCTCGGCGAGTCGATGTGCCCCGCTGGTGACCTCCCGAGGAGCTGTCGAGACGGCGCCGCCGGTGGCTCGTCCGGGTCGTGGCCGGTCGATCGAGCGGTGCCGGGCACCGGGAGCCGCCCCGGTGCCCGGGGCGATCTCGTCGTCGTAGGGCGGGTCGACAGAGCGCACGGGCAGCAGCCCGGGCACGGCGACCACGTGGGGACGCCGACGACGGGGCAGGGTCAGGGCGGTCGTCGCAGTCACGGCGGGCCTTTCACAGCGGTCGGGCGTTGGGCGGTCGGGTGTAGGCGGTCGGAAACGGTCGGCTCAGGACGCAGGTGGTGGGACGAGGCGCTGACCCGGCAGGATCAGATCTGGGTCAGGCCCGATCACATCGGCGTTCGCGGACCACCAGCGCGGCCACTCGGCGGCGATCTGTTCGGACGTCGCGCCCGGGCCGAGGTGGCGGGCGACGATGGACCAGAGACTGTCCCCCCGCAGCACGACGATCTCGGCTGATCCGCCCGCGCTGGACATCGGGTTCTGTGGCGGTGCGCCGGGTGCTGTCGCCGGCGTGCCGGTGCCCAGCGGTGCGGCCGGCACGACAGGATCAACGGTTGCTGCGGGCGGTCGGGTAGCGGTGTCCGGCTGGCTGGGCTGGCTGCTGGGACTGGACTGGCCTGCGGCGGGTCGGCTGGTGGCACTGGGCGGGCGGGTCGGGCTGGGTTGGCTCGTGGGGCCGGTGGTGTTGGTGGGGTTGGGCTGGCTGGTGGAGCCGGGCTGGCTGGTGGTGCCGGAGGCATCGGGCTGGCCAGGCGGGGGACCCGGCTTGCTGTTCGTGGGATGGCTGAGGCTGGGCCACCCCTGCTCCGAAGCAGGGGTGGTCGCCGTGGCCGCGGGCTGGCTGCCGGGGTCACGGGCGGTCAGCGCGGTCGACTGCGCCGGGGCCGCGGCTGTTCCCGCTGCCCGCACCGGAGTCAGTGGCACGATCAGGAGGTCGTCCGGAAGGACGTCTCCGACGGCGGCGCGCAGTTCGTCGGTACTGCCCGTCGACGTGCTGCCCGTGGACGTGCTGCCCGTGGACGTGCTCCCGAGCCCTGAGCCGTTCGGACCGGTGTTGTTCGGCCCCGTGTTGTCATGCCCGAGGAAGGGCCAGCTGTGCTCACTGGTCTGCGGCGAAGCGGTGCCTGTGCCGCCTGGCGCTGCGGACACCGACTGGGTGACGGCGGTCGCGTGCGCTGAACCGGTGGTGGTGGCGGCGGAGGCGGGGCTGGCGGCGACGAGTGGGCTGACGCTGGCGGCCACGAGTGTGACCCCGAGCCCGACCTCGACGATCCGGCGTACGGCCCTGGGCAGGACCCGACGGGCCAGGGCGGCGAAGACGCGGCCAGCGGCACCCGGCAGAGCGGCCAGTGCTCCGAGGACCACCCCCGCGCACAACCACAGCAGGCAGATCCAGGCGATGAGCCCCAGACAGTTGGCGAGGGCCAGCTCGGGTGTTCCGCGAAACCATGGCCAGACCTCGCCCGGCTTCGAGGGGAAGTCGGCCAACCGTGGACCGAGCAGGACCAGTACCGCGGCGATGCCGAGGGCGGCCGTCGCGCCGCCTACCCGAGCGGCGATGTCCCGTCTTGCCCCTGAGATCATGCTCTTCGTACCCGTCCGTCCGATGTGGATTCGGGTGCCTGACACGGACGATCTTCTTTGCGCTGGCCGTGAGTAGGCAGGGATGACGATCGCTGACCGTGCTGTAAAGCGCATTAGCTCGGGGTCAGGGAGCTGATGCGCGAACGGTGCAGTTTGGTTACGTTTGCTTGTGTAACCCGCGAGAGGGTGGATGTCAATCCGCTCTGCCGCGTTTACTCGTCTTGGTGACGGTTGATCGGTGAGGGCGGAGGTTGGCGCACGGATGCGCTGGGAAGATCTTTTTTCGGATCTCGAACTGCAGTGGGAGGCCGCGGAGGCGGCCGAGCTGGATGCGGAGATCGCGGACCGGACCCGCAGAGAGGCCGCCTATCTGCGCATGCTCGACCGGATGCGGCCGGCCATCGGCTCCGAGGTGCGCTGCCTACTGCGCGGCGGGCCCGGCCCGGGCCCGTTCGCCGTCAACGGCAGGCTCTCCGCGCTGGGTGTCGACTGGCTTCTGCTGAACGAGACGGGGTCGACCGAGCTGCTGGTGCCCCGAGCCTCGCTGCTCGCGGTCCGTGGGTTGACCGCGGTATCGGCTCAGCCGGGGCACGAGGGCCGCCTGGCCGCGCGCCTCGATCTACGGCATGTCGTGCGGGGTCTCGTGCGAGACCGGTCGGTCTGCGTGGTCACGCTGCTGGGAGGGGCCGCGCTGACCGGCACGCTGCTGCGCGTCGGCGCGGACTTCCTGGAACTCGCGGAACACCCGCTGGGGGAGTTCGCCCGCAGGGCGGAGATCCGCTCCGGCTGGACGATTCCCTTCGACGGGCTCGCCTTCATCCGCCGAAGCTGAGGGGCGCGAGCGCCAGAACGGCCGTGGCAGGCCAGGGGCGGGCCTGGTCAGTCGTCTGATCGGCCGCCGTGTCAGTCGTCGGGAACGGCCTCGTTGCGACTCATCGGATTGGCCGCGACGAAGGCCCGCGTCTGCTCGTAGGCGCGCTGGATGTAGGCCTCGAGCTCGGTGCGCTCAACCCGCCACTGGCCCCGCCCGCCGATCTTGATGGCCGGTAGCTCACCAGAGCGGACGAGTGCGTACGTCTGGCTGGCAGAGATGTTGAGGATCTCCGCCACATCGCTGAGCTGAAGGAAGCGGTCGTTCATCAACGCCCCCTCTCCGGTGACGGTCGGCGCGTCTTCCCTGTGTATCAGAGTTCCCGCATCGCATCGCGTTCGAATGCCTCGGCTTGTGGATAACTGCGCGCGATACCGCCTGATGGGCTGTTATCTGACAGTTGCCCGGGCAGTCGCTTCGAGGCCGACGACACGTCGGCGCTCCCCGGCGCCCTGTCGTCCATTCTGCGCCGAGCTCCCTCCGGGCAGATCCATCAGGCCAGGTCAGGCACGGTGGCGGCGGTCTGCGCACCCAGCAGCCTTATGCCCGTCCCGGCCGCTGCGCATCGTGAGGGGGTCGTCAGGCGTCATATGTCAGGAAGGTCGGATGAGGCGACGGCGGGCGGCGACGGTGACGACTCCATGCGGTATGGCCGAATAGAGGAGTTTGTGGTCGTCGACTACGTACGCTCTGCGACCGTAGGGTTCGTCCAGGCGTCCGCTGCTTCGGGCGGGTCCACCCCGCCCTGCGCCGGCTGTGTCCGGGGCGCGGCTCGACGCGGCTGGAGCAGCGAGGAGTGAGGAGGGCCCGGTGACCGAGCTGACCGTCGCGCCGGCGCGACCGGAACCGACCCCGCCAGTTCCGCCGTCGCCCGCGGCGCGAAGACTGGGCCGGCGCCGTTGGCGGGATTCGCGGCTGCTTGTCGGTGTGTTGCTGGTGCTCGTGTCCGTCGTGGCCGGCACCCGCCTGTTCACGGCGGCGGATCAGAGCAGGCAGTGGGTCGTCGCCGCCGCGGACCTCCCGGTGGGCCATCTCGTCGTCGAAGGCGACCTTCGAACGGTCAGCGCGCAGCTGGACCACGCCACGTCCGACCGGTACTACCCCGGAGATCGGCGCAGTGAGCTCGTCGGGGCCACGCTGGCGCGTCCGGTCAGCCGCGGGGAGCTGCTCAGCGGCGCCGATTTCGCCGGGGCCAGCGCCACGGCGACCAGGCTCGTGCCAGTGATCGTCAAGGCTGGCCGACTGCCGGCGCTCACCCCGGGCGATCATGTCGACGTCTTCGTCTACCAGCCGGATGCCGCACCGCCCTCCACCGATGCCGGTACGGGTTCTGGTTCGGGTGCAGGTTCGGGTTCCGGCGCTGGCTCCGGCTCGTCGGGCGGCGGCGCGGAGCAGCGGGCCGCGGCCAGTGGCGCGGGTGCCGAGATCCAGGTGCTGCACGACGTCGAGTTCGTCTCCGAAGACCGGCTGAGCGGCGGCGACCACTCCCTTGAGCTGAGGGTGCCGGTGGAGGACGCGATCCGCGCGGTCGCCGCGTCCCAGAGCGAACGGGTCGACGTGGTGAAGCTCGAACGTGATGCGCGGGGAGAGGTCGGGGTGCCCGGCCCGTCCGCGGTGCCGGGGTACGGGCGGTGAGCCTGCCGATTCTGACCGCGGTCACCGACTCGGTCGTGGAGGCCGGGCTCGTCTCGGCCTTCGACCGTCATGACCTGGGTGTCACCGTTGTGCGTCGCTGCGTCGACCTTCCCGACCTGCTCGCCGCCGCGACGACCGGCGCGGCGCGGGCCGCGCTGCTCTCCGCCGACCTGAGGCGGTTGGACAGGGAGGCACTGGCCCGGCTGGCAATGTCCGGCGTCGCCGTCGTCGGCCTGATTGCGCCCGGTGACGAGGACGCGGATCGTCGGCTGCGTCAGCTCGGCGTCGTCGCTGTGATCACTGCGGACGCCACTGCCGAGGTGGTCGCGACCGCGGTGGTCGAGGCCACCCGGGCGTTGACGGACCTGGCCGGTCCGCCGGCGCTTCCCGCGGCCTTCAGCGAGCCGCTCGCCGGCCTGCGACCGCTCGGGCCGGGATCCTCCGTCGGTGGCGTCGGCAGCGTCGCCGGTCTCGGTGGCATCGACGGCGTCGAGGCGACCGGCGAGCTCACGCAGGGCCGAGTGATCGCGGTGTGGGGTCCCGTCGGTTCTCCGGGGCGGACGACGATCGCGCTGGGCCTGGCGGCCGAGCTCGCCGGGCTCGGCCGCCCCACTCTTCTCATCGACGCGGATTCGTACGGCGGTTCCATCGGTCAGCATGTAGGCCTGCTGGAGGAGGCGCCCGGCCTCGCCGCCGCTGCGCGCTCGGCAAACCAGGGCCTGCTGGACGTCCCCCGGCTCGCCATGCTTTGCCGGGACCTCGGCGGCGGTCTGCGCGTGCTGCCGGGGATCTCCCGGCCGTCGCGCTGGCCCGAGCTTCGGCCCACCTCGGTGGAGACGGTCATCGCGCTGTCCCGCCGGCTCACCTCGTTCGTGGTCGTCGACTGTGGCTTCTGCCTGGAAACGGACGAGGAGCTTTCCTTCGACACCACGGCGCCACGGCGTAACGGCGCGACGCTTGCGGTCCTCGAGGCGGCGGACACCGTGCTCGCGGTCGCGTCCGCCGAGCCGGTCGGTCTGGTGCGGTTCGTCCGGGGGCTCGCGGAGCTGCGCGAGGTCGTCCCACACGCCGACCCGCTGATCGTGGTCAACAAGCTGCGCGGCTCGGTGGTCGGCGGGGATCCGCGCCGCGAGGTGTCGCGTGCGATGGTCCGGCACACCGGGCGTGAGCCCGTGGCGCTGGTTCCCCATGATCTCGCCGGTCTGGACGCGGCGGCGGCCTCCGGCCAGCTCCTGCGCGACATCGCACCGGCCTCACCGGCTCGGCTCGCGGTTCGGGACCTTGCCGCGGCGCTGGCCGGTGCCGCGGCCACCTCACGACGGCGGCGCTCGACACTGCGCCGGGCGCAACGCTGATCGCCGCTGATCTGCCTGCCATCCCGGCCATCCCGGCCCTCTCGGCCCTCTCGGCCCTCTCGGCCCTCTCGGCCCTCTCGGCCATCCCGGCTGGCGCCGAGTCCGGCGCCGAGGTCCGTCACGGGCGTCTGCCATCGCGGCCGAGTCCAGTCGTTCCGGACTGCCCATACCTGATATGGCGATTCAAATCGCGTGATTTGGGGCTCAGCGCGGACAAATTCCACGGCCGCTGATCGGATCGTTGTGACATTCGTCGGGCGGGCGCCGGCCGTCGGTGACCCCAATGGTTACAGGGAGCGATTCAGGGGCATCGAATCGTCGAGCGGTTATCCGCGAGCAGTGGCGAAGTCCTGGCTATGAGCGACAGGGAGGTCGAACATCGCGTCCCGTGGTGAGCACTACGCCGCGGCCCGTGTTAACCAGGTCCGGCTGGGTGGCGGACTCACCGCTATCTGCATCATTCGCCTGTCGGATGGTGAATCGTCGCTTTCGGGGACGTTAAGTTAGTGTGTGCGTGAGGCGTCATCGCGCAGGTCAGCGTGCTGACGGAACACGTCGATCGCTCGGTCGAGACGACAGGGGGTGTGTCGGATGAGCCGGGAGTACGCGAAGGCCGTGGGTTCTCGCCTACGGGCAATCCGGATCCAGCAGGGGTTGTCTCTGCAGGGCGTAGAACAGAAGTCGCGTGGTCGGTGGAAGACCGCCGCGGTCGGCTCCTATGAACGCGGTGATCGGATGATCAGCGTCCATCAGCTGTCGGAGCTCGCCGGCTTCTACGGCGTTCCGGTCTCCGCGCTGTTGCCAAACGAGGACCAGCTGCCACCGCGGGAACGCAGGCCGCGCACGGTGCTCAATCTCGAGAAGCTCGCCGCGGCGCCGCCGGACTCGTCTGCCCTGGTGCGGAGATGGGTCGCGCAGATTCAGCGGCAGCGTGACGACTACGCCGGTCACGTGCTGTCCATCCGCGACGGTGACGTTCGGGCGCTGGCGCTCCTACACGACACGACCCCCCAGGAGTTCGCCGAGAGGCTACGTTCGTGGGGAGTGCTCGAGACCAGCTTCCCCGAGGAACATGAGCCGCACGAGCCGCCGGAGTAGGAGCAGGGCCGGCATTTCTGTCGGGTCGGGCCGGTTGTAGCCAGCAGGCGCGGGCGGCCCGCGAGGGAGCGGCGACATCGGTGTCACATGCACACCCGGACCCGTGTGGTGGCCGAACGCACCGCGCCGGGAGGTGACGCAATGCCGAGGAAGCGGGCTTCGCACAGGGGACTCGTGCTCGGTGCGGGCGGTGTGCTCGGATCCGCCTGGATGATCGGCGCGTTGCGCGCGATCGAGACGGAGCAGGGCATCGACGTCCGGGACCATGATGTCGTCGTCGGAACGTCGGCGGGATCGGTCATCGCCGCGCTGCTCGGTCTCGGAGTCGGCGCGGACGTGATGGTGAACTCGGAGCGGGGGATCTTCGAGCCGGGCTATCCGGTGCTGGACTACCGCGACCTCGGTGCCTCGCTGCCACCCCGGCCGCGGATGCGGATGGGGTCGCCGCGGCTGCTGACCGCGACTGCGCTTCATCCCCGCCAGGCTTCGCCGATGGTGGCGCTGGCGGCCCTGCTTCCGCAGGGGCGCGGGCAGATCGCGGCGATCGGCGACCTGGTCTCCGCGGCGGTGGCGCGCCTCGACGAGCCGCTCGATCCGCTCTCGGCGAAGCGTTCGGCGTCCGTCCCGCCCGGTGCCCGGCGCGGACGGACACTGACGGCCCTCAAGCCGAACGGCTGGCCACGCAGCCCAGGGCTGCGCGTCGTGGCGATGGACTTCGACACCGGCGGCCGGGTGCTGTTCGGCTCCGAAAGCGCTCCGCCGGCCCCGCTGCCAGAGGCGGTGATGGCGTCCTGCGCGATTCCCGGCTGGTACGCGCCGATCAGAATCGCCGGCCGCCGGTTCGTCGACGGCGGGACCCGCTCGCCTGCTTCCCTCGACCTCCTCGCGGACTCCGACCTGGACGAGGTGACGGTGCTCGCGCCCGCCTGCTCGTTCGAATGTGACCGCCCGCGCGGCGCCGTCGCGCTCGTCGAGCGGCAGATGCGCCGGGCCGCGACCCGCCGGCTGGCCCGCGAGATCGAACTCGTCCAGGCCGCGGGCATCCGGGTGACGGTGCTCTGCCCTGGGCCAGAGGATCTTGAGGTCATCGGCGGCAACATGATGGACCTGACCCGGCGCGCGGAGGTGTTCGAGACGTCGCTGCGTACGTCGACGCAGGCCCTGCGGGCGCTGCAGGAGGTGCCGGTACGTCCGGCGCGGGCCGCCGCCGCGGCCGGTGCCGCCGCGAGCGCGGGTGCGACCGGCCCGCGTCGAACGGGCGCTACCGGTCCGCGTGGCACGGGCGCTGCCGGCTCACGCGGCACGGGTGCGACCGGTCCGCGTGGTACGGGTGCGACCGGCCCACACGCAGCGGGTGGTACCGGCGGTGGTGCCGGTGCCACCGGCCCACGGAGGTCGGAGAAGTCACTGGAGAAGTCACTGGATCAGCCGGGCCGGGGCGCCCGGGCCACGACCGGCGGTGCGGCTGGCGGCGGTGTGGAGGACCAGAACGCGGACCTCGGTCTGGTCGGCTGACGCGGGGTTGCCACACTGACCCCATGCGCGTCTACCTTCCCTCCACGCTCACGGCCGCCCGAGCGGTGCTGCGGGATCGGACGGTGCCGGCCGGCACCGCGTTCGCGGTCACTCCGGCGCTGCGGGAGTGGTACAGCCAGTCCGACACCGAGGAGATGGAGTTCGCGGCGCTGCAGAACGCGGCACGGGCATGCCTGCGCCTGCTGGACGCTGACCCTGACGCCCCGCCGCGGCGGTTCGTGTTCGCCGCCGATGTGGAGGAAAAGGGCGTCCGGGTCCGCGACGACCTGGAGCGGGGCGCGGTGGAGGTGCTCGGGCCCGTCCCGCTGGCCTCCGTCCGCGCCGTCCACACAGACGATCCGGCGGACGACGAGGCGCAGGCCGCCGTGCGTGCGGCTGTCGACGCCGTGCTCGAGGCTGATCTCGGCAGCGATGACGCCGCCTTCGTCGTCGACGGTGCCGAGGGCTTCGAGCTCCTGTGGTTCGCCACCCAGGAGCTCGCCGACCTCCTCTGAGTGGTGGCAGTCACGTCCAGCCCTGGCGGCGCGTAGCGGCGCCCCGTTCGCACGGGTCCGCCCCGTTCACGGGGGTCCGCCCCGTTCGCACGGGCCCGTGCTGCCCGGTCGCACTGCTGATGAGCTGTGGCGGTGTGATCCGTCGTGTTTCCCCTGTCCTGTCAGCGCCGACACGCTGACAGCCGATCGACAGCGGTCGTTGTCGTCACTTGCTGATTGATTGTCCTTTTGCTTGACCATGTCCGGCGGATGTAGCTTCTCGACGTCGCCAGGTGATCTTCGGTGCCGCGCGATGTAACGGTCGTGTCGTCTCGACGTTGCTTTTGACGCCCCGCGGCGGGCATCGGTCGATGCTCCGAATAGTGTTGTTGCGGAACTGGTTGCTCCCTCATGGCTCACCTTGTGTGGGTGTGCCGACGGGTCCGGCTGTGGCTGGCTCGCGGCGTGCTCCACGGCTTCGCGGGGGTTGTCGTCGGTTCTCCATCGTGTGTTCCTTGGCCTCGGTAAATCTGTGGCGTGACGTAGGAGGCTGGTGAACCGTGCTCTATCTCGCCGGGCAGATTCTGGTCTTCGTCCTCGTGGCGATGCTGATCGGCGCGGGTCTGGCCTGGCTCTTCCTCGTCGCGCCGCTGCGGCGGCAGGCGCGCCTCGCGGTGCTGTCGGCCACCGGCGGTCCGGAGGCGGGCTCGGTCTCCGCCCAGGGCACGACGGCCGCGAAGCATCCGCCGGCCGTGGGCGAGCGCGTGGTCGCGGCAGAGGGCGCAGCCGACTCCCAGGATCACGAGCAGCCGGCGCGTCCGAGCAGTCCGAGCGTTGCCCGGCCGGGTACGTCTGGCGTGTCTGTAACGTCTGGCGAGCCTGGCGCGGTCCCGGAGCGTGACACGGTCGTGCCCCAGGAGACTGAGGTGGCGGCCCGGGCGGTGGAGCCCAGGGGCGCCGCCGGAGACATCGAGGCACTTCTCGGCCGCCTGCGGGAGCAGGAGGAGAGGTGGTCCGCGGAGAAGGCGGAGCTGGTCACCCGGCTGGGCGCGGCCGAGCGTCAGGCCGTCGAATCCGAGCGGCGGGTTGCGGTCGCCGAGCAGCAGGTCGCCGATGCGCGGGCCCGCATCGGCGAGATCGAGTCAGCTCTGCGGGCGGCACCCGTCGACGTCGACGTCGACGCGGCGAGTGCGCCAACAGTCGTCCAGCCCGTGTCACCGGCAGTTCTGACGGTTCCTGGCATTCCTGCGCGTTCGGCTGATCCGGTCGAAGCCGAGTCCGGGTTCGATTCCGTCGCGGATCTGGCCCGCGAGACGGCCGAGCTGCGTGAGCAGCTCCAGGAGGCCGAGGCGCGTGCGGCCAAGTTCTCCTCGAGGCTTGCCATGGTCCGCACCGAGGCGGAGGACGCCCAGCGGAAGGTGGCCACGATGAGCACACGCCTGGACCGCCACCAGGCGGAATGGGCGGCTGAACGGATCAAGCTGCTCGCTCGTATCGCGGAGGCGGAGGAGGCGCGGGTATCGATGGCGCTGCCGCCGGCCGACGAGTTCGCCGGCTATCAGGA
The DNA here is from genome assembly GCF_000177675.1 of Parafrankia sp. EUN1f. GTDB lineage: Bacteria > Actinomycetota > Actinomycetes > Frankiales > Frankiaceae > Parafrankia. The sequence continues at coordinate 15,549 of NZ_ADGX01000055.1, forward strand.
GGAGCTCCCCCTGGCCGTCGATCCGCAGCCCAGCGCCGGGCCGGCGAGTTCCGCCCAGCCGGTGCCGGCGGCTGGTCCGATCGAGGGCGACGAAGGCCACGAGCAGCAGAACTCGTCCCCGGGCGGGTGGCCCCAGGGCGAGCAGGCCCACGACCTGCCGTTCGATGACGTGTTGTCCACAGACGAAGCGCCGTCGGACGACGTGCCGTCGAACGCCGGGGCCTTCGACGCCGGCCCGCTGCTGTGCGCCATCGCAGGCTCCCGTGAGGAGGATCTGGAGCTGATCGGTGCGGCGCTTGTCGGGGCAGCCACGTCCGCTGCGATGAACGAGCACCATGATCGAGCGAGCATGGATGCCGACAGATCAGATTCAGCTGATGGAATGCCTGTGTCCGTGGCCGTCGTGCCGTCCTGGGGCGGGCCCGCCGAACCCGTCCCGTCATCCGACAATCTGAAGGAGATCGTCGGAGTCGGGCCGGTGGTCGAGTCCCGGCTGCGGGTACTGGGGATCACCACCTTCCGCCAGCTTGCAGAGATGGGCGACACCGAAGTCGACCGGCTCGCGAAGATGCTGGATGGTTTCGGCGGCCGGATCATCTCCGACGACTGGGTCGGCCAGGCCCGTGATCTTCAGGCTCGGCACCACAGCGGTCTCGCCTGACGGTGCCGCCGTCGCGAGCCGCAGGCCTGTCGCAGGTCGGCTACGTCGCAGACCGAGCTGTCGAAGGTCGGAGCCGTCAAAGACCGGAGATGAGGCCCTCGATCTCCGCCTCGACGATGCGTCGATCGGTCACGTCGGCGTAGATCCACACATGGCCGTGGTAGCCGTTGGGTCCCGCGAGCGGAATGTGACTGCGTTCGAAGACCCTTCCGTCCGCGAACATCACTGTCTCGCGCCGCATGGTCCGTCGGCGCCGCAGCAGGGTGTCCAGCCGGCTCGCGAAGCCCGCCGGATCCTCGACCAGGCCGGGCAGCGGGCGGAGCTGCGCGCGACAGTCCGTGCCCACCAGATCGACCGGAGACTCCGCGAGTTCGAACAGATCGCAGTAGGTCTGGTTCACAGCGACGACCCTGGCGTCCGCATCGGCGACCAGCACCGCTGACGGCAGCTCGGCCATCAGCGCGGTCAGCCAGCGTTCGCGTTCATGGCATGCATCCGAGAGACGACGTATTTCGGCGAACGCGCAGTCGCAGCTGCCGTGCCCGGAGCCGCTCGCCGGTCCCGGAGCCGTCGGGCCGCCGAAGGACAGTGACGACCCACGGCGCGGTCCGAAGGGGCCGGTCGGCCCTGAGGCCAGCGGGTACGAACCGCCCACCGGCCCGGAGCGGCTGGTGCGGTGATGCGCACTTCCCAGATCGCCGTGTGGGGTGACCGCCGCCCGCCATTCCGCGCCCGGAGGGAGCGCGCCGCCGCGCAGCGGTCCTGCACCGGGCCCAGGCGCCGGTGGACGAAGCCCGCCCGTACCGGCAGAAAAGTTTCCGGTGCCGTCGCCGGCCGATTCCGGACCCGGTGCGGTTCGTCCCGTGGCACGCGCCCGGGTCGGGCCGGCAAGCGGCTCCGTCCCGGGATGATCACCGAGGGAAGCCTGCTCGACGTGAGTCTCACCGAACGGGATGTCGTTGAACGGAACCTCCTCAGCTCCGGCTTCGTCGAACGGCGTCTCGGTGAAGGACCGCTCGGCGAATGGCCGCTCGCTGAAGGGCCGGCCTGGGTGCTCCGCGGGCTCGACGGCTGGCGGATCGACCTCGCCCGCGGAGGGCCGCCGAGGAGGCGGAACCGTCCAGCCCGGACCCGCCGGCTCCTCGGCGTCGCCGGGGAGGAGCCAAAGGTCGTCGGTGGCCAGATCGAACCGGTCGAGTTCCTCCCGGAGCAGCTCGACGGTGTCCAACGGCAGGTCGTCTGGTCCGCCACCGCCGTCGGCAGCGTGGTCATCGTCCGTGGGCTCGGACGCGGCGACCGCTCGATCATCGGCCGTGGTCTCGCCGGGCCACTCGATCTGGGTGCTGCCACGGCCGCCCGCAGGCTGGTCGACTGCCGGCTCGGCGGCGTCTGGGCCCAGCAACTCGGCGGACCACAGCGAAGGGTCGAGGCTGCCCAGCTCCAGATCGCCCAGGTCCAGATCGCCCAGCTCGAGGTTGCCCAGCTCGAGGTCGAACCCGAGCCTCTGGCCGGGCCTTGCCCCTGGGTTCGGGTCCGGTAGCTCGGCATCCGCCTCGCCGCGGTCCGGTACCGCGGTCAGCGTGCCGGCAAAACGGCGATGTCCGTTCTCGCCCACGACCGCGGCCGCGCGCAGGATCGCCGGCCGCGCCGTCCCGTCCGGCGCAAGCAGCCGGACCGGGATTGAGAGCTCGTCACCCTCGGTTACCAGGAGGCGCCACTGTCTGGTCACGGTGCGTACATCCTCGGGATGCACGGCGCGTTCCCAGCCGCGCCCCACCGCCTTGTCGCGAGGGACTCCGGTCAGCACGGACCAGTGTCGGTTCACGAAAACATGCCGACCTGAGACGTCGGCGGTGAACACACCGACCGGACAGTTGTCGACAATTCGTCGGAATACATCCCATGCGGTCGCGAACACATCGGACGGCTCGGCACCGTGGTAGGTGTTCATCACTGTCCCCGGGTGAGTGTCGGTCGGCGTGCTCCGAACGCTGCCGCTTTCCGCGGCGACGCTGGGGCAGCCGTGCCCGGTGGGCGTTCGGTGGTACGGGTCAATGGCTGACCGGGCACGTGAATGACCCCCGAGGCAGGCTTCGGCGGCGGTCGGCGACGTGCGGGGCGGTGTGGGGGAAGTACCGCCGGTCGGCGCGGACCGTGCGTTGTCGGTTTCGAGTGCGGTGGCGCGGCGTTCCAGTTCGGTGGAGTGGCGAGTTTCGGTACTCCGGTGTGTGGGCGTGCTGGCTTTCTGGCCGCCGGCAGATTACCGCTCCAGCGCCTTGATCCCGGCGTATACGGCCGGCGTTTCGGTGCCGATCTGTCGACCCGTTGCCGGGGCGGATGGCAAACCCGTCCGACCGTGCGGGTGCGGCACCACAACTCGGGCAAACGTGCACATGGAGATCGTTGCCAGGTTGGGATGGTGGTTACGGAAAGTAATCGGCAAGGTGGGATCTGGTCGGATCGCGCGCGGTGGGTGGCCGCTGGTGGTCGACCCGGCGCCAAGGGGCGCCGGAGGTTGTGCGAACGTTGTTGCTTGAGTACCTGCTTGGAAGGGTTGATAGGGAGTGACCGACTTTCTACGCTTCGTGGCAGGTCTTTCGAAGTGTGTGCGGCAGGTTGCGTCGATGGCGGCGAGGAGCGGCGATTCTCCGTGGCGGCGGTACGCGGGAACTGGATGGATGCGACCTCTCACGTGGAAGGAGAGGTCCGTGAACTGATACGTCGTCGATCACTCGACCCGGTCCGGGAACCCGCGCACATTCGCCAGCTCGTCGACGACGTTGTCGCCGACTACGAAGAGCGTGCTCTCACCAGTGACCTTCCTCCGGTGGTGGACCGGGATGCCACCGCCCGTTCGGTCTATGACGCCGTCGCCGGTTTCGGCCCGCTGCAGCGGCATCTCGACGATCCGACGGTGGAGGAGATCTGGATCAACGAGCCCGGCCGGGTGTTTGTCGCCCGGCACGGCCGCAGCGAGCTGACCACCGTGATTCTCACCCATGACCAGGTCCAGGACCTGGTGGAACGCATGTTGAAGTCATCCGGGCGCCGGGTCGACCTGTCCACCCCGTTTGTCGACGCGATGCTTCCCGACGGATCCCGCCTGCATGTGGTCATCCCGGACGTCACCCGGGTGCACTGGTCCGTCAACATCCGCAAGTTCGTCCTGTCCGCGTCCGGCCTGGACGAGCTCGTCGCGCTCGGGACGATCACGCCGCACGCGGCGCTGTTTCTGGAAGCGGCGGTGATCTCCGGGCTGAACGTCATCGTCGCCGGCGGCACCCAGGCCGGGAAAACGACGCTGCTCAACTGCCTGGGCTCCGCGATCCCCGCCCGCGAGCGGGTGATCAGCGTCGAGGAGGTCTTCGAGCTGCGACTGCGCGCGCCCGACTGGGTCGCCATGCAGACCCGGCAGGCGAACCTGGAGGGCACCGGTGAGATCCGCCTGCGGCGGCTCATCAAGGAGGCGCTGCGGATGCGCCCCGACCGGATCCTCGTCGGCGAGGTGCGTCAGGAAGAGGCCCTCGACCTGCTCATCGCGCTCAACTCCGGGCTGCCCGGCATGTGCAGCCTGCACGCCAACTCGGCCCGCGAGGCCGTGACCAAGCTTTGTACCCTCCCGCTGCTGGCCGGGGAGAACGTCACGCACGCCTTCGTGGTGCCCACCGTCGCCTCCAGCGTCGACATCGTCGTCCACCTGGCCAAGGAGGCGGACGGACGTCGCCGGGTCACCGAGATCGTCGCGCTGCCGGGCCGGGCCGAGGGCGACATCGTCGAGGTCGCCCAGATCTTCCAGACCCACGGCTCGATGCTGCTGCGGGCTGACGGTTACCCGCCCCACCCCGAGCGGTTCCTGCGCGCCGGCTACGACCTGGCCGCGCTGCTCGCCGCACCCGGCCACGAGCGCGGCTACCCGCACCCACACCAGAACCAGCAGCACCCGTACCAGCAGAATCCCTACCCGCACCACCCGCAGATCGCGGTTGAGCGCTGATGGGCATGTTCATCGGCCTGCTCTTCGGCCTAGGCCTGTTCCTGATCGTGATGAGCGGGCGTCCCCGTGCCAGGGAGCAGCGAGCCGAGCCCACCTGGTCCCGCAACCTGCGCGAGACGCTCGTCCAGGCGGGCATCCGCGGTGTGAGCCCCCAGCAGTTCGTCCTGATCAGCGCCGCGCTGGGGCTGGTCGTCGGCCTGGTCGTACTGGCCTTCTCCGGGACGTTCTCCCTTGCCGGCGCGTTCGGGGTGTTCGCCTCGCTGCTGCCCCGTCAGCTTGTGCTGCGCCGCCGCCGGGGCCGCATGCACGACCTGCGTGAGGTGTGGCCGGACGTCGTCGACAACCTCGCCAGTGCCGTGCGGGCCGGTCTGTCGCTGCCAGAAGCGCTCGCGGCGGTGGGCGTGCGCGGCCCGGTGGCGCTGCGCCCCGCCTTCACCCGCTTCGGCGAGGACTATCGGGCGACCGGTTCCTTCTCGACCTGCCTCGACCGGCTCGCCGACGAGCTGGCCGACCCTGTCGCGGACCGCATCATCGAGTCGTTGCGGATGGCCCGTGAGGTCGGCGGCACCGACCTGGGCCGCCTGCTGCGCACCCTGTCGACCTTCCTGCGCGAGGACGCCCGCACCCGCGCGGAGCTGGAGACCCGCCAGACCTGGACGGTCAACGCCGCCCGGCTCGCGATGGCGGCCCCCTGGATCGTCCTGCTGCTGCTCGCCAGCCGCGGCGAGAACGTGCGGGCCTACGACAGCCCGACCGGGGTGGCCGTGCTCGCCGGTGGTGCCGGCGTGTCCGTCCTGGCCTATCTGATCATGAAGCGGATCGGGCGGCTGCCCGAGGAGGAACGGGTGCTTCGGCCATGAGCACTGCGGCGACAGGCGCGTTGGTGGGGCTCCTCTTCGGCGTCGGCCTGGTCATCGTGATCTTCCGATCACCGCCCGCCCGCAAGGTGCGCCTCGCCGACCGGATGGATCCCTACCTGCGGGACACACCGTCCCCGTCCAGGCTGCTCTCGGACGCACCCGAGGCCGGCGCGGCCGCCGGTCGCCGGGCCACCGACTCCACCTCGACCTCCTCCGCCACCGCCTCGGGGCCGGGGTCGGCCTCAGCCGGGTCAGGCGCGCGGTTCGCCGCGGGTTCCCGGCGCGGAGCGCACGGCCGGCGCGCGGCCGGTGCCGAGACGCGGATCCTGGTCGGGCTGGGCACGGTGGAGGCGCTGCTACGCCCGTTCATCGCGGACGCCGCCGGGCGCCTCGACCGCTTCCTCGGCGGCCGGACCGCGCTCACCCGCCGACTCGTCCAGGCCGGTGGCCGGACCACCATCGAGGAGTTCCGGGTCCAGCAGGTGATCACCGCGGTGGTCGGTGCTCTGCTCGGGGCCTCGGTGCTGGCGCTGCGCACCCTGCTCGGCATCGGCCCACCCGCGCTCGTCGGTGTCGCGCTCGTCGTCGCCGGAACGGCCGGCGGCATCCTGGCCAGGGACTGGTGGCTCACCCGCGCGATCCGGGAGCGCGAGGACCGGATGCTCATGGAGTTCCCCACCGTCGCCGAGCTGCTGGCGCTCGCCGTCACAGCCGGGGAGTCCGCGATCGGCGCGCTGGAACGGGTCAGCCGCCTCACCCGCGGCGAGCTCGGCACCGAACTGCGGCTCGCCCTCGCCGACGCCCGTGCCGGCGCCACCCTCGTCCAGGCCCTCGAAGGCATCGCCGCCCGCACCTCGCTGCCGCCGCTCACCAGGTTCGTCGACGGCATGGCGGTGGCGATCGAGCGCGGCACACCGCTGGCGGACGTCCTGCGGGCACAGGCAGTGGACGTCCGTGAGGCGGGCAAGCGCCAGCTGCTGGAAGCCGGCGGGCGCAAGGAGATCGCGATGATGATCCCGGTCGTCTTCCTGATCCTCCCGACCACGGTGATCTTCGCGTTCTACCCGGCGCTCGTCAGCTTCACGGTGATCGCGCAGTGACGTTTCCCGGTGCCATCCGGCACCGGGCGGTGCCGAACCGATGGCACCGATTGATCGGATCCTGGGAGGGGACATGAGAAGGATCAGAGGCAACACCGGCGACGAAGTCGACCGCACAGCAGGCAACACGGACGGCGACACGGACGGCGACACGGCCTGCCTCGCTGGCCGTACGGCGCGCCAGCGAGTCGGTGCCGCCGTGTCGCGAGCGGCGGCTCACTGGGAGTCGCGGCGCGCCCGGCTGGCGGCGGCCGGTGCCGACCGCGGCGACGTGCCCGGCTGGGTGATGGTCACGGTGATGACTGCCGCGCTGGTCGTCGCCATCGCCACCCTGGCGACGCCGGCCCTGCAGACCCTCTTCACTTCGGCCATCGAACAGGTGACCGGCATCGGCGGGAACTGATCGACCGCCCTCGCACCGGCCGTGCCCGGGCGAATCCGGAGGCTCCTGCCTGGCGCCAGGAGCCCACAGCCGGATGACATCCATACCGCCGGCCCCGCCGGCCCCGCTGGCCCTGCCGGCCCTGCCGGCCAGACCAGGCCTGCGGACGGCGGTTCGGCGATCGTCGAGTTCGTCCTGGTCGGGACGCTGCTGCTGATCCTCATCCTGGGCGTCATCCAGGTCGGGCTCGTCCTGCACGTGCGCAACACCCTCGCGGCGGACGCGGCGGAAGGCGCCCGGCACGCCGCGAACCTCGACGTGCCGGCGATCGAGGGCGGCAGCTACGCGCAACGACTCATCGCCGAGTCGCTGCCCGGCCGCTCCGACGCCGTCTGCACCGGCCAGGAGGAGGACGGGCCGGGTGACATTCCGCTGGTGCGGGTCACCTGCACGGTGGTCGTGCCACTCAGCCTCGTCCCGCTCGGTGACGGCGTGACCGTGACTGTGACCGGCCACGCGCTGAAGGAGACCCCTTGAGGCCCTCGATCCGCAGCCGGCGCTCTGGACGAGTCCGCAGCCGCCGTGCTGGCGGACGTCCGCACCTGTCGCGGTGGCGCCTGCCGCGGTGGCGGCGCCCGGTCGAGGCGGACCGCGGCTCGGCGATGATCGAGTTCATCGGGCTGTCCCTGGTGCTGCTGATTCCCTTCGTCTACCTGTTCCTGGCCGTCTTCGCCGTCCAACGCGCCGCGTTCGGGGTGACTCAGGCTGCCCGCGAGGCAGGCCGCGCCTACGCCACCGCCCCCAATGAGACAGCCGGCCTCGAACGCGCCCGACTCGCGGCCCAGCTCGCCTTCACCGACCAGGGCATCCACACCGCACCGGAGATCAGGTTCGCCCCGCAAGGAGCCGACTGCGGCGCGGGCAACCCGGGCGACGGCGCCGCCACCCTGGAACCGGGCGCTCGCTTTGTCATCTGCGTGCGCGCCCTCGTCCCCCTGCCCGGCGTCGGTGCCATCGCCGGCGGTCTCGCCGACGTCACCGTCAACGGCCAGTTCACCGTGGTCGTCGACGCCTACCGGGCCGACCGATCAAGCGCCTGACCTGCGAGTTTGCTGGGTCGATGATGTGAAGTCCCGTGGCATAGCGCTTGGAGGAGCGATAACTGGTGCTGACTCGGCCAGCGGTGCTGGCCGCCGGCCATCGCCACGGTTCCGTGCTGGCGGACGAGCGTGCCCGCGAGGCGCCCGCAGCATGAGCCTGGCTGATCGTTTCTAAGATCGAGTCCAAGGGGTCGGCGGCCGGTGATCGGCAGGAAAGCGAGCGCCTCTTGGAGGTTGCGCTCGGCGATCCTTCTCATGAGGGCGCGGTCGGGGAAGTCGCCGTCGAGGAGCCGCAAGGGCCCGGCGACGAGAGACAGGCGCATCGCCAGTGTGTGGAACGTCAGACGCTGCTCGTCGAGGTCGCTTTGGCCCAGCCACCGGTAATGCTCACCGAAGCGCAGGTGCAGGAGCGCGTGCTCCCACTCGACGTCGAAGAACATCAGTCCCTCGATATCGATGAGGACCGGCTGCCCGTGCTGGTCCACCAGCACGTGGTCCGGCCCGAGCTCGCCGTGGATGAGCCCGTACTGTGAGCGTGGGCGCACCGCCGCGGCCAGCGTGCGAACCACTGTCTCCAGATGTTCGTGGAAACGTGTGATCCGCGGGTCGCGAGAGGCGGCCTCGGTGAGGTCGTCGAGCGCGCGGCCCAGGACGACCTGCTCGCAGGTGCTGCCCTCGGAGGAGCTGCCCTTTTCGATCAGGGCGACCTTGCCGAAGTGTGGACATTGGTGTCGCTGCATCGCGGAGGCCTCGAAGAGTTCGATGCCGCAGGCGGGTGCGAAGGGGTCCGTGTGGTCGGCAGGTGGGGTGACCCAGTAGTTCTCGGCATCGTCCCAGCTGTAGACGATCACGGTGGTGTCATCGTCGAAGGTGAGGCGGTACACCCCCTTCTTGCTTCCACCTCGGAGCCGCGAGATGCCTACGAGACGATGTTCGGTGCCCAGGGCTGTATGCGCGATGCCTTCCAGATGATCTCGTGTGACGGCCCTGTGTACCACGCCCATGACCTGCCTTCCCATATGGCTTGGATAGGCGGGAAACCCCGTAGTACCAGTGCTTCGCCGGCCGAGCGTGGTCATCGCGATGAGGTGCCGAGCAGCGGATAGTCAGGCGATCTGGCGGAGATCGTTTCCGTAGTCGAAGATGATCCGGAGGCGGGCGCCGAGTGCCCGGGCGTACCGGCTCAGCGTCGCGACCTCGTTCGCGTCGAGGTCGCCGTTCTCGATCTGGCTCACCCGGCCCGGGGAGACACCCATCAGCTCGGCCACCTCGCGCTGGGTCAGTCCAAGCCGCTTGCGTTCCTCGGCCAGGTGGAACGCGCTGATCCAGGCCTCGGTGCGCCCGCGCTCGGCTGCGAGCGCCTCGTCGTCGCCGTCGTGCTGTTCGGCGCGGATGTCGTCCCAGTCGTGGAACTCGGTCATGAGCTCTCCCGCCGTTTCCTCTCGAAGGCCAGCCAATCGCCGTAGGCAGTCTCTGCCATGGGGATCGCTGTCCTGTACCACCGCGCCCAGTCGCCGGCCTTGTTGCCGGCGACCAGCAGCACTGCTTGTGACCACGGGTCGAAGACGAAGATCACACGGATTGCGACGTCCCGGCCCGATCTCGGCCGCAGCTCTTTGAGGTTCTTGATCGTCGATCCTTGCAGGGTGTCGACGAGGGGACGTCCAAGTCCGGGGCCGATCTCTGCGAGCATGTCGATCGCGATGTTGACCGATCGGTAGGTGGCCGGGTCCGACTGGCGGAGTACGTATAACCACTCCCGCACCTCGGACGTGACCTTGATCCTCCATCGTTGGGGCGGCTCCGTCGACACGGATCGACTATAGCTTGGCCTATACATCAACTCCATGTAGACGGAAGGTTCCGCGGAGGGCTGCGCTGGCGGTCGAGTGGACAATCGAGCCGACGGGCGGCCATGGGTGCAGGCGGACACCAGTGGACGAAATCTCTACCGCGGATGTCGCGGACAGCCGGGTCGAGGGTCTGGCGAGGCTCGCGGGCGCGCTGCGGAGTGATGCCCGTCGGTGCCGCGCATGGCCGATCGGGCGCTGATCTCGACGGGCGAGGCCGTGCCGAAAGAAGATCTTTTGCATCACGGTGAACTGGCGCGCTTTCGCTCACGCGGGATCAGGGTCTTTGCAGGTGAGCACAGCGCTAACCCGGAAAGAATGGCCAGTTCACCGTGGTCATCGATGCTTACCGGGCTGACCGGTCAGGTGCCCGGTAGGGGATTTCCTGGCTGGTTTCCGGAGAAGAGAGCTGACGCTGCGGTACCGGCAACGGCTTGAACGGCGGAAACCGGCGGATACCGAGTCGTATCGAACTGCGCGAGAGGCACGCAAGCAGGGCTTGCTCCACTGGGAACGTGCCGAGAATGTGCTCCACTGGCAGCGCCATCAACGCCCGATCTCTGTCGAGACCCTGTGCAGCCGAATTCACGTCGGCGCCGATCCGCACGGGCACCGGGGGATGCGCTCAGTGTGAGTCTGACCGGGCCTCTGGCGGGGCACGGCGGTTACGCGGTTTCGAGCGCGTCCTCGGTGACGAGGCGTTCGCGTCGTCGCTTCCCCCACTCCCCCAGAGGGCGGAGGGCCTCGTTGAGCGAGGTGCCGTGCTCGGTGAGGGAGTACTCGACCCGGGGCGGGACCTCGCGATACACCTCGCGGTGCACCAGGCCGTCCTCCTCCATCTCGCGCAGGTGCTGGATGAGCATCTTCTCGCTGACGCCGGGGAGGCCGCGCCGCAGCTCTCCGAACCGCCGGGTTCCGTGGTTGTTCAGCTCCCAGAGGATCAGCGACTTCCATTTTCCCGACACCACGTCCATACCGGCATCGATGCCGCAGACGTAGGGGCCGCGCCTCGCGCTCGTCGTCATCAGACCTCCACCTCTTCTCGGCTGGACACTTACTTTCAGGTGAGTATTGAACAAAATTGTAGGTACTTGCCGGAAGGGAAGGCTCGGGCGGAGGGTCGAGACGGCGCGCCAGTCAGACCACCGAGCGGAGCGGGGAACGATCCGATGACTACCAGCACGACCTTCCTGGGCTTGGGAGCGATGGGCAGCGCGCTCGCCGCCGCAGCCCTCGACGCCGGCCGACCAGCCGTGGTGTGGAACCGCACCCCGGGCAGAGCAGGGTTCCTCGGCAGGCGTGGCGCCACCATCGCCGAGACCGTGGAGGAGGCCATCGCCGGCGACGGCGTGATCCTCGTGTGCCTGCTCGACCATCAGTCGGTGCGCGCCGTGATCGATCCGGTTGCCGCCAGCCTCGCCAAACGCACTCTGGTCAATCTGACAACGACGACACCGAATCAGGCCCGCGGCCTGGCGGCCTGGGCGACGGAGCACAACATCACCTACCTGGACGGCGCGATCATGGCCGTACCCAGAATGATCGGCCGTCCGGGTGCGGCGATTCTCTACAGCGGCCCCGAGGCCGCCTTCGAGGAGAACCGGGAACTGCTCGATCTGTGGGGGCGAAGCGAATACTTCGGGGCCGACCCCGGCATGGCCTCGCTCCGCGACATGGCGATGCTCGTCGGGATGTACACGATGTTCGCCGGCTTCCTGCACGGCGCGGCGATGGTCGGCTCCGAAGGCGTGTCGGCAACCGAATTCGCCCGACAGCAGGTGCCGTTCCTCACCGCCATGACCGGGCAGCTTGCCGGTCTCGCGGCCGTGGTAGACGCCGGGGACTACGCCGGGGCGGGCCAGCAGAGCCTTGAGTTCACCGAAACCGCGCTGGACTCGCTGGTAACGGCCAGCCTCGACCAGGGCGTCAACGTCGAGGTGCTGCGGCCCGTCCACGACCTTGTTCGCCGGCAGCTCGCCGCCGGGTACGGCAGGCAGGGCACCGCCCGCATCTTCGAAGAGCTCAGGAAGGCCCGATGAGCAGCCAGCGCAGCCTGTCACCTGTGACGGTCATCGGCCTTGGCCCCATGGGCCGAGCGATGGTCGCGTCGCTGCTGCGGTCCGGCCATCCGGTGACGGTGTGGAACCGTACCGAGAAGCGCGCCGACCACCTCGTCGCTGGCGGCGCCACGCTCGCGCCCACCCCGACAGCCGCGGTGACCGCCAGCAAACTGATCATTCTCAGTCTCACCGACTACCAGGCGATGTACGACATCCTCGGCCCGGTCGCGGAGGGTGCACGATCTTCCGGTGTTCTTGCCGGTAAGGTCCTGGTCAATCTCAGTTCGGACACTCCGGACGCATCTCGGGGCGCGTCGGAATGGGCGGCCGGACACGGGGCGAGCTTCGTGACCGGAGGCGTGATGGTGCCCGCTCCCGCCGTGGGAGGCTCAGGGGCATACGTGTTCTACAGCGGACCGCGCGCTGTGTTCGACGTACACGAACCGACGCTCAGACAGCTCGGTGAGCCCAGGTACCTCGGGGAGGACCCGGGCCTGGCCCAGCTCTTCTACCAGGCGCACCTCGACGTCTTCCTCACCGCCCTGTCAAGCCTCCTCCACGCCACAGCGCTCGTCACCTCTGCCGGTGTCCCGGCCGCCGATTTTCTGCCCGGCGCGTTGAACACCCTCACCGGTATCCCAATGATGATTGGGGACGGACAGGACCTCGCCCGGCGCCTGGAGACCGGCGAACACCCCGGCGACCTCAGCACCGCGCGGATGATGGGCGCCACGGCGAACCACATCGTCTGGACAAGCGAGCGGGCTGGTATAGACATCCGTCTTCCCGAAGCCGTCAGGGCGCACTACGACCAGGCTGTCGTCGCGGGCCGCGGAACCGAGAACTGGACCGTTCTCTACGAGATCATCAAATCCGGCGGCTGAACAACGATCAGAACCAACGACCCTGTGCCTCACCGAGCAGGTCGACTCCGAACTGGGAACGACCGCGTTCAGAGTCGACCTGCCACTCCGAGGCTCGGAAGAAGAGATCGGCAGAGGCTCGACAACACCACGGTGAACTGGCGCGGTTCCGTTCACGTCCAAAGTTTCTCTTCACAGCTCAGCACGGCGGAGAACATGGATTGAACGGCCAGCTCACCGTGGTCATCGATGCCTATCGCGCTGACCGGTCAAGTGCCTGACCAGGGTCTTTCTAGTCTGATGAGCCGAAGTGTTTAAGCGGAGCGCCTAGGGGAGGTGCTGCTGGACGTGAAGGCGCCGGCTGTCGCTGCTACCGCCGCGTCGTGGGCCGCCTGGTCGGGGAGTTCCGGGCTGGCCGGTGCACGGAGAAGGACCAGCTGGTGGTAAAGCGGGGCGGTGGCGGCTATCAGTAGCCGGTGTGGATCGGTATCCGCAGGGATCTCAGCGCGGGCGACAGCGTGATCGACGACCGGTCGGCAGCGGGCGTAGCGGTCGCTCCAGAAGGCCTGTAGGGCACGAGCTGCGTCCGGCGAGCGGAAGGAAGCGGCGATGAGCGCGGTCGTTATCGGCGGGTCCGCGGTGAGAGCGGTATAGATCTCACGGTTGATCGCGGATAGGTCGCCTTCCAGGGTGCCGGTATCCGGCGGCTGCCAGATGTCGGCGGTGGCTTCGGTGAGGACGTCGGCGAGCAGGCCACCGACGTCGCGCCATCGCCGGTAGACGGTGGTGCGGTGCACCCCGGACCGGTCAGCGATGGTGTCGATGGTGAGGCTGTCGTAGCCGTGTTCAACCAGGTCGGCGCGCACAGCCGCGAGAACCAGTGCCCGGATGCGGGCGCTGCGACCACCGGGACGCATGCGAACGCCTGAGGGGCTGGGCGGTGGTTGAGTGCCGTCCGGCGCGGTGCCCGGGTGGGGTTGGAGCATCGCGAAAGTCCCTTGCCTGACGGGAGCAGCTGTGACACGATCCTAACGCTACAGTCGTCGTGATAGGAGAGCTGCCGATGATCCGGTCGGATTGGTCCGTGCCGGCTGGCGAGTCGGCAACCTCGCCCTCGGTGACGATGCTTGTTCCGCCAGGAGACCCGTGATTCCCAACTATGGAAGCGCCGTGATTCACGAGACGCGGATAGCTGGGCCTGACGCTGGCCCCTACGACCTGAGTGCCGGACCCGACGGGGCGCTCTGGGTCACGATGGTCCACGCCGGGCAGATCGTGCGGCTGGTCCGAGACGGCCATCTTGACTCCTACCAGCTCGCCCCGGCCTCCTGTGGGCCGTCGATCATCACCGAGGGTCCGGACGGCGCTATGTGGTTCACCCGCAACCGTGACCACCGGATCGGAAGGATTGCCCTCGACGGCGAGACCACATCCTTCCCTGTCCCAACCCCGGACAGCGGGCCCTTCGGCATCACAACCGGCTCGGACGGCGCCCTCTGGTTCACCGAGATGAACAGTGACAAGATCGGACGCATCACCACGGACGGCGCGATTACCGAGTACCCGCTCTCCGTGAGCCAGGCCCTTCCTGCGGCGATCATCGCCGGAGCCGATCAGGCCGTCTGGTTCACCCTCAACCAGGGGAACGCGATCGGCCGCATCACCCCTGCCGGGCTGATCACGCTTCACCCGTTGCCCACCCCGGGCGCCGCCCCGGTCGGGATCTGCCGCGACACCGACGGCGCAATCTGGTTCGTCGAGATCGCCGCCGGCCAAATCGGCCGAATCAGTCCCGATGGAAGGATTGAGGAGTTTCCTCTTCCCGACCGGGACGCTCGGCCTCACGCGATCATCGCCGACCCGACCGTCGGCGGCTGCTGGTTCACTACATGGGCTGCGGGCCGGATCGGGCACATCGCCCCGGACGGAAAGATCGACGAATACGATCTGCCGACGCCGTCCAGCGAACCGCACGGCCTTGCCGTCACCGGGGACGGCATTGTCCATGTCGCCCTTGAAACCGGCGGGCTCGCGCGCCTGGAGCGGGTTGCGATCGACCCCTGAGAACTGAGCTCCGTATTCTTGCGGATCTACGAGCATGATCGGTGCTGCCAAAAAACGGGCCTGCCGCGGGCTCCGCGGCCGACCGCGGAGCCGGCCCCGTCGGGCGGGTGGCGGTCAGGCGACGATGTAGCTCGAGTCGTCGAACTCGGCGGTGACCTTCGCACCGTCGCCGGGTCGTCCACGGTCTCGGCTGTCGTCCATCGCGGCGGAGGCGCAGATCGTCGGAATCTTGTGCTGCGCGCCGTTCGCATCCCGCAACGGCCACCATTCGCACAAATTTGTATACTGATCGTTTCCTCGGCAACGCTTGGATCTAACGTGGCCTCCGTCGTATCTGCGCTTGCCGGAGGATTTCGTGCGCCGTCTGCTCCCGTACCTGTTGTTCGCGGTAACCGCATTGGTCGGCACCGCGTGCAAACCCATCCCCATCCCCGTCCCGGGTGCGGGAGGTCCGGGGGGACCCGTGCAGACGACGTCTCCAGCCCCGACGACCAGCCCGACGGGATCTCCCTCGCCGGAGCCGTCGTCCCCACCCGTGGAGTCCCCGTCTCCGACAGTCGCGCCGTCACCCGGACCAGGCGAAGCAGTCGTACCCAACCTCCTCGGCCGCCGGCCGTACGAGACCGCCAGCGTGCTCACCGCGGCCGGGTTCGCGAACTCCATGTCGCAGGAGACATGCCGGCCGAACGAGGACCTCACACTCGGCACGATCATCACCCAGAGCCCGGTTGCGGGCAGCGTGGTCGACGCGGATACGCAGATCATGCTGGGCGTGGCCATCGCCTGCAGCGAAGTGCCGAACATCGTGGGCATGTCGAAGGACGACGCCATCCAGTCCTTCGCCGCCGCCAGCCTCACCATGTGGCTGCGCCCGGAGGACTGCCTACGCTACGGCAAGGTGATCGAACAGCAGGTCGCTCCTGGAACCGTGTACCCACAGGTCCAGGGCGTCATCGTCACCGCCGAGTGCCTCGACGGCCAGCCAGTGCCGCCGGGCATGGTCGTGGTTCCAGATGTCCTCGGGATGCCGGTGGACGAAGCCAGGAGCACGCTCGATGAGGCGGGCATCGTCGCCGTCATGTTGACGGAGTGCGCCAATGGATATGGCTATGTGATGACCCAGAGCCAGGCCGGCGGCAGCGTCGTCCCCATCGGTTCCTCGCTGGAGCTCACACACACCTGCCTCTGAGCTTGCTGACCTGCCCGTGGTCTTCCCGACTGGTCGGATGATTGCCTGTCGCCGGTTGGTGCGGCCGGGTGGGCGTCCGGGGCCGGGGGTGGGCTCCATCCCAGGAGCCCTACCATCCGGATGGGAGGAAGACTCCGACGGAAGATCGACAACACCACGGTGAACTGACGCGCTTTCGTTCGCGCCGGATCAGGCTTTTCGCAGGTGAGCGCAGCGGATAACGTCAAATGAACGGCCAGTTCACCGTGGTGGTGGATGCTTTCCGTGCGGATAGGCGAGAAGCCCAGTAGCGCCAATGCTTTCTGGAGTTCGCGGGTTACGTCTGATCGCGCGATTTTACGGCGTCCGACGGGCTTCTCGTGGAATGTGATCACGGTGGTTGTGTCAGCTCGCTTGGCCACCCTCGCCGGCCAGGCGTGGCCATCGCGATGTTCAGCCGAGCCGCGGACGGTCAGGCGATCTGGCGGAGATCGTTTCCGTAGTCGAAGATGATCCGCAGGCGGACACCGAGTGCCCGGGCGTACCGGCTCAACGTCGCGACCTCGTTCGCGTCGAGGTCGCCGTTCTCGATCTGGCTCACCCGGCCCGGAGAGACGTCCATCAGCTCGGCCACCTCACGCTGGGTCAACCCCAGCCGCTTGCGTTCCTCGGCCAGATGGAACGCGCTGAACCAGGCCTCGGTGCGCCCGCGCTCGGCCGCAAGCGCGGGCGTGGAAACTGAATAGCGACCGCCTCCACAGCACGCCGAGAATCCAGCGCATGTCCGCCACCCACATCCTGCTGATCTGCGGCGCAGCAGGCGTCGGTAAATCCTCAACCGCATACGAGGTCGCCCATCGGCTGAGTGCCCTCAACGTGGCACACGCGGTGATCGACTCTGATGAGCTTGACCGAGTCCACCCCTGGCCGCCTCCCGGACTGCCCGCCAGTGAGCTGTCCCGACGCAACCTCGCCGCGATCTGGACCACCTTCGCAGCCCTCGGCCACACACGGCTTCTGCTAACCGGTGTCTTCGCCGCCCTCACTGAGGACACGGCCTGGATTGCGGACACGGTGCCCGGTGCGGACATCACCGTCGTCCGCCTGACCGCCGACCTTCCGACGCTCGCCAGCCGGATTCACCGCCGAGAGATCGGATCCGGTGCGCAGGCGCAGCTCGCCCGAACGATCCGGCAGCTTGAAATGATCGACCAGAACGATCCGCCAGGCACAACGGTCATCGACACCACCGGCCAGACGATCGCGAGCACCGCAGCCCAGGTCCTCGACGTCTGGCTGAATCGGCCCGGCGACCGGGGGTGACGCGACCGCCCTCCTTCTCTGCCTGCTCGGGATCGATTGCCTCCGGAGGCCCTTGGGATGATGGGGCGGGCATGCGGTTGCAGTTCAACGGACTGGAATCGGCCGTAGGCCGTCCCTGAGCTGGACGGAGACGGCGGCCGGATCATCGGTCGCGGAGCAGCGGTCCCGTGCCGGCATCCACATAGAGCCATTGGCCGTCGATCTGCGTGAACGTGCTGCGTTCGTGCTGCACGTGCCGCTCGCCGTCCGCCGTGCGCGCGATCGCGCGGAATTCCACGACACCGGTGTCGTCGCCGGGGCCGCCGTTCACGGTGTCGACGATCTGCAGAGCGCGCCAGGTCAGACCGGCGTCCAGGTCGAGGCGATCTGGGCGTGTCGACGGATGCCAGGTACGCAGCAGGTACGGCGCGAGACCGCGCGCGAAGGCGCTGTAGCGGGACCGCATGAGCGCTTCGGCGGTCGGCGCCGGGGTCCCGAGATGGAAGGGCTCGCAGCACCGCGCATACCCTCGGCGGGAGCCGCATGGGCACTGGTCGCCGACGCTCATACGGTGCGGCGTGGCATCGCGGTGGACCCCCGGGCGCGGTTGGCGTTGGCTGCGCTGATGCCCGACACGGTATCGCGGCGGCGCGGTCTCCCGTAGGGACCATGATCCGGGGGTGCGGCGGGGGATGACACCGCCAACGGTCCGGGACGGGACGCGCGTGGACGTCGGCCGGCGGCGCGTGGTGGACGAGGAGACCAAGGTGGCGGTGGACCCGGAGACCGAGGAGGCGGTGGACGAGGAGGCGATGGATCGGCCGGGAACGCCGCTGGTCTGGTATGTGAGCTACGGGTCGAACCTGCGGTCGTCGCGGCTGGCCTACTACCTGGCGGGTGGGGCGATGCCGGGCACGACCCACGCCTACCCCGGTTGCCGTGACCGCCGTCCGCCGCGTGCCGCCGCGCCGCTCCTGCTGCCGGGATCGGTGTACTTCGCCCTGGAATCGAAGGTCTGGGGTGGTGGCATGGCGTTCTACGACCCGGCGGCGCCCGGGCTGGCCGCGGCCCGCGCGTATCTGCTCAGCCGTCAGCAGTTCGTCGACGTCGCGGCGCAGGAGATGCACCGGGAACCCGGCGGCGACCTCGACCTGACCGCTCTGACCGCTCGGCCCGGCGCCGGCCGGGCCGTTCTCGGGCCCGGCCGGTACGAGACGGTGCTGCTCGTCGGGTACTGGGGCCCGGTGCCGTTGCTCACGTTCACCGCCCCGTGGGCGCTGGCCGATGTCGCTCCCACCGCTCCTTCCGGGGCCTATCTGGACATGCTGGCGGCCGGGTTGCGTGAGTCCCACGGCTGGCCGCCGGCGCGGATCGCCGCCTACCTGGCCGGGCTGCCCGGCGCCCACGGCGTCTGGCAGCCCGACGAGATCGCCGGGCGCCTCAGCGCCGCGGAGGCGACAGAACCCGCCGGGTGATCCTTCCTCGCCGTGGGTGAGGCGGCACGCTGCGATCGTCGGCCCGCCTGTGCACCAGGCGGGCTGACGGCGTCGCGGCGGTTCGGCAGGATCGGCTCTGTTTCTAGCTGGCTGCCTGTCCTGGCTGTTCCACGGTGCGGGCGAGGATGCCGAGTGTGGCGCGAAGGGCTGCCTCGGGGATGACGGGGAAGGCGCCTCTTGTGCGGTACGCCTCGTCGATCTCACTCCAGTCGTAGTACGAGGTGACCATGGTGCCGGCGTCGTTTCGTTCGAGACGGTATCCATACAGGTGGCGCGGTGGAGGATCGAGCATCACCCCCCGGATGGTCCACTCGATCAGCTCGTCGGCGACGAACCGCGTGATGACGACGGTGACCTCGTACCTTCCGAGCGGGTAGTCGTTGAGGGACTCACGGTCCATGTGCACGACGAACTCGTCGCCGACGCCTGTCGCCGGCTTTCCGTCGCTCCACTGGAGCATTCCGGAACTGTCGATCGCCACATGACCCCGCGGGTCGCGGAGAACCTCGAAAATTTTCTCGGGAGGCGCCGCGATATGCCGTCGCACCTCGAACCTGGTATCACTCACAGGCCTTTCCTCCACCATGTTCCACTGTCCTGTCCCGTTTTCCGTGGTCACGTCTTCCACTACCTCCAGTTTTCCGTGGTAGCGACATTCGCAGGAGTACGAGCAGGCGCTCAGGCTGGTGGCGGTGGATGCACAGCCCGCAGATGGTCCGCCATCATCAGCGGTGTCACCGCCATCACGCCGCCGTCGACCGGCAGGACGACCCCGGTGATCCAGCGGGCCTCGTCGCTGGCGAGGAACACGGCGGCCCAGCCGACGTCCCAGCCGTCGCCGCCCGTGCCCAGCATCGTTGACGCCGCCGCTATCCGCTGACGGTAGTCCGCCTCCGGAGTGACACCGACGACCGAGAACAACAACGGGGTCGTGATGTGGCCGGGGGCGATCGCGTTCACCCGGATTCCCTGCCTGCCGTGCGCGTACGCCATGTCAACGGTGAGCGCGTGCATGCCACCCTTCGCCGCGGCATAGCTGGCATAGCCGCCGCCGCGGGCCCCGGCGATCGAGCCGATGTTCACGATCGACCCGGAGCCTCTGGCCGCCATCACGGGAACCACGCTCTTGCTCGCGAGGAACATCGTGCGCAGGCTGAGCGCCTGCACCCGGTCCCAGTCGGCCTCGCTGGTGTCGACGACGGTGCCGGCCACCGAGACGCCGATGTTGTTCACCAGGACGTCCACCGTGCCGAAGGCGTCGACGGCCGTGGCGACCATCGACTCGCAGTCCGCCGCCTTCGTCATGTCGCCGCCGAAGACGACCGCCTCCCCACCCTCACCCTCGATGATCGTCTGGGTCTCGGTGGCGCGGTCGGGGTCGATGTCTGCCAGCACCACTCGCGCGCCCTCGCGGGCCAGCAGAATGGCGCAGCCCCGACCGGTCGCCATGCCGGGGCCTGGCGTCGAGCCGGCCCCGGTGACGACGGCGACCTTGCCGCCGAGACGTCCGTGCGTGGTCATTCGCAAACTCCTGGTCGGCGCGTTGGCTGACCAGGACGTTAGTTTGGATGAGACAGCATCACAAGTGGGTGTTCACTTTCTTCGTTGGTCAGGGTCTCGCTCGGGTCGGGTGCCAGCTCGTCATCCGGCTGCCCGCAGGACGCGGCTGATGAACGCGGCTCGGCTGGCGTGCGCCTGCGCGGAGATCGTCGCCTGCGGGGTGATCCCGTCGGATCGCGGAAACCGCCGGCCCAGACATGCAGGTCGGCCGAACCACCCGCGGCCCAGATCGCGCCCGCGTAGGCGACCGCCTCATCGCGGAAGACCTCGGCTACGGATCGGAGCCGAGATGGGCGTGCCGTCATTCTCGGACTCGGAGAACAACGCGGATGAGAATCGACGACGCCACGGTGCACAGGTGCGTTCCCACTCACTTCTGAATCGTGCCTTTGAATCTTGGCAGTGGAGAACGTGGGCTGAGGCTCGTATTTGATTGTCCGGCGAGGCCGGCTTCTCCGCAGGAGTCCCGCGGGAGCGCGAGTCCGGTCCGGCGTGTCGAGCCCGGCTTCGTGGTCCGGCAACCGATGCTCCTCTCGTCCGCGGGAAGATCCGCTGGAGATTCTGGCGCTGCTGGCGCGGTATTTTTGGAGAGAGGTCCATGAAATTTGCTCGATTCACCGGGCTTGGTTCGAAAGTCCGGTCTAGGTGTATCGTCGGCGCACTTCTAGCGGGTTCGCTGGTCGGAGTCGCGACGCTGCCTAACGCGGCCGCGCTCGCGGACGGTCCCGGCAGGGCAAACATCCGTGTCATGACACAGAACACGTATGTGGGCAGCGATTACCAGGCCATTGTCGACGCGAAGACGCCGGCGGAGTTCGTCGCGGCGGTGACGCTGACATACCAGCAGATTCTGGCGTCAGACCCGAAGGCGCGCGCCGCCGCGGTCGCCCGCGAGATCGTGCGGAACCAGCCCGATCTGGTCGCCCTGCAGGAGGCGGACATCGTACGTACCGGGGCGGCACCGGCGACAAACGTGCAATCAGACCAGCTCAAGGCTCTCCTCGCTGCGCTCCGCGCGCAGGGCCAGCCCTACCAGCCGGTGGCGATCGTGCCCGAGCTCGATGCCGAATACCCAAGCACCCTTGGCTTCGATGTGCGCATCAGCGCGCGGAACGTGATCCTCGCCCGGGTCGGTCGCATCAGGGTGTCGAACCTGCAGTCACAGACGTTCGCGGTCAACCAGGTGTTCCAGTCGGCGGTCGGCTCGATTACCTTCCGTAACGGCTGGACGTCGGTCGATGCCGTCGTCGGTGGCCGCGCCTTCCGGTTCGTCACGACGCACCTGGAGGCGGCCCCGCCGTTCACCACCCAGCTGGCACAGGCACAGGATCTTGTCGCGAGCGCGGCGAACACCAGGCTCCCGGTGGTCTTCGCCGGTGATTTCAACACCACGGCCAACGACCCTCAGAACCCCACATTCCCCACGTACCAGTTCCTGCTCAATTCCGGTTTTGTCGACGCCTGGACCAAGAAGAACCCCGGAAATCCTGGCTTCACCTGCTGCCAGGCACCTGACCTGCGTAATCCGGTCTCCGCCCTGATTGCGCGAATTGATCTGGTCCTCTTCCGCGGAGGCTTCGACGTGGCTGATATTCACCGGGTTGGGGACAGGCAGAGTGACCGCACGCCGTCAGGGCTGTGGCCGTCCGACCATGCCGGCATCGTCGCGACTCTGCGGCTGCCGGACCGGGGGCATGGCGGCTGAGAGCCGTCATACGTAGCCGGAATACCCGAGAAGCCCGGTGTACCCAGACACCACGATGTGCTGGGAGTCCGGTCCGGGCGGCCGTCGTCGTGCCCGCGCAGGCGTGGCGCACGACGGCGGCCACTGCGCCGAGGTCGATTCCGAGGGGTTCATCCGCACCAGGAAGTTACGGCGCTGTTCGAGTCGCGCTTTGGGTCGTGCGGGGCAGCTCCGAGGCCCGTGAGCCCTCCAACCGCACCCGCAGGCTCTGAAGGCCGCGGATGGTCAGGGTCTCGCGATAGCTCGGCTCCGGATCCAGCACGGCGAAGGCGTGCGCGTGGCGCAGCAGCGTCGCCAGGACGATCTCAAGCTCCAGCCTGGCGAGCTGTGCCCCGAGGCAGAAGTGGATGCCGAGGCCGAACGTCAGGTGGCGAGGAGCCGAAGCGGGGCCGGCGAAGCGGGTGACGTCCAGTCGGTCCGGGTCGGGGAACACCCGGGGGTCCCGGTTGGCGCCGGCGACCAGGATCACAACGGCCTCGCCGCGGCCGAAGTCCCGGCCGGCCAGGTGCCGATCCTGGAGCGCGACCCGGTTGGTGAAATGGACCGGTGGATCGAAACGAAGCAGCTCGTCCACGGCCGCGGGGACCAGATCGGGCCGCTCGCGCAGCAGGTTGAGCTGGGCGGGGTGACGGCTGAGTGCCAGCACCATGTTGCCGGTCATGTGCACCGTCGTCTCGTAGCCGCCGAAGAGCAGCAGCACGCAGATGTCCTGTAGTTCCCTCTCGGTGAGACGGTCCCCGGCGTCGTCGATCGTGGCCAGCTGGCTGATCAGATCCGGCCCTGGCCGGGCGCGGCGTTCGGCGACCAGCCCGCGGAAGTACTCGGAGAAGGCCGCCGCGGCGATCTCCCGGCCGCGCAGCTCGTCCTCGGCGAGCAGCGGATCCGGGTCGAGGCCCCTCGCCAGCGCCCGGACCCAGGTGTCGAAGCGCGGGTGGTCCTCGATCGGAACGCCGAGCAGCTCACAGATCACGGTGATGGGCACGACCGCGGCGAGATCGGCGACGAGGTCGAACTCGGTGGTGGCGAGCGCACTGGCCACCGCGCGTTCGGCGGTCCGTTCGACAAGCGGGCGCAGCCGCTCCATCGCCCGCGGGGTGAACGCCTTGCTGACCAGCCCGCGCAGGCGTGTGTGGTCAGGTGGGTCCATCCGGATGAAGGATCCCGGGATGTTCTCGGCCACGACACCGGGCCGGATGGGGCTGATCCCCGCGGAGTATCCGTGGCCCCACCGAGGGTCGCTCAGGACCGTCATGCAGTCGTCGTGCCCGGTGACCAGGCGAACATCGAACGGGGTCGAGACGAGCGGACCCAGCTCGCGGGCAGCGTGGTAGCAGGGGTACGGATCGTTGCGGTTCTCGAGGCTGAACATGTCGAGGACCGTGTCGAGGACCGTCTGGGCCGGGTCGGGGGCAGGCATCGCCCTTGTCTCCTCGCTTCGGGGCTCGCCCGCCATCCGGAAGCCCGTCGGCAGCATCCCTGCGCGGCGAACCTCAGCCGATCACCCGGGCGAGGGGAACAGGTTGGACCCTTCACCACCGCACCCTGCCCGGGATCCCGGCACCCGGCCTGGCGGATCAGAATCCGCAATCAAACGATTCATTCACCCGCCATCGTGTGATCAGTGCTTCCGGCCGCGTGCCGGCTGGTTCCTCACGGTGCTGTTTCTCGCAGGGCCCCGGCGAGGACCGCGACCACGGTCGCGCGGAGGGCATCGGTTTGTGGTGGCGTGCCCGTGCGATCGGCGAACAGCAGATGCCCAGCCCCGATCAGCGCGGGGGCGAGCGTGTCGATGTCGGCGTCGGCGGTGACGCGACCCAGGTCGCGTTCGGCGGCGAGGTAGGAAGCGATCATGGCTGCCGCCTCCGTCAGGACCGGGACGCCCACCGGCCAGGTCCGGCGCAGCCGGGCGCGCAGCTCGTCCCGGAAGATGATGAGGGGGACGATCGCCACGGCCACCGAGGAGAACAGGTCCGCCAGGGAACCGGTCAGGTTGTCGGCGACGGTTCCGGTGCCGGCGGCCTCGCGCAGGGCGGCGGCACCGGTGCCGAGTCGGCCGGCGCGGTCGAGCACGAACTCGGCGAGGAAGTCGTCGAAGTCGTCGAAGTGCCGGTGCAGGACGCCCTTGGCACACCCTGCCTCGGCGGTGACCGCCCGGCTGGTCAACGCGCTCGGCCCCTGCTGGCGCAGGACCCGTTCGGCGGCGTCGAACAACTGGGTGCGCACGTCGCGGATGTGTACCCCTGTCGGCACAGCCGGGTCCTCCTCCTGTGAAGGCCCCGATCATTCCCTAGTGGGCGCATGCCCACTAGAGTGGGCGCATGCCCACTAGCTCGCAGGACCAAGCGCGACCATCGGGGAACGCGCCTCATCAGGCCAGGCGGGTCGCGGAGTCCTTCGGGGCGGACGCCGAGCGCTACGACCGGACCCGCCCGACCTATCCTGACGCACTCGTGGAGCGGATCGTCGCCGCGAGTCCCGGGCGCGACGTGGTCGACGTCCTGGACATCCTTGATGTCGGCTGCGGTACCGGCATCGAAGCCCGGCAGTTCCAGGCGGCGGGATGCCGGGTGCTGGGAGTCGAGCCCGACCCCAGGATGGCCCGGTTCGCGCGGCGCCGCGGAACCGACGTCGAGGTGGCGACCTTCGAGGACTGGGACCCGGCCGGCCGGGATTTCGACGCGGTCGTCGCCGGCACGGCCTGGCACTGGGTCGACCCGGTCGCCGGGGCGGCGAAGGCGGCCCGAGTGCTCCGGCCCGGTGGCCTGCTCGCCCCTTTCCACCACGTCTTCCAGTACCCGCCGGATGTACTGGACGCACTCGGCGCTGCCTACCGGCAGGCCGCGCCGGACACGCCGGTCAACCTCGACCCGCTGCGCCAGGCCCTGGACGCCTACCAGGCGCTTTTCACCAAGATCGCCGACGGTATCCGTGGTGCGGGCGGGTTCGGCGAACCGGAGCAGTGGCGGTTCGACTGGGAGCGCACCTACACCCGGGACCAGTGGCTGGACCAGCTACCGACCCACGGCGGGCTCACGCTGCTCCCACCGGATGGGCTGGCGGCGGTCCTGGCGAGCATCGGCACCGCGATCGACGCGATGGGCGGCAGCCTCACGATGTCCTACGCCACAGTTGCGGTCGTCGCGTCGCGAACCAGCGCTGTCGGCTCATAGGGCGAGTTCGTGGTCCGCTGATGCCTGGAGGGCGGGGATCAACGCGCTGACCCGTTCAAGCTGGTCGAGCTGCGAGGTCAGGTCCAGGGCACCCAACCGCGTGACGACGTGGCGCGCTCCGGCGGCGACATACCGGGCCAGGCCCGCGAGGACCTGGTCGGACGAGCCGGTGAGCACCGCCTGGATCCTCGCCAGATCGTCCAGCGGCATCCCGTAGGTGGCCCGGGCGTAGTCCTCCATCGCTCGGCGGCCGCGTTCGGAGTCGTCGTCGATCCGTACCGAGACGAACAGCGCGGGGGTGATGTCACCGTCGGCCCGACCGGCGCCGGCCGCCGCCGTGCGGACGTCCCGGAGCCCGGACGCGTAGTCGGCGGGGTCGGGCGGGTAGGGCAGCCAGCCGTCGTACATCCGGCCGGTGCGGCCCAGTGCGGCCGGGGTCGCGCCGCCGAGCCAGATCGGTGGGCCGTCCGGCCGGAACGGCCTGGTCGCGGGCGGGAGGTCGGTGAACCTGAGGAGCTCGCCGTGGAAGGAGCCGGCGCCGTTCCACAACGCCCGCCACAACGCGACCGTCTCGTCCAGTCGGGTGAAGCGCCGTTCCCACGGCACCTCGGACAGGTCGTAGAACGGCCGGCCGAACGGGCCGGGGAAGCCGGCGCCCACCGCCACCGTGAGCCGCCCACCGGAGAGCAGGTCGATCGACGCCAGGGACTGCGCGGCCTGGATCGGCCTGCGCAGGAACGGCAGCAGCGCGCCCGTTCCCAGGGCCACGGACTCGGTCGCGGGGGCGAGCGCGGCCAACATCGTCAGCGCCTCGATGCGTGGGCTGATCAGCGTGTCGTTGACGAAGAGCGAGGTGAAACCGAGGCCTTCGGCCCGGCGCCCGAAGGCGACCAGGTCGCGGGGGTCATCGCCCGGGCCCCACTGGGAGGCGCCGGTCGGAAGCAGTACGCCGATGCTCATGGCGCCGATGCTCCCGGCCGCGGAGCGCGGCAACAATTCCCGGCAGGGAATGGCCGGTGGGGAATGCCCGGAGGGCAATTCCCGGGAAGCCGACGCCGGTAGAACAGATCCGTGGACTTCCCTCGCGCGCTCCGCGACCGCCGTACCGACCGGCGTCTCAGCCAGCTGGACCTGGCACTGCGGGCGGGAACCACCCAGCGCCACCTCAGCTTCATCGAGTCGGGCAGGTCCGTCCCCGGCCGGAACATGGTTCTGCGCCTGGCCGAATCACTCGAACTGCCGTTGCGGGAGCGTAACGAGCTGCTGCTGGCCGCCGGGTACGCGCCCGTCTACCCGGAGAGCTCGCTCGACGACCCGGCGCTGGCCCCGGTGCGCGCGGCGATCGAGCACATCGTTCGTGGGCACCTGCCGTACCCGGCGCTGGTCGTGGACCGCAACGGTGACCTCATCGCGGCGAACGGCACGTTCGACCTGATCACCGAGGGCGCGGCGCCCGAGCTGGTCGGCCCGGGCAAGAACGTATACCGGCTCGCGCTGCATCCCGACGGCATTGCGCCCCGGATACGGAACCTCGCCGAATGGGCGCGGCACATCCTGGCGCGCCTGGGCCATCTGCCGCAGCTGCGCGCCGAACTCGCCGGCTACGTTCCCGAGCTGGCGCCCTCCGACGGGTCTCTCGGTTTCGCGGTTCCGCTCCACCTGGAGTCGTCGCGCGGTGAACTGCGCCTGATGACGACCGTGACGTCCTTCGCCACCGCCGTCGATGTGACCCTCGCGGAGCTGAAGCTGGAGGCGTTCCTGCCGGTCGACACCGCGACGGCATCCGCCCTCTCTGCATCCGCCCTCTTTGCAGCTACCGAGGCCGGCTGAGGCTTTCCGGGCCGGGTGTGACACGCACACCTGGTGACCGCGACGGCCGCGGGGCCGGCGACGGCCGCCGGCCCGGTAGGCGGTCTCCCGAACTGTTCGTCGCTCGCCTGCCCTTGTGCCGCCGCGCTCCCAGCCATGGCCCGCGACACCGGCCAGTTCGGCGGTCAGCGCCGCGAGCCCGGAGCGGAGCCGGTCGGAGGGCTCGTCGGGTGTCCGGTCGTTGTGGCGGCCCGCGGCGACGAGCGCGTCGTGCTCGATGACCTCGAGCTCCGGCTCGTCGGCGGCGAGCAGATGCGCGACACGGCGCGCGAACAGTTCGAGGACGTCGGCGGTATGCCCGGCGTACTCCAGAGCCGTCCAGCCGGGCGCGTGACGTGCCCGCAGCCGTTCGACGGGGTTTGCTGTGAGGCGCTCGGCTAGTCCGGCGACGAGCGCGGCGAGCCGCCCGGCGACCTCGGTGAGTGGCACGGTGGCCGATTCGAAACCGCACGCTGCGCACGGCGGCAGGGGCGCGGACGCGGCGACGGTACCCATGCCCAAGACCAGCCGGCCACGCGGCCCATCATCCCGGGTGCGCGGCCTCGGGCGTCCTGGGCCCCGGTGTGAGCCAGCGTTCGCGGTATTCCGACGGGCTCTCCCCGGTCCAGGTGCGGAAGGCGCGGGCGAGCGCGCTGCCGCTGCCGAACCCCACCTCGGCGGCGATCTCGCCGACGGACATCGTCGATGTACTGAGCATGGCCATGGCCCGGAACAGCCGCGCCTGCCGCAGATGGTCCCGCCACGTCTGGCCGAGCACCGCCGCGAATCGGCGCCGCAGCGCGCGCTCGGAGATGCCGACGGCCCGGCACACCGAGACCGCGTCGGCGTCGGCGAGGTGGCCTGCCGTGTAGGCGATCACGTCCTGGACGATCACGTCGTCGCAGATCGGCAGGGACAGCGGTGCCGCCTGGGCGAGCTGGTGGCGAACCACCCCGGCCAGCGCGTGGAAGAAGACGCTGGCCTCGGCGCCGTCACCCGTCGCCCCGCTCTCCCCGCATGCCCCGCTCTCCCCGCATGCCCCGCTCTCACCGTGAATGGGCCACCGCACCGCGTACCGCATCATCTCCCGCAGCACCGGCGGTACGGCGATGATGGCCGTTCGCGTCTCTGGGAAGGCGAACTCCGCGGGGTCGAAGAAGACCGCGATCGTGGTCACGTCCCGCAGCAACGGTGCATGCTCGACGCCGGCCGGAATCCACGCCGCGTGCAGTGGCGGCAGAAGGTAATGCGTCTGCGGGGTGTAGATCTCGGCCAGGCCGTCGACGGCGTACTCGATTTCATGCAGGTCATGCCGGTGCCAGTAGGAAATCGGTTCGGTCGCGCGATGTTCCACCGTACCGGCGGTGACCGTCACGCTCCGGCGCATCGGGATCAGCGGCGCGTCGGGCACGACCGGATCGTAGTTCGGAGCGTCGCCCGCCCGAAAGCGATCTGGCCGCCGGAGTGGGAAATCAGGCCGTTCGGGTCGTATCCCCGTGTCGAGATCCCCCTACTGTCGTGCACGCAGAGGGGCCGAGGGCCGGCCTGGCGACCGGCCCGCGACCCCGCGGTCCGCGTTCGTGGATCTCTACCGCCGAGGAGACGAGGACATTGGACGGGCAGGACTTCCGGTCCGCGGCGATGGCGTTGGCCGCGATGGACCACCTGGGCGTGCCCGAGTTGAGGACCCTCTACAAGCTGGAGCGGACCGCGGCCCGGCTCTACGAGCGACTGGCCGACCGGATCGACGACGGCGAGGCCGCGGAACTGGTCCGCCGAAACGCGAGGGAGGAGCTGGGGCACGCCAATCGGGTGCGTCGCGCTCTCACCCGCAAAACCGGCCATCCCTTCCAGCCGACGCCGGACCTGGATGAGGGCTACCCGGTCGAGGCTCCCGCCATGGTGGACGCGGCACTGCTGGCCGCCGTCGTCGCCGGGGAACGCGCGGGAGACGCGGACTACCAGCGGTGGGCGGCCGCGGAGCCCGACCCCGAGGTCGCCCGCCTCCTGCGGGCCAGCGGACGCGAGGAGGCCGGCCACGCCGATCGCTTCCTCCAGGCGATCGCCCTGCTCGGCGCGGGCCACTGACAGCGCGGAGAATCTCCCCGTCCGCCCTCTCGTCCTATCGTCGTCCCGGCTGTCTCCCGACTGTCTCCCGGCTCTTCCAGGAGGAAACCATGGCATTTGATGGTGTCTCGCACCTGAGCCTCACCGTGACGGACCTCGACCGAAGCGCTGCCTGGTATCGGGACGTTCTCGACTGGAAGGAACTGCTCCGCGACCGCGGTGAAACGACATCATTCGCACACGGAGTGCTTCCCGGCGGGCTGAGCATCGTCCTGCGTCAACACGATCAACCGGGCGCGACCGCCTTCGACGAGACCCGGCCCGGCCTGGACCATCTGTCGTTCGCGGTGTCGGAACCGGCGGACCTGGACCGGCTGGCGTCAAGACTCGCCGGCATCGGTGCCGTGTTCACCCCGACCCGGGAGCTGCCGTTCGGGCGGCTGCTCGCCTTCCGTGATCCGGACAACATCGCGCTGGAGGCACTCCTGCCCGGGTGAGAACACCGCGGTCGGCGGTGAGAACACCGCGGTCGGCGGGTGAGGACACGCGGTCGGCGGGTGAGGACACTGTGGCGACCGCTGCGGGGAGCCTCCTGCCGACCGTGCTGTCACCGCCGCGGGTGTACACGGCCGGGGTCCGCCTCGCCGCGGACGGGGCGTGCCGCCGGAAACGCGGTTCGTCACGGCTAATTCGGTGAATGGCATCCCTGGCTACGCGGTGTTCCAGTGCTGAAGCTCGACCGGATGCCGTAGATCGAATCGACCGGTTTACCGCGCGGCCGTGCCGCCGCTACTTTCGGCCGGGAACTGCCCGCTCGGAACCGGACGGGTATCCCCTCTCCGGGGCTTAGGTGCTCGGCCGTAGGATCCGCGCCGTGCCACATGAAATGGGTAGGCTCACCGCGGTGGTCCGGAAATCCCGTCGAATGACGGGTTTCCGCCGTGCTGGTTGACCGGGCGCGGGTGGCGGCGGCGCTGCCCGGCTACGAGCTGGGTGAGCAGCTGGGTTCGGGCGGCTTCGGGCTGGTGCTGGCTGCTTCGCACCGCCGTATGGCCCGCGACGTCGCCATCAAGGTGCTCGCCGGAGCTGGTCGGGTCGGGGATGAGCTCGCGCCTGGGCTCGGGGAGGACCGGGCTGCGGCGGGTATCGCCAGTGAAGCGGTCATCCTGGCGAACCTGGATCATCCGCACATTGTCCGGGTGTACGACTATCTCGAATTCGACGACCTTCGCCTGATTGTCATGGAGAAGCTTTCCGGGGGGCCGCTCAGCAAACACCTGAATGTCCTGGGGGGCCCGCGGGCATGTGCGGTCGGCCTGGCGGTGGCCAGCGCGCTCACCTGCGCACATGGCCACGGTGTTCTGCACCGTGACATCAAGCCGGAGAACATGCTTTTCGACGCGGCGCGACTGTTGAAGGTCGCCGACTTCGGGATCGCGAAACTGGTGACCGGCCCGGAGGCGATGGCCAGTGCGGTGGTCGGCACTCCGCTTTTCATGGCTCCCGAGCAGCTGGCGGCCGGCCGGTTGAGCGCGGCCACCGACCTTTATTCACTCGGAGTGGTCCTGCATCTGCTGTTGTCAGGTGGCACGGTGGCGGCGGCGAACGGGCCGGCCGTCGTGCCACCGATGGTGTGGCAGGACCACCTCGCCGCGCGGCGCCTGCTGCCGGAGGATGTGCCGGCGCCAGTCACGGCGGCGGTGCTGCGGGCGCTCGCCGAGGACCCGGCGCAGCGACCGATCTCGGCCCGGGAACTGGCTATGGAGCTGGCCGAGGCCGCTGCGAGTTCCTACGGCAGCGGGTGGATCGCCCGCACGGGCATGGTGCTCTATCTGGACGAGGCGGTCCGTGCGGTTGCCGAGCGGGAGTCGCCTTCGCCTGCGCCCCCACCGCCGGCCGGGTCGACATCTGACGCGTCGGCCGTGGGTGCGTCGGCTTCGGATACGCCTGCCCCGGCCACGGCTCCTCCTGATCTGCCGGGCTCTGATCTGCCGGGCCTTGATCTGCCTGCTCGCGACACCCCCGTTCCGGGCGGGCCGCAGACTCCTCGCCCCGGTGCGGCGCGACGTAAGCACCGCGCCACTGCTGTCCCCGGCAAGAGCGGTCGAGACCCGAACCGGCGGAGCCTCCTGATCGGCCTGCCCGCCGCCGCGGCTGTCGCGGCCGCCGGCGTCGGCGCGGCGGTCGCCGTGAACCGGGCCCGTGACAGCACCCCGGACGAACCTGTTCTACGCCCGCTCGGCGCACCACTGCCTGGGCATACCGGCTGGATCACCTCTCTGGTGGTCTTCCCGGATGGTCGGACCCTGGCCAGTGGCAGCAGCGATGGCACGGTCCTGCTGTGGGATGTCTCGGATCCGGCGCACCCGCAGAAGGTGGGTGTGTTGCCGAGCCGCGGCGAAGGCGTGCTGTCGCTGGCGTTGTCCACCAAGGGAGATCTCGTGAGCGGGCACTGGGACCGGAAAGTTCGGATGTGGAACGTCCGTGACCCTGAGAACCCGACCGAGATCGACCTCCGCCTGCCGGCCGGCAGGGACCGGGTGACGTCGGTGAGTTTCGGCGATGACCCGCGCATCCTGGTCTGCGGGGGCCAGTACGGCGAGGTACGGATCTGGAATGTGGCCGACCCGGCGAGCCCGCGCAGACTCGGCTTCTTCGACGCCGTGCAGGGCACGGCTGGCATGGTGCCGAGTGTGGCCGACAGCCGGCAGGGCAAGATCACCTGGGCGCGGCCGACGCTCGCCCCCTACGCCACGTTCGTCGTGGGCTACGACGGCGAGGCGATCCAGCTCTGGGACCTGGCGGACCTTGACGCCCCGTCGCGGATCCCACGGCCCCTTCGCGGGCACAGTGGCGAGGTGCACGGATTCGCCTTCTCCCGGGACGGACTCGTGCTCGCCTCCGGAGGCAAGGACCTCGACATCCGCCTGTGGGATCTGACCAACGCGACCGATCCGAAGGCACTCGGCAAGCCGCTGACCGGGCACAGGAGCAGAGTGTGGGCGCTGGCATTCTCCAGCGACAGAAACCGGCTGGTGAGCGGCAGCTGGGACCGGACCATCCGCCTGTGGGATGTGGAGAATCCGGCGGCCCCGCGGCTGGTGGCGAGGTCCGCCACCGACCACAAGGACCACTTGCTGGCAGTCGCGTTCGCGCCGGGCGACCGCACCGTCTTCAGCGGATGCAAGGGAGGTGAGATAAGGGTGTGGGACGTCGCCGGCCATTCCAGCGGCGCGGCACCGTGACGTTCAGCGCACGACGTCGGCGAGGGCCTCGTCACCCAGCCCGATGGCGTCGTAGTGCCGGCGGGCCGTTTCCAGCTTGGTGAAGACGTCCTCATAACCGACCGTGTTGCCGTCGGGATCGACGTACACGTACGACCCCGAGACGTGAAAGAGGGTCACCATCTCGTCGACGTCCTCGGGGACAACCAGGGTGTGCGTCTCGCCGGGTGGCTCGAAAGCGTAGCCGCCCGCCGTCGCGACCCAGTCGTGCTCGAGGTAGCGCCAGCGCCCGCGCAGGGTGAACGCGTGGACGGGTCCGGAATGCCGATGCCGCGACAGCACGCCGCTGCGCCGAACCCTCAGCAGATTGACGTAGTACCCCTGAGTGACGCACAGGAACAGCGGACGGAAGTCCACACCGGGAGCCTGCGGAACCCAGAGCTCCTCGTCGCAGTCCAGATCGAGGGCGTCGGCGATGACGACATCCGAAACCATGCCGGGTGGCTGTGGCCCACGATAGGCAACCCGTTCGCCAACCTCGGCCTGACCAGTCGGCGCCATGGCAACCTCGTTCCTCATGGTCGCGCTCAGGTGCCCCCAGCTTCGCGCGCGCGATTTCACGGTTACGGCGGGAATACTCCGCGGCTTCGACCCCACCGCCGGGAGACGGCCCAGTAACACTGTTTCCGGTCTGCACCACCGTAGCGCTGCTCGGCCAGGTGTGAAACGGACGTCTGTGCAGCGTAAGGCTTCCTGATTCGCCGGGTCCGCGTAGGTATGAAGAGAGATCCATCACCTTTGTGGGTATCCCGAGCGAGGGCTGTGGCTGGCACCTCCTTTTTCGGTCGGGCCGCCCCGGCCATCGGAATCGGTGTCCGCGGGTGAAGGATCGCGCGCACGGTCCGGCGGTAGGGGACGCGGTCCGGCGGATCTCCCCGCGGTGGATCTCCGTCCGTCGGATCGGTGCGGTGCGTCAGTTCGGTGAAGCCGTCGGCCGTCGGCCGGCGGTCTCCGTCGGCCGACAGCCGGGCAGGTGGCGGGGCCGGTGCGCGCGGAAGTGCCGGGAATATGCGATCCTGCCGATCATGACCACCAAACCGGCAGTGAACCCGACGACCGGATCGGTCACCGCGCTGCGGATCTGCCCGTTGTGCGAGGCCACCTGCGGATTGGAACTACAGATTGCCGGCGGTCGGGTCAGGACCGCCCGTGGTGACGCGAACCATCCGCTGAGTCGCGGCTACCTCTGTCCCAAAGGCGCATCGTTTCCCGCGCTGCTGAATGACCCCGACCGGTTGCGCCGCCCGCTGCTTCGGGACCGGTCGACCGGTGCGCACCGCGAGGTGAGCTGGGCCGAGGCCTTCGCCGCCGTCCACGCCGGGCTGAGTCGGGTCGTCGGCACCCACGGTTCGGCCGCGGTGGCGCTCTACTGGGGAAATCCGACCGCCCACACGATGGCCGGTTCACAGCACCTGCGCCCTTTCGCCCGCGCGCTGCGTACCCGCTCGCTGTTCAGCGCCTCGACGGTCGACCAGATGCCGATGAATGTGGCGTGTGGACTGGTGTTCGGCCATCCCGCGCTGATCCCGGTGCCCGATCTGGACCGCACCGGCTACCTGCTGGTCCTCGGGGCGAATCCGGCGGTGTCCAACGGCAGCCTGTGCACGGCTCCCGACTTCGCGGGCCGGCTGACCGCGATCCGGTCGCGGGGCGGGAAGGTCGTGGTGGTCGACCCGCGGCGGACCCGTACGGCGACGCTCGCCGACGAGCACCTGCCGATCCGGCCCGGTTCCGACGCCCGCTGGCTGCTGGCGATCGTCAACGTGCTCGCCGCGGAAGGCCTGATCCGGCTGCGCGCGCTGGCCGACCACGTGACGGGGGTCGAGCGGGTCGTCGAGCTCGCCGCGCCGTTCACGCCGGAGGCCGTCGAGGCGAGCTGCGGCATCCCGGCCGACACGACCCGGCGGATCGCCCGCGAGCTGGCGGCGGCACCGCAGGCCGCCGTCTACGGCCGGATGGGCACCACGACCGTCGAGTTCGGGGCGACGACCAGCTGGCTGACCCTGGTTCTGAACGTGCTCACCGGCAACCTGGACGCACCCGGCGGCATGATGTTCGGCCGCGGCGCGCACGGTCGGGCCGACCGCGTGCCGGCAGGGCCAGCGGGGCAGCCCGGGCGGTCCGGCGGCGGCCGCGGGTGGAGCATCGGGCGCTGGCACACCAGGGTGCGCCAGCTGCCCGAGGTCATGGGGGAGCTGCCGGTCGCCGCGCTGGCGGAGGAGATCGACACCCCGGGCGAGGGACAGCTGCGGGCCCTGTTCACCGTCGCCGGCAACCCGGCCCTGTCCACGCCCGACTCCGGCCGGCTCGCCGCGGCCCTGGCCCAGCTCGACTTCATGGTGAGTGTCGACCCCTACCTGAACGAGACGTCCCGGCATGCGGACGTGGTGCTCCCGCCGACCGACTCGGCGCGCGTGGGCCACTACGACTTCAGCCTCGGCCCGCTGGCCGTCCGGACGGTGGCGGCCTACTCGCCACCGGTGCTGCCACCCGATCCGGGCGGGATGGCCGAGCACGACATCCTGGCCAGGCTCGCGCTCATCGCGCTGGGCGCCGGCACCGGCGACAGTGACAGCGGCGACGGGGGGCTGCAGGCGGGGGTGCCGAGTGCCGACGCGGTGGCGGCCTTCCACGAGACCCTGATCGGCGACGCGTTGCGGCGCGCCGTCGGCGAACCGGGCTCGCCGGTGCTGGGGCGTGACGTCACCGAGCTACGCGCCCAGCTGGATGGTGACAGCGTTCCGGAGCTGCTGCTGGACGTCGCACTGCGCACGGGGCACTTCGGCGACGGATTCGGCGCCCGGCCGGACGGGCTTCGCCTCAGCACGCTGCTCGCGAACCCGCACGGGGTCGATCTCGGCCCGCTCACCCCGCGGCTGCCCGCCCCGCTGCGGACGGTGAGCGGGGCGGTCGAGCTGTGCCCGGAGCCGATCGTGGCCGAGCTGGCCCGGCTGCGCGCCACCCTGGACGCACCGCCCCAGGTGGCATCGCCTTCGGAAGCAGGCCGCAGCCCTGCTTCGGACGCACCCGAGCTGACCCTGATCGGGCGTCGTCACCTGCGGACGAACAACAGCTGGATGCACAACGTCCCGGCGATGGCGAAGGGGCGTAACCGCTGCACGCTGCTGGTTCACCCCCTCGACGCGGCCCGCCACGGGGTGCGCGACGGTGGCTCCGCCCGCGTCACCTCCGCCGTCGGCTCACTGGACGTCGCGGTGCAGGTCAGCGACGAGGTGATGGCCGGAGTCGTGTGCCTGCCCCACGGGTGGGGCCACGGGCTTGCCGGGACCAGGATGTCGGTCGCCGCGCAGCATGCCGGAGTGAACACCAACATCCTCACCGACGGCTCCCGGTTGGATGCGCTGTCGGGTACCGCCGTGCTCAACGGCATTCCGGTGCGGGTCACCCCAC
This sequence comes from Parafrankia sp. EUN1f, assembly GCF_000177675.1. Taxonomy (GTDB): domain Bacteria; phylum Actinomycetota; class Actinomycetes; order Frankiales; family Frankiaceae; genus Parafrankia. The sequence continues at coordinate 51,533 of NZ_ADGX01000055.1, forward strand.
TTGGCTGAGCGGCACTCGGTGCGGTGTGGGGGAGCCCGGCCCCAGCCCGGCGGCCCGGGCAGGGGCCGGGACCGGGGCAGGGGTGCGTCCGATGGTGGGACCATCCTGATCCTCACGCTCGGCTACCTCATGCTGGCGGCGATGCTCGCCGTGGTCGTCACCGACGTCTCGGTGGTCTACCTGGCCCGCCGGTCGGTCGCGTCCGCGGCGGACGGCGCCGCGCTCGCCGCCGTCGAGCGCATCGACGAGAACGCGATCTACAGCGCGACGGAGGACTTCGAGGCGTTGCCGCTGCGTGACATCGAGGACACCGTCGCCGACTACGAGACCCGGGCGGACCCCTCCGGCCGGACGGCCCTGAGCGCGGAGCTCGTCGACGCCGCGACCGTGCGGGTCGAAGGGTCCCGGGAGGTCCGGCTGCCCGTGGTCGGTGTGCTCGGGGTCGGGCCGATCACCGTGCGTGCGGGAGCGCAGGCCCAGGCGAGGGTCAGGGCACCCGTCGGGCCCTGACCGCGCTCAGGCGGCCGGCCCCCCGTCGGGCCGCCTGAGCATCGGAGATCTCCGCCGGGCGGTTCAGATCTCGTCGGTCGCGCCGGAACCGGCCGGCGCCTCCGCGCGCGGGGCGGGAACGATCCCGCCGCGCCCAGGGGCGGCGGCGACCATCGCGCCGAAGTCGGCGCCGCCGCCGGCGCCGGGCAGCGGCGCCGGCTCAGGCTCGGAGATCCAGGCCGAGGTGATCGCGACCAGCTCGTCGAAACCGTGCCCGGTACGTATCTCCGCGAGGTCGGAGACGTCTCGCACGAGCCGGGCCACCCATTCGGCGGGGCGGCGGGCGGCCAGCGTCACCGCCTCGGAGGCGTGTTCGATCGCCTCGTCCCGGTCGGGGCAGGCACGGGCGACAGCCGCCCGCGACTGCGCCATCCGGACCGAGACGATCATGCCGGTCTGGCCGCTGCGCGCGATGAGTGACGCCGCGCGGTCGAGGTACGGCGTCGCCTCGTCGGCGGCGCCGACGGTGGTGAGCGCCTCCGCGCAGGCGAGGGCGAGATCGGCCGGCGAGTAGGTGTCGAGGCTGAAACCGGGCCGGCCGTGGGCCTCCTCGCCGAGCTCCGCCATGGTCGCCCAGGCGCGGGCGACCGCGTCGCGGACACCGGCGGCGTCCCCGGCGGCGGCACAGGCGCTGGTCGCCACCTTGCCGGCGATGAGTGCCCGGGTCGGGCTGCGGCCGGCGATCCGGGCCGCGGAGCCGGCGATCTGGAGCGCCACCGCCGGGCTGTGTGGGCGTACCACCCGCGCGCGCAGCGCCAGCGCCCGAGCGGCCAGCGGGCCGTCACCGGCCGCCCGGGC
>NZ_ADGX01000054.1 GCF_000177675.1 Parafrankia sp. EUN1f
CGTCGCTGCGCAGCGCGTAGCCGTTGCCGTTGCTCCCGGCGGCGATGGCGCGGATGTCCTCCAGGCCGGCGACCTGGACGGGCACGTTGCTGTTGATGATGGTGCCGTTGCCGAGCTGGCCGACGTTGTTGAGGCCCCAGGCCCAGACGGTGCCGTCGCCGTTGAGCGCGAACCCGGAGCCGGCCCCGCCCGCGATGGCGCGGACGTCGTCGAGGCCGGTGAGGTCGGTGACCGGCACGGGGCTGAAGCTGGGCGTGCCGGTGGTGCCGTTGCCCAGCTGCCCGAAGGTGTTGTGCCCCCAGGCCCGGGCCGCGTACGACGGGGGCGCGAACGCGTACTCCGCTCCGGGCAGCTCGCTCGTGGTGGGTGCAGCGCTCGCGACCGCGGGCAGTGCCACCGTGCCGGCTGCGGCCAGCACCACCGCCCAGGTTCCGATCCGCCGCTGTCGACTTGGCATCTGCGCGCCTCCGTACTGGTGGGTGTCATCCTCGAACCCCCGACGAACACGGAGAGTAGTTGCGTGACCTGTTCGACTATTCAGCTTGTTTAAATGTTCGCTATGCCGCGTGTTGGCGGCGCCCGTCTCAGGGGCGCGCCTTCGGGGCGGGATCCGGTGTGGCGGTGGCGGATGGGCCGCTGACGGCGAGGGCGAGCAGCTGGCGGAGATGGGTCTCCGCGCCCGGTTTGGTGACACCCAGGGACGTCAGTGGGCCGGCGCCGTCCTCCAGCTCCAGCAGCGCGAGCAGGATGTGCTCGGTGCCGACGTAGCTGTGATCCAGCCGCAGGGCCTCGCGGAAGGTCAGCTCGAGAGCCTTCTTGGCGCGCCCGTCGAAGGGGATGAGGTCGGGTACCTCCGCGACGGGCGGCGCCAGGTTCGCGGTCGCCGCCTCGCGCACGGCGGCGAGGGGGGCGCCCTGGGCGACGATCGCGGCGGCGCCGAGCCCGGCGGGGTCGGCGAGCAGGCCGAGCAGCAGATGCTCCGCGGTGATCTCGGCGTTGCCGGCGGCCCGCGCCTCGTTCTGCGCGGCGACCACGGCGTTGCGGGCCCGCTGGGTGTAGCGGCCGAAACCCTGTGCCGGGTCGAGGCTTTCCGGCTCGCCGGGCTCCTTGGGGACGAACCGCTTCTGTGCGGCCTGCTTGGTGACGCCCATGCTGCGCCCGATCTCCGTCCAGGAAGCGCCGGAACGACGGGCCTGGTCGACGAAGTGGCCGATGAGGTGGTCGGCCACGTCGCCGAGGTGGTCGGCGACCAGCACGGCGCCGGACAGCTGCTCGAGGGCGTCGGCGTGGGTCTTCTTGATCGCGGCGATCAGATCGTCGAGTCGGACGCTGTTGCTGAGGGCGGTCGGATCGATGTCTGCCATGGCGTCAACTCTAGGTTGACGATCGATTGGCGTCAACCCAAAGTTGACGCTAATCGGATCTCCGTCGTCCCTGTCCGCTCCGGACTGTTGTCGGTCGTGGTGCGAGTGTCAGTCGGTGGTACGACGCCGGTAGAGGGCGACCGCCAGCGGCGCGCACACCGCGACGATGGCCACCGACCAGAGCACCGCGGCCAGGACCGGATGCTGCATGGGCCAGGCGTGGGAGGCCGCGGACGGATTCGGGTTGCCGAACAGGTCCCGGGCCGCCGCGGTCACCGCGCTGACCGGGTTCCATTCGGCGATCGCCCGCACCACGCCCGGCATGCCCGCGGTCGGCACCATCGCGTTCGACACGATCGCCAGCGGGAACAGCAGCACCAGCGCGATCGACTGGGCGCTCTCCGGACCCTCGCTGACCATGCCCAGGCAGGCTGTGCCCCAGGCCAGCGCGTAGCTGAACAGCAGCGGGATCGCGAGCGCGCCGACGAACCCGGCGAGGGAGGTGTCCGGCCGCCAGCCGATCGCCAGGCCCGTCAGCAGCACGATCGACATGCAGACCGCGGCCGCGAGCACGTCCGACAGCGAACGGCTGACCAGGACGGCGGCCCGCCACATCGGCAGGGTCCGGAACCGGTTGACCGCGCCGGTGCGCAGGTCGTTGCTCAGCCCGACCGCGGTACCCATCGCCGAGGTGGTGAGGTTGAGCGCGACCAGTCCGGGGATCGCGAAGTCCTTGTAGTCGCCGCCGGCGACGCTCACCCCGCCGCCGAGGACGTAGACGAACAGCAGGGTGAACAGCACCGGCTGCACGGTGATGTCGGACAACTGCAGGGGCTCGCGGGCGATGTGCACCAGGTTGCGCCGGGTGAGCACGACGACATCGCGCACCGCCCGGCTGACGGCGCCGGTCCGCGCCGGCGCGGCGAGGGCCGCGGCCGGGCCGCCCGTGGTGATCGTGAGCTCGGACATCAGGCCACTCCCACCGGGCGCGCCGCGCGGTCGTCGTCGGAACGGTCGTCGTCGGAACGGTCGTCGGGACGGCTGTTCGGACCGGGCTCGGAGGCGATGCCCGGGGTGCCCGTGAGCGCGAAGAACACGTCGTCGAGGGACGGCGCGTGCACGACGACGTCGTCGACCAGCGCCCCGACGCCGTCCAGGGCCCGGATGACCGCTGTCGCCACGCCCGAGCCGCCGCGCACCGCCGCGCGCAGCCGCCGCCCGGCAGCGTCGATGTCGACGCGGCCCTCGACGAGGGGGTGCAGCGCCGCCGCCGCGCCGGCATGCGCGGCGGAGAGGGTGATCTCCAGGCGGTGGCCGCCGATCGTGGTCTTGAGCTCGTCGGCGGTGCCGCGGGCGACGACCCGCCCGTGGTCGATCACGACGATGTGGTCGGCGAGCGCGTCGGCCTCCTCCAGGTACTGCGTAGTCAGCAGGATCGTGGTGCCCGCGGCCACCAGGTCGCGCACGACCTCCCACATCCGCGCCCGGCTGGTCGGGTCCAGGCCGGTGGTCGGCTCGTCGAGGAACAGCACCGCCGGCCGCGCCACCAGGCTCGCGGCCAGGTCGAGGCGGCGGCGCATGCCGCCCGAATAGCCCTTGAGCACGCGGTCGGCGGCGTCGGTCAGCTCGAACCGCGCCAGCAGCTCGCCGGCGCGGTCGGCGGCGGCCCGCGAGCGCAGGCCGCTGAGCTCGGCGATCATCCGCAGGTTCTGCCGGCCGGTCAGCGCCTCGTCGAGGGTGGCGTCCTGGGCGGTCACCCCGATGCGGCGCCGGACCTCGCCGGCCTGGGTCACCACATCGAACCCGGCCACGCTGGCCCGGCCGGTGTCCGGCCGGGCCAGCGTGGTCAGGATGCGCACCGCGGTGCTCTTACCCGCCCCGTTCGGGCCGAGCACGCCGAGGATCGTCCCCGCGGGGACGTGCAGGTCGACCCCGGCCAGGGCCTGGGTGTCGCCGTAGCGTTTCGTGAGGCCGGTGGCCTCGATCATCGTCTGGTCCACGTGACCGCCCCCGATTCGTCAGTAACTTGCCGGCAGGTAAGATAAAACTTACTTGCCGCAAGGTAAGTAACATGAGGTCGTCGCGTCAAGTAGGTTGAGATCATGCCCAGACCCCCCGCGCCGGCTGCAGGGGAGAAGAGCACCCGGGAACGGATCCTCGACGTCGCTCTCGAGCTGTTCACGCACTCCGGCTACGAGGCGGTGTCGCTGCGTGAGATCGCGCAGCGGCTGAACATCACCAAGGCCGCGCTGTACTACCACTTCGCCAGCAAGGACGACATCCTGCTGGCGCTGCACCTGCGGCTGCACGAGCTGGGGCGGGCCGGCTTCGAGGACCTGGAGGCCGACCTCGCCAGCCCCGACCGGTGGCCCGCGGCGCTGGACCTGATCGTCGGCGCCATGCTTGCCAACCGGACGCTGTTCCTGTTCCACATGCGCAACCACCACGCGATCGAGCGGTTGCCCGACCACCACGGCCAGGGCGGGAGCCACTCCGATCTGCAGGAGCGCCTCCTGCGGATCCTGTCCAACGACGAGGTGCCGATCGAGCGGCGGGTGCGGCTGGCCTGCGCCCTGGGCGCGATCGTCGGAGGCTTCCTGCTCGGCAGCGAGGTGTTCGCCGGGGTCGGCGACGAGGATCTCGGCGTCATGGTCCGCGCCACGGTCGGTGACCTCATGCGCCCGGCCGCACCCCACCCGCCCTCCTGACCACTCTCGGTGCCCTCCTGGCGCCGCCGCATGGTCGCTCGTGTCACGATCAGGTCGTGACGGCAGGCGAGGAACCGCCGGCGACGAGCCGCCGGCGCTTTCTGGACACGACCCTGCGGCTGACGGCGTCCGGTGCGTTCACCGCCGCCGCGGGGACCCTGGCCGCCGGCTGTGACGGGTCCGGCGTCGCGGGCGATGCCGCCGGCGCCGGCGGCGGCAGGCGGGCGGTGACAGGCGCGGGCGCGGTGCGGCGGCCGTTCACCACCGGCACGCCGGGGCCGGTCACCGCGCAGGACCTCGTCGACGCCGACACGCTGTGGGGCTGGGTCGACCGGATGACCGCGGTGGGCCCCGGCACACCGGGTCGGCGGCGCACCGCGGCCACATCGACGACCTCGAGCGCCAGCTGCGCGGCTACGGCCTCACCGTGACCCGTCATCCGACCCGGCTCGCGCAGTGGCTGGCCCAGCGATGGTCACTGCAGGTCACGGACGCCGGCGGTACCGCCTGGACTGTTCCGGTCGCCTCCTACCGGCCGCGCTCCGGTGAGACCGGGCCGGCCGGGGTGACCGGCCCCGTGGTCGACCTGGGCCCCGGTGACGAGGCGGCCTACCAGGCTGCCGCCGGTGCCGGTGCCGGCGGCGCGGCGGCGCCGCTCACCGGGGCGGTGGTCGTCGTCGACGCACCGATCGCCCGGCTGCACGCCTCGGTGCTCACCGATCTCGCCTACGCGGTGCATCCCCCCACCGCCCGCGCCGAGTTCGCGCAGGAGGACTACTCCCGCGTCTGGCTGGGGGTGCCACCGGCCCCCGACCTGGCCACCGCCCGTTCCCACGGCGCCGTCGCCATGATCGAGATCTCTGATCAGAGCCCGGCGCTGGCCGCCGGCCAGTACACCCCGCACCAGCAGGAGCACGCCGGGCTGCCGGCCCTGCGGCTGGACCGGGAGTCCGGCGCCCGGCTGCGCGCGCTGCTCGCCCGCGGCCCCGCCCGGGCCACGCTCGTGCTGACGGCTGACCGGCGCGAGACCACAGTGGACTACCTGCTCGCCCGGCTGCCGGGCGCCGGACCGCCCGGCGCCCGGGCGGGCGCCGTCCTGGTCGCGACCCACACGGACGGGCAGAACGCCGTCGAGGAGAACGGCGGACCCGCGCTGTGCGCGCTCGCCGAGTACTTCAGCCGTTTCCCGGCCAGCACGCGGTCCCGTGACCTGCTGTTCATGTTCTCGCCGAACCACATGACCGCCGACGGCGCCACCGTCAAACCGGATGCCTGGCTGCGGGCCCACCCCGAGATCACCGCCGGGGTGGAAATGGCGCTCGTCGCCGAGCACCTGGGCACCCTCGGCTGGGACGACCAGGGCGGCACCGGCCCGTACCGGGCGACCGGGCGCACCGAACCGGTCGCGGTCGCCGTCGGCAACAGCGACACGCTGCGCACCCTGGCAGACGACGAGGTCCGCACCAGCCGCCTGACCCGCGCCGGCATCCAGAAGCCCTTCCAGAACGGCCTGTACGGGGAGGGCACCTTCGCCTACCGGCTGGGCATCCCCACCATCGCGATGATCACCGGCCCGGCGTATCTGCTGCAGGTCGCCCCGGGCGGCAACCTCGACAAGCTCGATCGCGCGCTGCTGCACCGGCACACGGTCTTCCTGGCCCGCCTGCTCCACCGGATGATGGAGCTGCCCGGCGACATCCCGCGCTAGGCCCGCAGCGGCGCCGGCCCGCGACGCCGTGGACCCACGGCGCACGGAATCTCGGAGCCGCCGACCCCTCAGCGCGCCGGTGCCGGGGCCGGGCGGAACAGGCCCGGGGTGGGGGAGCAGGCGGCGCGCAGCGTACGGGCCGGGCGGCCGAGCAGATAGCCCTGGCCGAAGCCGATACCGATCTCGGTGGCCGTCCGCAGCTCGGCGGTGGACTCGATGCCCTCCGCGATGACCTGGCCGCCGATCTCCCGGGCGACGCTCACGATGGCGGCCGCGACCGCGCGCCGCGCCGGGTCGACGTCCATCCGGTGGGTGATCAGATAGTCCAGTTTGACGATCTCGGGGCGCAGTTGGATGAGCTGTTCGAGCCCGGAGTAGCCGGTGCCGGTGTCGTCCACCGCGATGCGGGTGCCCAGCGAGCGCAGCGCCTGGATGTCGCGCATGACCACCGGGTCGGTGCTGAAGTACTCGTGCTCGGTGATCTCCACGATGACCCGGTCGCAGGCCCCGAACGACCGGAGCAGCCCCAGCAGGCCGGAGGCGATCGTGGCCGGTGCGGCGTTGAGCGACAGTGCCACCGAGGGCGGCAGGCCGGGCAGCACGGTGAGCGCGTGCCGGATCGCCGCCAGCTCCAGCTCGGTGCCCAGGCCCAGCTGGGCGGCGACCTTGTACCAGCCTTCCGGGTCACGCTGGGAGCCGGGGAACCTCGACAGTGCCTCGACCCCGGCGATGCTGCCGTCGGCGAGGCTGACCACCGGCTGGAACACGATCTGGGGCCCACCGTCGTCGATGATGTCGCTGATGATCCGGGAGAGGTGGCTGCGGGACTCCCACACCCGGCGCAGATCGATCACCGCGTCGCGCAGGAACGCCGCCAGCAGGTCGACGAACTGCCCGTCCCGGGGCCGCAGGTGCGGCCGCGGCTGCCGCCCGAAGCAGCCGACGATCCCGTAGACCTCGTCATCGGTGTCGTAGACCAGCGCTGCCGCGTAGGAGCCGATGTCGAGCCCGTGCACGATCGGGGCGTCGGCGGTGCGCTGGTCGGCGTGGGTGTCCGGGATGACGATCGGGGCGTCGTGCGCGAGCTCCGCGGGGTACAGCGCGGCCTGACGGCGGATGGTGCTGCCCGGCTGCAGCCCGAAGACGGACGGGTCGCCGTCGAAGACCTGCAGGAGCAGGTACTGCTCGTCGAGCCGGCCGAGGAACGCGACGTCCATCGTCAGGTGCCGGCGCAGGACGCCCAGCAGATCGGCCACCGAGGGATCGGCCTGGATCTGCTCCGTGCCGGGGTCCAGTGGTTTCGCCGGGCCCACCGGTGACGCCGTGCGCGCCATGGCACCACTCCCTCGCGCCACTGGTTTGCGCCTGCTGCTCCTGCGCCTGCTGCGTTGCTCCCCGCTAGGCATGCCCGCCCCACCCGGGGACACACCAGGGTTCGGACACCCCGGGGCTCAGAGCCAGCCGTTGCGGCGGAACGCCCGGTAGAGGGACAGGCAGATGACAGCCATCAGCGTGAGCACCGCCGGGTAGCCCCAGACCTCGCGCAGCTCCGGCATGTGCTCGAAGTTCATCCCGTAGATGCCGGCGATGGCGGTCGGGACGGCGCCGATGGCGACCCAGGCGCTGATCTTGCGCATGTCCTCGTTCTGGGCGATCGTCACCTGCGTCAGCGTCGCCTGCAGGATCGAGGACAGCAGCTCGTCGAGGTGGGCGACCCGCTGGGTCACCTGGACGAGGTGGTCGAACACGTCCCGGAAATGGTCGCGCACGTGCGGGTCGATCATCGGCAGGGCGGTGTCCGACAGCATGCGCAGCGGCCCGTTGAGCGGGGTGACGGCGTGCTTGAACTCCAGCAGCTCGCGCTTGAGCTGGTAGAGCTTCTCCACCGGGGCCCGGGCGGAGCGCTCGAACACCAGCGCCTCGACGGCGTCGACGTCGGCGTCGAGGCGTTCCACCAGCGCCAGGTAGTTGTCGACGATCCCGTCGCACACCCCGTGCAGCACCGCGGACGGCCCGTGGCGCAGCATCGCGGGCTGCGCCTCCAGGCTGGCGCGCAGCTGCTCCAGGGCACCGTGGTTGCCGTGCCGCACGGTCACCACGAAGTCCGGGCCGATGAAGACCATCACCTCGCCGGTGACGACGACCTCGGTGTCCTCGGCGATCTCGTCGTGCTCCACGTAGCTGGCGGTCTTGAGGACCATGAACAGGGTGCTGCCGTACAGTTCGATCTTGGGGCGCTGGTGGGCGACGATGGCGTCCTCCACCGCGAGCTCCGGCAGGCCGTAGAGCTCCGCGATCGAGGTGAGCTCGGTGTCGCTGGGCTCGAACAGCCCCACCCAGGCGAACGCGCCGTGGTGGCGGCGGGCGATGCGGGCCGCGGTGAGCAGGTTCGAGCCGTCGGGCACCCGGCGGCCGTCGGCGTAGACGTGGCAGGCCACCACCCGTCCGGACGGGGCCTCGCCCGTGCCGGGGGCGGGCAGCCGGCGCTTGGGCCGGGCCCGCACCAGGGAGACGGGGCGGGCCAGCGCGCCGGCGAGCAGGTCCCGCAGCGCGCCCACCCCGTGGTCGTGGTCGTGGTCCGCGCCATGCTCGGTGGACGGGTCAGCCAGACGGTCGGGATCCTGCTCAAGGTTCACGCCGTCCGCCTCCGCACGATCACTCCCGTTCCCGTCGCCGTCTGCCCGACATTCCCCGCTCGGCAGGATCAAATCCCGCCGAGTCGTCATGTCCATCCTGGCGGACGAGGGAGAAGGGGGAACGCCCGGCCGGCACCAACCGCCTGCCGGGCCCGCTGCCACGGCGGGCCCGCGGTCAGGCCTTCGGGCCGCCGGCGACGTAGAGGATCTGCCCGGAGACGAAGCTCGCGGCCTCACCGACGAAGAACGACACCGCGCCCGCGATGTCGGTGACCTGCCCGGGGCGGCCGACCGGGATCGCCGCCGTCGCCGCGGCCACGTACTCCTCCCAGCCCACACCCATGCGCTGGGCGGTCGCGCGGGTCATGTCACTGACGATGAAACCGGGCGCGACGCAGTTCACGGTGATGCCGAACTTGCCCAGCTCGATCGCCAGCGTCTTGGTGAAGCCCTGCAGGCCGGCCTTGGCGGCCGCGTAGTTCGCCTGCCCACGGTTGCCCAGCGCCGAGATGCTGGACAGGTTCACGATCCGGCCCCACCTCGCGTCCACCATGTACTTCTGGGCGGCCCGTGACATGAGGAACGAGCCGCGCAGGTGCACGCCCATGACCGCGTCCCAGTCGACCTCGGTCATCTTGAACAGCATGTTGTCGCGGGTGATGCCGGCGTTGTTGACCAGCACGGTCGGCGCGCCCAGCTCGGCGGCGACCCGGGCGACGGCCGCGTCGACCGCGACCGCGTCGGCGACGTCGGCGCCGAGGCCGATCGCCTTCCCGCCGGCGGCGATGATCGCCTCGACGGTGCCCTTCGTCGCGGACTCCTCCAGGTCGAGCACGGCCACCGCCAGGCCGTCGCCGGCCAGGCGCTGCGCGATGGCGGCGCCGATGCCACGAGCGGCTCCGGTGACGATCGCGACGCGGGTTGGGGACTCGGGCACGGGAACGTCTCCTTCGGCGACGGTGGCGGGCGCAGGCCACGCACGGCGGCCCGTCGCAGCCAAGTCAACCGGCCCACCGCGCCCGCCGCCACCGCGCTGACCTGGTCCTTTGTCACGCTGTGCGGTCAGCTGGCCGGACCGGTGCCAGGTGCAGGCACCGGGTGGCGCGAGTCCGTCGCCCACCCGCGGCCACGGATAGAATTCCGTCATACGAAGTGGATGTTCCAGCTGGTGGAAAATCAGGCTCGTCAGCCGATCCGCGCAGACGTCGCCGATCCGTGAAGGAGAACCGTGATGGCCGGTCCGAACACCCCGCCCGGAGTCGAGATCGTCCGGCCGCAGGTGCCGGGCGCGGAGCAGATCCTCACCCCGGAGGCGCTCACCCTCGTCGCCGACCTGCACCGCCGGTTCGGCGCGACCCGCGGTGACCTGCTCGCCCGCCGCGCGGCGCGGCAACGGGAGCTGTCCACCGGCGCGGACCCGGACTTCCTGCCCGAGACCCGCGACATCCGCACGGGGCAGTGGCAGGTCGCGCCACCGGCACCAGGCCTGGTCGACCGCCGGGTCGAGATCACCGGGCCGACGGACCGCAAGATGACGATCAACGCGCTCAACTCCGGCGCGAAGGTCTGGCTGGCCGACTTCGAGGACGCCAACACCCCGCTGTGGGAGAACATGATCAGCGGGCAGCTCAACCTGCGGGACGCCCTCGCCGGCACCATCAGCTTCACCAGCCCGGAGGGCAAGGCCTACACCCTCGATCCCACCGCCACCACGAGCCCGACCGGGGCCACCGGGGCGACCACGACCACCACCACGATCGTCGTGCGGCCCCGCGGCTGGCACCTCGACGAGAAGCACCTGCTGGTGGACGGCGAACCGGTGGCCGGTGCCATCGTCGACTTCGCCCTCTACGCGGTGCACTGCGGCCGCCGCCAGCTCGACGCCGGCTCCGGGCCCTACTACTACCTGCCGAAGACCGAAAGCCACCTCGAGGCACGGCTGTGGAACGACATCTTCACCCACACCGAGGACGCGCTCGGCTTCCCCCGGGGCGCGATCCGCGGCACGGTGCTGATCGAGACGATCCTCGCCGCGTTCGAGATGGAGGAGATCCTCTACGAACTGCGGGAGCACTGCGCCGGGCTGAACGCCGGCCGCTGGGACTACCTGTTCAGCATCATCAAGAAGTTCCGTGACCGGGGGGAGGCGTTCACGCTGCCCGACCGCAACGCCGTCACGATGGCCGCGCCGTTCATGACCGCCTACGCCGAGCTGCTCGTGCGCACCTGCCACCGCCGCGGCGCGCACGCGATCGGCGGAATGGCCGCGTTCATCCCGAGCCGGCGCGACCCGGCTGTCAACGCCACCGCGCTGGCCAAGGTCCGCGAGGACAAGACCCGCGAGGCCGGCATCGGCTTCGACGGCTCCTGGGTCGCCCACCCCGACCTGGTGCCGGTGTGCCGGGAGGTGTTCGACGGTGTGCTCGGCGAGCGGCCCAACCAGATCAGCCGCACCCGCGAGGACGTCACGGTCGACGCCGCCGCCCTGATCGACCTGACCACCACCCCGGGTGCCCCGACGCTCGCCGGGCTGCGCAACAACGTCAGCGTCGCCCTGCAGTACCTGCGTGCCTGGCTCGCCGGCTCCGGAGCGGTCGCGATCTTCAACCTGATGGAGGACGCGGCCACCGCGGAGATCTCCCGCTCGCAGATCTGGCAGTGGCTGCACAACGGTGTCGTGCTGGTGGGGGACAGCGGTGTCGCCGACGTCCCGGTGACCCGTGAGCTGGTCGAACGGGTCGTCGCCGAGGAGCTCGAGGTGCTGCGGGCGGCACAGGGGGAGAGCTACGACGCCGACGGCTTCGCCCGGGCGCGGGACCTGTTCGTCGAGGTCGCCCTCGCCGACGACTTCGCAGACTTCCTGACCGTGCCCGCCTACCAGCGCATGCCATGACCTCGCCGGCGGCCGATCCGCCAGTGGACCCACCAGTGGACGGCGCACCGAGCCCGCCGCCCGCGCCGGAACGGGCGGCGGGCTCGGTGCAGTCCGTCGACCGTGCGCTCGCGCTGGTCGAGCTGCTGGCCGCGGCCGGCGACGGCGCCGGGCTCACCGACCTCGCCCGCGCCACCGGCCTGCCGCAGCCGACCGTCCACCGGCTGCTGCGGGCGCTGCACGAACGCGGCTGGGTGCGGCAGGACGCCGATCGCCGCTACGCGCCCGGTGCCCGGCTGATCGGGTTGGGCAACGCGGCGCAACGGCTGCTCGCCGCCGGCGCCGAGCCGTTCCTCGGCGAGGCCGTGGCGGTGTCGGGGGAGACGGCGAACCTCGCGGTCCTGGAAGCCGACCAGGTGGTTTACGTGGCGCAGGCCGCCTCGCCGCGCCGGCTGCGCATGTTCACCGAGATCGGCAACCGGGCGCCGGCGCACAGTACCGGGGTGGGCAAGGCCATGCTGGCGTTCCTGCCGGAGCCGGCACTGCGGGCGCTGGTCGAGCGCAGCGGCCTGCCGCGGCGCACCGCGACCACGATCACCGACCCGACGGCACTGCGCGCCGAGCTCGCCGCCATCCGACAACGGGGCTACGCGACGGACGACGGCGAGGAGGAGGCGGGTGTGCGCTGTGTGGCCTTCCCGCTGACGGACCTGTCCGGCCGGGCGCCCGCCGCGCTGTCCGTGTCGGGCCCGGCCAGCCGGATCACGGCCGCCGACGTCGAGCCGCTCGCGGCCCGGCTGCTGCCCGTCGCCGCGGCCTGCGCCGACCATCTCCTGCGCCGCTGACTCGTGGAACAGGAAACCAGAACAAGATAGTCAACAGTGTTGACGCGCCGGTACGAACCAATATGATCTTGAAGCGTCGGCCCATGTCGGGCTGATCGTAGAAACGCCTGGTTTCCCGGGACCTCGGCGGCGGAACCGTCCGCCCTGATCCTGACTGGCGATGAGACTCCACACTTCCGACATCCGGTCGGCCACCAGACGACAACCCAGCAGGCAACCCCTCGGCAGGCATCGTGGCGGCGTGCGGCGCGGCCGCGGGCAGCTACCCGCGCGCGGTACCGCGCTGGGCGCGGCGATGCTCGTCGGCGCCGCGTCACTCGTCGTGGGACGCGCCGGCGCGTCGGCCGCGGCCCTTCCCGTGGCAAGTGGGAATCCCCTGCTCGCCCCCTTCGAGAGCCAGCCGGCGCGCTGGCATGAGTGCCAGGTCGGCCCGAACGACGCGGTCGGCGGCTACCTGGACGCCGTCGGCGCGCAGTGCGCCGACGTCAGCGTTCCGCTGGACTACGCACGCCCGACCGGACGGACGATCACCCTGGGGCTGGCCCGGATCCGCGCGGTGGACCAGGCGCACCGGCGCGGGCCGCTCATGGTCAACCTGGGCGGGCCCGGCGGCGGCGCGGTGGACGCCATCGCCGACATCCGCGCGATGCTCGGCCCGGTGGCGGACCGCTTCGACCTGGTCGCGATGGATCCCCGCTTCGTCGGGCGCAGCTCGGCGCTGGACTGCGGGCCGGCCCTGGGCGCCGACTGGCTGCGTGCCGCCGGGCCTGACCGGGACAGCTTCGAGCGGGTGGCCGACGAGCAGGCCGCGACGGCCGCGGGCTGCTCGTCGCACGCGGATGTGCTGCCGTTCGCCTCGACCCGCAACACCGCGCGGGACATGGACGTCGTCCGCGCGGTGCTCGGGGCGGCCACGACGTCCTACCTGGGCTACTCCTACGGCACCTACCTGGGTGCCGTGTACATGCAGATGTTCCCGGACCGGGTGGACCGGTTCGTCCTGGACAGTGTGGTGGATCCCGCCACCTACACCCCGCGGGTGCTGCGCGGCAGCGGCGATCTGCTCGAGGCGGCCCTGGGGGAGTGGGCGGCCTGGGCGGCCGGGCAGGACGCGCAGCTCGCGCTGGGGCGTACCGCCGCGCAGGTGCTGCGTACCGTCGACCGGATCTACCAGGCCGCCGCACGCCGGCCGTTGACCGTGGACGGTGTGCGCTACGACGCGTCGGACGTCCCGCGGCTGCTCATCGCTTCGCTGACCGATGACAGCGAGGACGCCGCGGCGGTTCTCGCGATGGGCGTGCGTGCCTTCGCGGACGCCGCGGACGGCCGTGCCCCGGCGACGAACCCCTACCTCGCAGAGTTCCTCCAGGGGCTCGCGACGGATGGTCCGGCCCTGCCCGGTGCCCGCGCCCACGCACAGGCGGGAACCGACGCCGGCCCTGGTGGCTCGGTGGTCAGTGCGTTCCAGAGCGCGCAGCTGGCGGTGCTGTGCGGTGACGTGCCGGCGCCCCGGATCGCCGGTGACTATCTGGCCGACATCCGCCGGCACACGGGCGCACAGCGGCATGTGGCCGGTGCCATCTGGAACATCACGCCGTGTGCCTACTGGCCGGTGCGGCCGGTGGAGCCACCGACGCGGGTCGCGAACGCGGTTCCGGCGCTGGTCGTCGCCGCCGAGAAGGACAACCGCACGCCCTACGCGGGTGCCCGGGCCCTGCACCGGGTGTTGAGCGCCTCCCGCCTGGTGACGCTTCGGGACGCCCGGGTACATGGGGTGTACCCGGGACGCAGCGGGTGCGTGGACGGCGCGGTCAACGCCTATCTGCAGAACGGGACGTTGCCGAGGGCCGACGTGACCTGTACTCGGCCGCCGGCCGCGGTGGGCTCACCGCCGCAGTGAGACCGTCTGCCGGTGTCCGCCGAGCTCTGCTGGTCGGGCCGGACACCGGCATCCCACTCCTCCCCTCAAGATAATCAACAGTGTTGACGACCCGGCGTTGCCATTTTTGATCTTGATTCACCTCACGAGATATTTGATCTCCCGCATCCACCTCCAAGCCAACCCCTGCACCGGGCTGAACCGCGTTCCTTGATCATTTTGATGCGTACCGGTTCGGCGTCGGCAGGCAAAAGCGGAACCCGCCTGTCACATCGCCGCGTCCTGCCTGGTAGACGTCTTGTGATGTGGGTGGGCCGCGTCGAGGTCACCTGCCGGTGCTCGCCTACCGGGCCCGGGGCATCGGGTGACATGACTGAAGGCGAAGGTGCGGACAATGGCGTTTACCCGGCGTGATGTAGTGACAGCGGACGGCGTGCTCGACACCTATCTGTTCGCGCCAGGCGGCGGAGCCCCGGCGCCGGTCGTGATCATGCTGGCGGATGCCTTCGGCGTGCGGGACACGGTGCTGGGCATGGCGCAGCGACTGTCCAGGTCGGGCTATCTGGTCGCGCTGCCGAACATCTTCTACCGGACGGATGAGGCGACCACCGGCTCGGTCTCGACGGATTTCTCGGATCCGTCGCTGCGGGCGAAGATGGGCGAGCGTTTCACCCGGGCGACCCCGCAGGCGGTGATGACAGATCTCGGTGCGCTGCTCGATTCGCTCGCGGGCGAGCCGGGTGTGCTGGAGGGCCCCGCCGGGATCATCGGGTACTGCATCGGCGGCCGGCTGGCGTTCACCGCGGCGACCGTACTTCCGGAGCGGATCGCGGCGGCGGCGTCGATCCACGGTGGCGGGCTGGCGACGGACGATCCGTCGAGTCCGTATCACCAGGCCGGGCAGATCCAGGGCGCGGTGTACATCGCGGCAGCGCGGAACGACAACCATCACACCGAGGCGGACCATGCGCGGCTGCTGGCCGCGTTGGATGACGCGAAGGTCGACTACGAGGCCGAGGTGCTCCCGGCGTTGCACGGCTTCGCGATGCCGGATTTCGCCGTGTACGACGAGGCGGCGGCTGAGCGTCACTGGGAGCGGTCGCTGGCACTGTTCGATCGGACGCTTCGGGCACCGGCGGCCGGCTGAACCTCGCCTGATCCGCGTCTGGTCCGCCTGGCCGGCTGAGCGGGGCTGAGCCTGGCTAGGCGGTCTCCGTCGTCGTCTCGGTTTCTCCGACCGGAGCCGGCTCCCCCGCCCGTGGCGGTGGGGCGAGGTGTGTGAGGTGGGTGCGGGCGGCGCGGAGCTCGGTGGTGAGGTCGTCGACCTGGCGTTCGGCGCGTTCCGCGCGGGTGCGAGCTTCCGCGCGGGCGTCGGCGAGGGCGGCGAGGCGTTCAGCGGCGGCCTGCTGTTCGGCGTGCAGGCGCGCCGCCGCTTCGGCGCGGAGGTGTTCGAGCTGCTCGGTGGCGGCGGCGCGGGCGTGTTGGAGTTCTTCGGCCGCGGCGGCGCGGGCACGTTCGGCGTCGGTTTTGGCCGCGGTGTGCAGGCGGGCCAGTTCGTCGCGTTCGCGGCGGGCGTCGTCGCGGATGCGGTCGCGGTCGGCCCGTAGATGGTCGCGGTCGGCGCGGAGCTCGGCGAGGTTCGCGGCGTCACGTTCGGCGGTCTGCGCGGCGGTGTGCAGGGCGGCGGTGAGTCGGTCGCGTTCGGCGGTGAGTTCGGTGCGGGTGCGTTCGGCGGCGGCGTGGATGCGGGTGATCTCGCCGGCTGCGTCGGCGCGGGCGCGGTCGATGTCGGCGGCGGCGCGGGCGCGGGCTTCCCGGATGCGTTCCTCGGCGGTGGCGTGTGCTTCGGCGACGGCGGCCGCGGCTTCGGTGTGGGCGGTGGCGGCGGCGGCTTCGCTGGCGGTGAGGCGCGCTTCGGCGTCTTCGAGGGCGGCGACGGCTTCGGCCGCGACGGCTTCGGCTTCGGCGCGGGCGCTGTGTTCGGCCCGGGCGGCCTGTTCGGCGCGGACGGCGCGGGCGACGGCTTCGGCGACCCGTTCGGCGGCTTCGGCTTCGGCGGCTTCGACCTGGGCTTCGGCGCGGGCGACGTCGCCGAGGCTGGCCATTTCGCGGGCGAAGGCGTCGAGGTTGCGGGTGAGGTCGGTGGTGAGGGTGCGGATCTGGGCTGCGAGTTCGTCGGCGCGCAGCCGGCCGCTGGCCAGGGGGCGGTGGGTGGTGGGACGTCCGCTGGCCTGGTCGGGACCGGTGGCGGTGTCGCGGCGGGCGAGGTCGCGGCGTCGGCGGTAGGCGGCGAGCCGGTTGTGGTTGGGGTCGTCGCAGTAGGCCGGGGGGCGTCCGGGGCGTTCGGTGGGGGTTATCGGCCGGTCGCAGCCGGGGAACGCGCAGGTCGGTGTCGTGGTGGCGGTGTTGCTTGTTGTGGCGGGGGTGTGCTGTCGGGGGCGGGCTGGCCGGGGGCCGCGGCGGCTGTGGGCTCGTCGTCGGTGGGGGTGGGAGTCGTCGCGGTGTCCTCGGCCGGGCTCATGCTCCGGTTCTACCGGATGGACCAGGTGACCGAGCGTGTGCGGCACGTGTGCCGCCTTGTTCCTTGTGTTCGGCGGGGTGGTGGGGGTGGTTGGTGCGGGTTGCGGGGCGCCCGGGATGCTGGGGGCATGTTGGATGAGCAGGGCTGGGAGCAGCGGTACGCGTCGCGCGAGACGGTGTGGAGTGGTCGTCCCAACGGCCAGTTGGTGGAGCGGGCGGGTGGGTTGGTGCCGGGGCGGGCGTTGGACGCCGGCTGTGGTGAGGGGGCGGACGCGTTGTGGTTGGCGGAGCGTGGCTGGCAGGTGCTGGCGGTGGATTTCTCGGCGACGGCGTTGCGGCGGGGGAAGGCCGCGGCGGTGGATCTGGGGCGGGCTGTGGCGGCGCGGGTGATGTGGATGCGGGCGGATGTGATGACCTGGTCGGGGTTGGATGCTCCGGTTGGGCGTTCTGGTGGTGAGGGTGGGCGGCCGGCGCGGGTGCCGCGGTTCGAGACCCGGTTTGATCTGGTGTCGGCGCAGTTCGTGCATGTGCCGGCTGATCGGCGGGCTGGGTTGGTGGCGCGGCTGGGTGGTGTGGTGGCGCCGGGGGGTTCGTTGCTGATGGTGGGGCATGATCCGGCTGATCTGGCGTTGGGGATTGCCCGTCCGGAGGCGGCGGATTTGTGTGCGGCGGTGGAGCTGGCGGGGTTGTTGGATCCGGTGGAGTGGGAGGTGTTGGTGGCGCAGGCGTGTCCTCGGCCGGTGGTGGTGGATGGCGGGGAGGTTGTTGTTCACGATGCGGTGCTGCATGCTCGGCGCCGGTTGGTTGAGTCTGTGGGCTAGTTCGGGTTTCTGGCTGGCGCTGCCGGCGGTTCGGGGTAGTGTGCGGCGCCGTGGCGGTGTCGCGGCGGGTTTTCGTGTCGTTGGACTGTGCCGAGGGCTCGGAGGGGCTGTTGGCGCGGTTCTGGGCGGCGATGCTGGGTGGGGAGGTGGGGTTCACCGGTTCGACGGGTGCGGTGGGGGTGCGTGCGGAGGGTTTGTGGATTGTGGCGTTTCCGGTGCCGGGGTATGTGGCGTCGACGTGGCCGCATGCGGGGGTGCCGAAGCAGATTCATCTCGATCTCGCGGTGGTGGATCTTGAGGCTGCGGTTGCGGAGGCGGTGCGGTTGGGTGCGGTGGCGGCTGCGGTGCAGCCGGATCCTGGCCGGTGGCGGGTGTTGTTCGATCCGGTTGGTCATCCGTTCTGTCTGACGACGGCGGCTCCGTCGGAGTGAGCCGGGGTGAGGCTGGCGGGGATCGGCGGCCGACGTCTGGTCGGCGGGCGGGCCGTCGGGGGCCGGTGGCGCTGCGGTGTCTGGGGGCGTCCGCGCAGGTGCCGTTCGCGGCGGTGACGAGTGTCAGTGTGGTGGTGGTTGCTGGGGATGGTGCGTTGGTGTTGGCGGATCTGGCGCGTGGGTGGGATCTTCCCGGTGGTCATGTGCAGCGGGGTGAGACGGGGGCGGAGCAGACGGCGCGGCGTGAGGTGTGGGAGGAGGTTCGGGTTCGGGTCGGGGTGTTGGAGCCGGTCGAGGTGATCGAGTCGGATCTGTTCGGTGCTGATGATCTGACCTACATGCTGGTTTTCGTGGCGCGGGTGGCTGAGTTCGCCGAGTGGTCCGGTGGGTTGGAGTCGGCGGGGCGGGTGGTGGAGTCGGCGGAGGAGTTTCTTGCTCGTTATCGGGGTGGGGATCCGGTGCTGATGCGGCATCTGGTGGAGCGGGCGTTGGCGGTTCTGGGTATGGGGATCCGGCCGGCTGATTCGTCGTAGCGGGTCGTCGGTGGTCCGCCGGTGTGTGGTCGGGTTGTATTGTTGGTGGTTTTGTGCGGGTGACGGTGCGGGTTTACTGGCTGCTTCTGGCGGCCGGGTTTCGCCGTCAGGCGACGTATCGGCTGGCCGCGTTGAGCGGGCTGGTCACGAATGTGACGTTTGGGTTGTTGAAGGTGGCGGTGCTGCTCGGTGCGGTCCGGGCGGCGGGTGGCGAGGTCGGCGGGTATGACGTCGCGCAGATGAGTACGTATATCTGGCTGTCGCAGGCGATGCTCGGTTCGGTGAACTTCTGGGGTGCCAGTGAGTTCGCGGAGCGGATCAAGGACGGTCAGGTCGCGGTGGATTTCCTGCGGCCGTTGGATGTGCAGGCCGCGACGGTGACGGTGGAGGTCGGGCAGGGGTTGTTCGCGTTTCTTCCGCGGGGGGTGCCGCAGCTTGCGATCGGTGGGCTGGTGGTCGGGATGACGTGGCCGCGGTCGGTGGTGCTGGTGGTGTTGGGTGTGGTGAGTCTGCTGATGGCGGTGGTGATCTCGGCGGCGACGGTCTATCTGGTGGCGACGGCGGGGTTCTGGCTGGTGGAGACCCGTGGGGTGCAGCTGGTGTACATGGTGGCGTCGGGGTTTCTCGCCGGGTTGTTCGTGCCGATCAGCCTGTTTCCGCGATGGTTGGAGCTGGTGGCGCAGGCGACGCCGTGTCCGTCGATGCTGATGTATCCGGTGACGATCCTGGCTGATCGGGTGGATGTGGCTGGTGCGTGTGTGCTGCTGGCGGTGCAGGGTTTCTGGCTGGTGGTTGTCGGTGGGGCCGGTCAGGTGCTGACGCGGGCGGGGCGGCGGCGGTTGGAGATCCAGGGTGGTTGAGCCGCCTGCTGTCGAGCCGCTGGCGGCGGTGTCTGCCGTGGCGTCGGCCGCTGTGGCCGCGTCGGGGCCGGTGGTGGCGGAGCCGGTTGCGGGGTGGCGGGATCGGCTGCGTCCGTATCGGGCGGTGTTGGCGTCACGGGCCCGGTCGCAGCTGTCGTATCGGACGAACTTCGTCCTGGATCTGGTCAGTTCGTTGTTGTCGGCGGTGGTCGAGCTGGCCGAGGTGTGGGTGGTGTTCCATGCGGCGACGCGGCTGGGTGGGTTGGAGTTCCGGCAGATGCTGCTGGTGTTCGGTCTGGCTGATCTGGCGTTCTCGCTGGCGGATCTGGTGTTCGGGCATTGTGATCGGCTGCCGACGTATCTGCGGGCGGGCATGTTGGACGTGTTCTATCTGCGGCCGCAGCCGCTGCTGGCGCAGCTGATCACCAGTGAGGTGAGTCTGCGGCGGTTGGCGCGGGCGTCGGTGGGGCTGGTCGCGTTGGTGGTGGGGCTGGTGCTGTGTGACATCGACTGGCGGCCGGCGGCGGTGGTGTTGCTGGTGAGTTCGCTGCTCAGTGGGGTGGCGGTGTTCGCGGCGCTGTTCGTCGCGGCGGGGGGCCTGCAGTTCTTTCTGGTGGATGGTCGGGAGATGACGAACGCGTTCGTGTACGGGGGGCGGTATGCGGCGACGCAGCCGGCTTCGGTGTGGGGGCGGCCGTTGCGGCTGGTGTTCGGGTTTTTCGTCCCGATGGCGTTCACGGGGTATCTGCCGGCGCTGGTGTTGTTGGGGTTGCCGGGGCCGGTGTGGTTGCCGGGGTGGCTTGGCTGGTGTGCTCCGGTGGCGGCGGTCTGGGCGTGGTCGGTGGCGTTGGGGTGCTGGCGTCTGGGTGTTCGGCACTATCAGGGAGGTGGCGGTTGAGCGCGGAAGGTCTGCTGCCGCGGGCGCGGGGCTCGGCGGAGGTGCCGGCCGCCACCGGAGAGACCGTGGTGGAGACGGTCGGGTTGACGAGGCGGTTCACCGTTCGTGAGGGGGTGCGGCGCCGGCAGGTGAGCGCGGTCGAGGACCTCACGGTGCGGATCGGTGCGGGTGAGGCGGTCGGGTACATCGGTGCGAACGGTGCCGGGAAGTCGACGACGATCAAGATGTTGGCGGGGATCCTGGTGCCGACGGCGGGCACCGTGCGCACATGTGGGTTGCGTCCGGTGAAGGATCGGCGGCGGCTGGCCCGTCAGATCGGGGTGGTGTTCGGTCAGCGGTCGCAGCTGTGGTGGGACCTTCCGGTGTGGGAGTCGTTGCGGATTCTGGCGGCTATTCATGCGCTGCCGGCGGCGCGGCGGCGGGCGCGGACGGATGAGCTGGTGGAGCGGTTGGAGATGGCGGAGTTCTGGTCCGTCCCGGTGCGTCAGCTGTCGTTGGGGCAGCGGATGCGGGCGGAGATCGCCGCGGCGTTGCTGCACTCCCCCCGGCTGGTGATTCTGGATGAGCCGACGATCGGGCTGGATGTGCTGTCGAAGCAGCGGTTGCGGGAGTTCCTCGTCGAGGAGCGGGCGGCGTATGGGACGACGTTGCTGTTGACGACGCATGACATGGGTGATGTGGCGCGGCTGTGTGAGCGGGTGCTGGTGATCGACCATGGGCGGTTGGCGTTCGATGGTGCGTTGGCGGGTCTGGCGGGGGCGGCGGGGGCGGATCGGGTGCTGGTGGTTGACCTCGCGGAGCCGGCGGCGGATCTGGAGGTGGCGGGTGTGGTGGCGGCGCGGCATCTGGGAAGTGAGGGTCGTGGTCTGCGTCAGCGGTTGGCGTTCGACGCGGAGGCGACGACCGCGGCGCGGGTGCTGGCGGCGGTGTCGGCGCTGGTGGAGGTGGTGGATTTCCGGGTGGAGGAGCCGGATATCGAGGATGTGGTTCGTCGTCTCTATGCGGCGACGCGTCACCCGCCTGACGCCCCGGCGGCCAGACGTTCATAGCCGGAGGATCGTCTGCGCCGAGCTGTTGTCCGGGGTTTGGTGAACCGCTACGTGTGACCGTGCGTCTGTATCGCCATGGGAACCTGTCTGGTCGGTGTTTCGCGTCGGTTTGCCATGACCTGGCGGGCCGCTGTTTCCTGCTGCCGCGGCCCGCACGGACGGCACGGCCGGCGGCGTGGCCTGCGCGCGATGGTGTGGGTGCCAGTCGCGGTGCTGCTGGTCGGCGGTCTGGCCGTGGCGTGTGCGCCGGCGGGCGGCGATGTGACGGGCCGGCGTGGGCCGGAAGCCGCGGCATCAGGCGACCATGGGGCAGGCGAGGTGTCGGAGGTGTCGGAGGCGGGGTGGCGGTCGGAGTCGTTTCGGGACATGGTGGTGGAGGTCCCGGCCTCGTGGGAGCCCGCGCCGGCGCCGGGCAGCGACTGGTGCGCCGCGGTCGAGGGCCGGCGGGCTGCCTTTCCCGCCACGCCCTATGTCGACGGTGAAGGTCCTTACCGGGCCGTGATGACGATTGGCTGCCCGGGCGGTGGGGAGGGGCCGGACCTGCATGGCGGCGGTGTGCCTCGTGAGTACTGGTCGCCGCACGTCTGGTTCGCCGCCACGCCCACTGCGGGCGGGGTCGAGGAGGTGCCGGACGGGCGGGTCAGTGCGCATGGCTGGACCCGTCTCGTCCGCACGGTGGGCTCGGCGAAGGTGTTCGTCCTGACGGATGAGGCGCACCTCGACGACGCCGAGCGGATCATCGCCTCCGCGCGCCGGGTAGCGGTCGACGATCATGGCTGTGCTGTCAGTTCGCCGATCCAGGCCGGCGGGTTCGTCCGCCCAGGCGCGCCGTTCGATGTGGCCCGGCTCGACGCGGTGGACACGGTCGCGGTCTGCCATTACGACCTGAACAGCCCGGTGGGTAGCCCCGGGCTGTTGGCGTCCCGTGAGCTCGGCGGGGCCGAGGCCACCGCGCTGCTGGCGGCGATCAGGGCGGCGCCGGTCGGTGGTGGTCCGGACACGCCGGGGACCTGTGTGCAGGACATGTGGGGGAACACCGCGATCGTGCTTCGTCTGACGGTGGGCGGGTCAACCCACGAGGCCTACGTCTACTTCGACTGGTGTTTCGGTAACGGCATCGATGACGGAACCAGGCTGCGGGCGCTGACCACCGGCAACTGCGCTCCGCTGTGGTCGGGACGGATCACGCAGTCAGCCGGAAGTGCGGCGCCGTTCCAGGTCTGCCATCCCGACAGCCGCCGTCGGTGAGCTCGGATGGGGACCAGCCGACGACATCCGGCTATGAAGGCGGTAGAGCCGGTAGGGCTGATGTGGGAAGGTTGTTCGTCACTCGGGCCAGCGCAGGACGTGGGGTGCCTCTGGTAGTTCGTGGTCGATCAGTCCGTGGGCGTGCTCCCGAGGTGCGGCGGAGGCCTGGTAGAGCTGTTGGCCGGGCAGGTAGCGCGCCTCGTAGCGTTCGCGGACGGTGGCGGGCGAGCCGAACAGGGCGACGTCGCGCTGCAGTGCGCGGCGTAGCGACTCGGCGGGGCTGATCTGGAGGAACACGGTGAGGTCCCAGCAGCTGCGTAGCTGGTCGCGGAGGAGGAAGACGCCGTCGACGATGAGGACGGCGTCGCTCGGTGCTTCGCGGGCGGGGCTGTCGAGTGGGGAGTCGTGGAGATGGTCGAACGCGGCCGTGCGGTAGCGCCGGTCACCGGCGGGG
Organism: Parafrankia sp. EUN1f; assembly: GCF_000177675.1. Lineage (GTDB taxonomy): Bacteria > Actinomycetota > Actinomycetes > Frankiales > Frankiaceae > Parafrankia. The sequence goes on from NZ_ADGX01000054.1 coordinate 22,827, forward strand.
CTCAGTGGGTCCAGGAGATGGCGTCGTAGGGCGGTGTAGTCGAACGCGTCGAGGAAGTAGCCCTGCGGGGACAGCGACCCGCGGCGGCGACGCGTGGTCTGAGGCTGGTGGAAGCCGTCGACGCTGGCGCGGATGACGGGTCGACCTCGGTCGGTCAGGATGCCCGCGAGTTCGTCCGCCAGCGTCGTCTTGCCGGCAGCGTCAGGGCCGTCGATCGCGACGCGCAGCACCCGGTCCGGGCATGTGCCCAGCAGCAGGTCGGCGAGCGAGCTCACGACGCGGTCGCGGGGGGAAGGTTCCGAAGCAGGATCGTTGATCATGTGACGTGACGGTAGCGAGGAATCGCCCGGTCATCGGCTGTGCGTCGGGCGGTTCGACGGCGGGCCCGCTCGGGTGGAGCTGGAGCGGCTCTTCTTCCTGCGCGGCTCTGCGCCGTGTCGGCTACGGTGAACGCATGTGCTGCTGCGCTGCTATGACCACCCGGACCGCCGTCTAGCGGCGGTACCAGGGCCGCGGTGACCGCGGTCCCGATGTCTGACCCGAGCCGGGCGGGCATCGCTGTGGCGTACCGCCCGATCGGTGTCCCCGCTGGCAGCCGTGTACGCGTTCAACGCTGCGCTGCCGGCTCGTCCTGCCTGATCAGGGGATTCATGTCAGCGCCACAGCGATCCGACGCAAAGGCACAGCGCCAGGAACCCTTCCCACGACCGTCCGCGACGGTACCCGCGGAGCGGCAGCTCGGCCTGTTCACGGAGCCCGATCCGCGCACTGTCACGATGATTCTGATGGTCGGTCTTCCCGGTTCCGGGAAGACCACCCGAGCCAGGCAGCTCGCCGCGGCGCACCGGGCGCTGCGGCTGACCCCGGATCACTGGATGATCCCGCTGTTCGGTGAACCGATGGCCGACGGCAAGCGTTTCGTGCTCGAGGGGCGGCTTGTCTCGATCGCCCTGCAGGCGCTGCGGCTGGGAACCAGCGTCGTACTCGACTACGGGCTGTGGGGCCGCGACGAACGCTCGGCGCTGCGCTGGCTGGCACGGTCGGCCGGGGCCGCCAGTGAAATGGTCTATCTTCCCGTGGACACTGACACCCAGCTCGCCCGGATCGCACACCGTCAGGCCACAGCACCGCACCAGACATTCCCGATGAGCGCCTCCGACGTGGACCGATGGCGTGAGCAGTTCCAGGTACCGGACGCCGCCGAGCTCGACGGCGGCGAGATTCCCGGCCCCCCGCCCGGCTGGCCGGACTGGGCGCAGTGGGCGGCCGAGCACTGGCCTACCTGCACCGACAGCTAGTAGCCGTCACCGACCAGGCACCGCGGCGAAGCCGGACGGTTCCTGCGTGGGGTCTGCCACCGTGTCACGGTCGACGCCGGCCCGGAGGTTTGTTCGACGTTGTCGATCGGGTAGTCGGGCTCATCGGCTCGACCCGGTGCTCGGTCTTCGGTGTCTGTGTAGCCGTCGGCGTCGACTCAGAGCCGACATCTACGCCCTCCTTGACAAATTTTTTGTCGGTAGGATTCTCGGTGCATGCTGGACGTGGCGGTGATCGAGGAGACGGGTGCGGCGGAGGCGTCGCTGGACCCGGTGCGGGCGCGGCTGCTGGCCGCGCTGGCGGTGCCGGGGTCGGCGACGACGCTGGCCGCGCAGACGGGGCTGACCAGGCAGAAGGTCAACTACCATCTGCGTGCGCTGGAGGCTCACGGGCTGGTCGAGCTGGTCGAGGAGCGCCGTAAGGGCAACTGCACCGAACGGGTCCTGCAGGCGACGGCCCGCTCGTATGTCATCTCACCCAGCGCCCTGGCCGACGTCGCTCCCGACCCGGACCGGTCCCGGGACCAGACGTCGGCGCGGTGGCTGATCGCGCTGGCGGCCCGGCTCATCCGGGAGGTCGGCGAGATGCTCGCCGGTGCCACGGCGGCACGCAAGCAGCTCGCGACGTTCGCGGTGGACAGCGAGATCCGGTTCGGCTCGGCGGCGGACCGGGCCGCGTTCGCGGCGGAGCTGTCCGACGCCGTCACCGCCCTGGTCAGCCGCTACCACGACGCCGCGGCGCCGGGCGGGCGGCCGCACCGGCTGGTGATCGCCCTGCATCCCAGCCTGAAACCCCCGGGTGTACCGCCGGCGCACGCACCGGACGACGCCGCCACGCCCTGACCGACAAACCGACAATCTGCGACGCAGCCGCGTCGCAGGCGCACCCCTCACCAGGAGAACTCTGATGCGCACCCTGATCGTGACCTCTTTCGTCTCCGTCGACGGCGTCATGGAGGCGCCCGGCGGGGAGTCCGGTTACCGCAACACCGGCTGGACCTTCAAGGACATCGACTTCGACCCCGCCGCCTACGAGATCAAGGGTCGTGAGCAGGAGGAGACCACCGCCCTGCTGCTGGGCCGCACCAGCTACGAGGCGTTCGCCCCGGTCTGGCCGACGATGGACGACTTCGCCGGCTACAACGCGATGCCCCGCTACGTCGTGTCGACCACCCTCACCGCCGACGACGAGCGGTGGCCGGCGACGATCCTGCGTTCGGTCGACGACGTCGCCGCGCTCAAGGAGACCGACGGCGGGCCGATCGCCGTGCACGGCAGTGCGACGCTCGGCGCGAGCCTCGCCGACGCCGGCCTGGTGGACCGCTACCACCTGCTGGTGTTCCCGGTGCTGCTCGGTGCCGGCCGGCGCCTGTTCTCCGCCGCGGACAAGGACAAGACCATGCTGAAGCTCGTCGAGTTCGCCGCCTACGGCAACGGTGTCCAGAAGCAGGTCTTCGACGTCGTACGCTGAGCCCGCCTGATCACCTGGAGGAGAACAGTCATGTCCGAGTCCGACGCCGTGGACGATCCGCGCCGGTCGTCCGCGGCGGGTGCCGGGCGCGAGTTCGCGATCGAGCGCGAGCTGGAGGTCGAGGCGAGCCCGCAGGACTACTGGGATGCGGTCACCAGCGGGAACGCGGGCTGGCTGTGGCCCACACCCCCACCGGAGCCCAGGGTCGGTGGCGCCGTGGCCGGCGGCGGGACGGTGCGCGCCTGGGAGCCGCCGCACCATCTGGTCCTGCGCCATGACGGGCCGGACGGCTGGTTCAACCAGCTCGAGCACATCGTCGAGGCCCGCGACGGCGGCACGACGTGGGTGCGGTACGTGCACAGCGGCGTGTTCGTCGACGACTGGGACAACCAGTACGACGGTGCCGCCGCGCACACCGACTTCTACCTGCACACCCTGGCCCAGTACGTCCGGGACTACACCGGTCGCCCGGCTGCCTGGGTGAACGTGGACGCGCCGGCGGTGTCGCTGGCGGGCGGGTTCGCGGTGCTGCGCCGCGCGGCGGGTCTCACCGATGTGCGCCCCGGCGACCGGGCGACCCTCAACCTGCCCGGCCTGGACCCGCTGGAGGTGACCGTCGACTATGTGGCGCCGCATTTCCTGGGCCTGCACACCGCCGACGCGATGTTCCGGGTGTTCGGCCGGGACGCGTTCGGCGCACCGGTGGCCGTCGTCGCCCATCTGTTCGCCGCGGACGCCGACCCGGGTGCGGTCGAAAGTGCGCTGCGTACCTGGCTCGGTGAGATCTTCGCCTGATCCGCCGAGGCGGGTCAGCTCCCGGCCGGAGCAGCCCGGTCGGGCGGGTCGGCGCACCGGCCGGTGATGACCGCGACGACCGTCGACCCGGGTGCGATCCGCCCGTCACCGGCCATCGCGAAGATCCCGTGCAGCATTTTCGCGACGTAGACCCAGTCCAGTACCACGCCATGGCGGTCGGCGAAGTCGGCGATGAACCCGTCGAGGGTGGCGCTGCGGCGGGCGTAGCCACCGCAGTGGAAGTCCTCGACGACGGTCCAGTTCGCCGACACCGCGCCGAAGGTCGCCTGCTGCAGGGCGGCGACGTCGCCGGGCAGGAACCCGCCGCGCAGCACCGCCACCCCCACCGCGCGCCGCCGGCGGCCCGCGGGTTCCGCGAGGCCGGCGGCGAGACCGGCGAGGGTCCCACCGGTGCCGGCCGGGACGAACACCACGTCCACGTCGGGGACCTGGGTGAGGAGCTCGGCGGCCAGCTCGGCGCAGCCGCGCACCGCCAGCGTGTTGCTGCCGCCTTCGGGAAGCAGGTAGAACCGGCCGAACCGGTCGTGCAGCTCGGCGTGCAACGCCGGGTCGTCGCGGGAGCGGTACCGGGTCCGGTCCAGGTAGCTCAGGCGCATCCCCCGCGCCGCGGCGGTGGCCAGCACCGGGTTGAGCGGGTGGTGTTCCTCCCCGCGGATCATCCCGATCGTCGCGAATCCCAGATGCCAGCCGGCGGCCGCGGTCGCGGCGATGTGGTTCGAGTACGCCCCGCCGAACGTCAGCAGGGTGTCATGGTCGGCGTCGGTGGCCGCGGTCAGGTTGTGGGTGAGCTTGCGCCACTTGTTCCCCGGGACGTCGGGGTGGATCAGGTCGTCCCGTTTCAGTAGCAGGCGCACATCGCGTGCGGTGAGGCGTTCGTCGGCCACCTCGACCACAGGTGAGGGCAGCCGCGGCACCAGCCCCGGCCCGGCCGGGCGGTGTCGTCCCATCTGCTCACCCACCGGACCAGCCTGCCACCGCTCACCGACCGCACCGGCGCCGCGTCCATGATCTGGGTGTATTCCGGCGACGGCATGGGTTTCGCGGCTGTCCTGCAGAGCCTGGGGGTGTCGGTGCTTGATGTCGTCGCGTCGATGCGCAGGCTGGTCCTGCCGCCGGTCGAGGTCGCCCCGTTCACCCGGCCGCAGGTGACCCGCCACCCCCGCCTCTGAGGCAGAACGCCTCGGGCGGGGGTGGCGGTGGAGGCGGCCACAGCCGGGGTTGCGGCCGGGCCGCCTCCGACGGCTACCGGCTCACCAGGTCGGCGCTCCCAGCGCTCCCAGCGTTCCTGGTGTTCGCGGTGAGGTGGCGGGTGAAGAACAGCTCCGCGCTGGCCACCTCGAAGCGGGGCAGGTCCATGTGCCGGCCGGTGTTGGCGTGCAGGGTCTTCTCCGTGGACGCGAAGGCGTCGAACAGGGCCAGGCCGGCCTCGCGGGGCACGAGCTCGTCGTCCCACTGCAGCAGGAACTGCACCGGGACGGTGATCCGGGCCGCATCGGCGGTGAGATGGCGCGCGCCGACGAGACCGAACACGGCGGCGGTGATCCGCGGTTCGGCGGCGACCAGCGGAATGCCGATCATGGTGCCCAGCGACACCCCCCAGTACCCGACGGGCCCGCCGGGTGCGACGCAGTCGAGGGTCTCGAGTGCGTCCAGGGTGGCCTGCCATTCGGGGACGGCCTGGCGGGCGCGGGGGGCGTTGTCCTCGGCGATCAGGTCCGCCACGGGCTCACCCGCGGCCATCCGCCGTTGCAGTTCCGCGATGAACTGTTCGTCCGCGGTGGTTCGCGGCCGGTCACCGTGGCCGGGTGCGTCGATCGCCGCCGCGACGAACCCGCAGCGGGTCACGTAGCGCTGCGCGCGGGCCAGGACCCCGGGGGCGTGGCTGTGCTGGCCGCCGCCGTGGCCGAGCAGCACCAGCGGGCGGGGGTGGCGGTGTCGGTTCCGGCGGGGGACCACAGCGCGCCGGTGATGCCGTCGAGGGTGAATCGACGTTCCCAGACTCCGGACATGGTCGTCTGGGAGGTGACGTGCAGGTGCATAGGTTCGTTGCCTTTCGGGATGCCTTTTTCTGGGCGCTCCCGACGGCCACCTGTGTCAGGCGGCGCGCCCCGCGGGACGGAAGAGGGAGAGCACCCAGCCGGATACAGCGGTAATGGGTCTCACCTCCTCAGGCCGCGGCGAACGGACACGGTGACGTTACCACCTCGGCTGCACCAAGCCGTCCGCACCGTGTGCGCCCGGGCACAACCTGCACGCAGCGGAGCCGACGCATATCCCTATTGTTTCCCTGGTGACGATCAGGGGCGTGCTCGGATGATGCGGGTGGTGCCGATTCTCGGTGCTCTTGTCGGTGTGGTGCTGACCGCCGGCTGCGGGGCGCTCGACATGGTGCCGGGGGATGAATGCACCGGCGATGATCGGCGTTTCGCGAAGAAGCTGGACGCGCTCACGGTGCTGGAGATCCGTCCCAGCGGCGCGAGCCTCATCGCGGGCGGCGCCAGCCATGGCTGTTCCGACAGCACGGCCTTCCCGTACGCGTCACGCTGGTACCACACCGGGATGTCGGCCGAGGAGATCGCGGACTTCTACCGTGACGCACTGCCCGCGGCCGGCTGGAAACTGCGCCACGCCGACCCCATCCACGCACAGCAGCGGGTGTTCTTCGGGGCGCGGCTGTGCTTCACCCGGCCGGTCGACGGGATCGAGACGTTTCTGTCGGTGGGCTTTCCCGGTGCTCTCGACGCCGGCCCCGAGGATGTGCTCGGGTCAGGCCCCGCCGATGTCGACCTGCATGTCATGGCCGACCCCGAGGACGGCTATGTGAACAACTGCTGACGTTTCCCGCGTGGCTGGGTGGAGGCGCGCAGATGGTCGCTGCTGGCCTAGTACGGTCCGTCATGGGTTGGACCCAGGATTTCTGCGCCGTTTCGCGGGGCGGGGCGGGGCGGAGTCGGCGGAGGGTGAGTCCGGGGCATGGCGTCGAAGGCAGTAGCTGAGCCGGTGCCGGACGAGCTGAGCCGGCGCCTGGGGGTGGCCGACGCGGTACTCGTCGGTCTGGGGGCGATGATCGGCGCGGGGATCTTCGCGGCGCTCGCGCCGGCCGCCCGGGCCGCCGGTTCCGGGCTGCTGATCGGCCTGGGGGCCGCGGCGGTCGTGGCGTACTGCAACGCCACGTCGTCGGCGCGGCTGGCGGCCCGCTACCCGGCGTCGGGGGGTACCTACGTCTACGGCCGGATGCGCCTCGGTGACTTCTGGGGGTATCTGGCGGGCTGGGCTTTCGTGGTCGGCAAGACCGCGTCGTGCGCGGCGATGGCGTTGACCGTCGGGGCGTATGTGTGGCCGGGTGGGGCCCATGCCGTCGCGGTCGCCGCGGTGGTGGCGCTGACCGCGCTGAACTACGCCGGGGTGCACCGCTCGGCGTTGGCGACCAGGGTGATCGTGGCCGTGGTGCTGGCGGTCCTCGCCGCGGTGGCGGTCGCCGCGCTGAGCGCCGAGGTGGCGGAGGTGGACCGGCTGCGGGTCGGCGCGGACACGAGCGTGCGCGGGGTGCTGCAGGCGGCGGGCCTGCTGTTCTTCGCCTTCGCCGGGTACGCGCGGATCGCCACCCTCGGGGAGGAGGTCCGCGACCCGGCCCGCACGATCCCCCGGTCGATCGGGATGGCACTGGGGATCACGCTGGTGGTGTACGCGGTTGTCGCGGTCGCCGTCGTGATGGTGCTGGGCCCGGGCGGACTGGCCGGGGCCACGGCGCCGCTGACGGACGCCGCGCGGGTCGCCGGGGCCGGCTGGCTGGTACCGGTGGTGCGGGTCGGGGCGGCACTCGCCGCGCTCGGGTCGTTGCTCGCGCTGATCCTCGGGGTGTCGCGCACGACGTTCGCGATGGCCCGTGACCGGCATCTGCCGCACCTGCTCGCGGCGGTCCATCCCCGGTTCGCGGTGCCGCACCACGCCGAGGTGGCCGTCGGCGTGGTCGTCGCGGTCCTGGCCGCGACGGTGGATCTGCGTGGGGCGATCGGTTTCTCCTCCTTCGGGGTGCTGGTGTACTACGCGATCGCGAACGCCAGCGCCTGGACGCTCAGCGCGGCGGAGGGCCGCCCGCCCCGGCTGGTTCCCGTCGTCGGGTTCGTCGGCTGCCTGCTGCTCGCGTTCGCGTTGCCGGTGTCGGCGGTGGCCGGCGGTGTTGTCGTGCTGGTCGCCGGTGCGGGCGTCTATGCCGCCCGCCGCGGGCGGGGTGCCCGGCGGCCGTAGGGTCCAGAGGAGGAACCGCGTCGCCGAGCGGTTTCCCACGCTCGGCCTGCGCCTGGGCGACCCACGGCCCCACGTCCGCGGCAAGCTCCGTGAGTACGTCACGCTCGGGCGCGTGGGCGCGTGGGCCGTGCTGCGCGGCGCGCCGCTGCTCGACGGCGACGAGCCGGGACAGGTCCTCATCACGGTCGAGCCCGCCTCCCGCGACGACGTCACCGCGGTCATGACGATCGCCTGCGCGCTCACCCCGCGCGAGGCGGAGGTCTGCGAGCAGGTCCTGGCTGGGCGTTCCACGGCGGACATCGCCCGTCAGCTCGTCCTCTCGGCCTACACCGTGCAGGACCACCTGAAGTCGATCTTCACCAAGGTCGGTGTCCGCAGCCGCGCGGAACTGGTAACCCGCCTGCGCGCCGGCGCCTGAGCCGGGGGCGCTCCCAACATCGCGGCCGCTCCGGTGGCTGGGGCTATCGGCGCAGGTGGTGGGCGATGGTGACGCGGTGGAAGGCTGGTCATCCCCGTTATCTCGCCGAAGCGGGCACCGTCCACGGCGCCGAGCTTCTCGCCGAACTGTCCGCCTTGACCTGGACTGGCAGTGCCAGCCCCACCGCCGCGGGCGTCGGCACCGAGACGGACGACATCGGCACCGGCCCGGTCCTTACAGACTCCGGTGGGTGTTCTCGTCGCGGGCTCCCACAGCGACCACGCTGCGATCAGGCCGGTTTGCGGGCTTCGATGAGGAACCGTGTGGTGTGCGCCTCGAAGGGCCCGTGGGTGTGGATGTGGTCGTGCAGCGCCGCGAGCTGCGGACGGTAGCGGTCGACGGTGAATCCCGGGACCATCCAGATCACTTTCCGTAGGAAGTAGATGACCGCGCCGACGTCGCGGAACTCGGTGTGCAGGGTCTCCATCCGCAGGTCGAGGACCTGCAGCCCGGCGGCTTCGGCGCCGGCGCGGGCCCGGTCGGGGTGGCGTCGGTGGCGCACCTCGGCGGGCTGCGGGCCGAGGAAGAACTCGACGAGCTCGAAGACACTCGCCGGGCCGACCTGCTGGGAGAAGTAGACCCCTCCCGGGGTGAGGACGCGGCTGACCTCGTCCCAGCGGGTGGTCACCGGGTGGCGGCTGACCACCAGGTCGAAGGTGTCGCCGGTGAAGGGCAGCGGTGTGTTGTCGGCCGCGGCGACGACCAGGACGCCGCGGGGTCGCAGCCGCGCGGCGGCCCGTGCGAGGTTCGGTGGCCAGGACTCGGTGGCCGCTGTCCGGGTCGCCAGGCGGGGCACGCCGCCGAGGACCTCCCCACCGCCGGTCTCAAGGTCCAGCGCGGTGGTGGCGCGTGCCATGCGCCGGCCCATCGTGTGCGCGTACCGCCAGGACGGGCGCTGCTCGCTGGCCCGCCCGTCCAGCCAGGAGAAGTCCCATCCGTCGACGGGCGCCGCCTCGGCCTCGGCGACCAGATCCTCGAATCGGCCCATCATCACCGGTCAGTGTCGCTCAAGGATGTCGGGCTCGCCCGGTGACGGCATGGGCGGGCTGGTCTGCTGCCACCGTGGTGACGGTGTGCGCGCCTTCGTGGAACCTTCCCTCGCGGCGCGGTCCTCGCGGAGGAAACGGGCGACAACGATGGCGTAAGCGGTGACAGCGAAGACGACGATTCCCACCACGGTGGCGACGGCCCCGGACCTGATGACCGTGCTGTCGAGCCAGCCGGCGCCCTTGTCGGTCGCGCTGGCGGCGATGACGACTCCGAGGGTGCCGCCGAGGCAGCATCCGGATCCGATGCCGGTGCGGCTACGGACCCGTTTGCCGCCGAACCCGGAGGCCACCCCGCAGGGGACACCCAGGAGAACGGCTGTGACCAGGACACCGGCACCGATGTGGTGTGTGCCGAGGCCGAGCAGAAAACCGGTGACCATACCGACGAAGCCCGTGACGAAGCGCTCCCCGGGCGGAGCGGGAGCAAGGGCGGCGCGGGCGGCGGTGGTGCCGTGGCTGGTGAGCCGGTACATCCGCTGCGGCTGGCGTGGTTGGTGGTCGGGATCGGGGTGGCCTGGTGCGGGTGGGGTGTCGTAGCTGCTGGACAGCCAGCCGGCGGCGTCGAGTCGGGCGAGGACTGTCGCGGTCGGGCGCCCGTGACGGCGGGTGAGTTCGTGTTCGCTGTAGCCACGGTGGGGGTCGCGCAGCAGGAACCGCAGCAGCATCTCGGTGGTCACGGCGAACGGAGGCTGCGATTGCGAGGGCGTCTGTTGGCGACTGCGCACCCGGTAACCGTACTGATCGTCCTGCCCGCCGCCCCCGGTGCCGGCCCCGGCGCCGGATCGGCTTTCCGCCCGGGCACCTGCGACAAAACCCACGCTCGCGGGCGGCCGTCATCGCGGCGGCGCCGTCGACCTGCGGTGGGCGTGGGCCAGTAACACCAGCACCATCACCGTCAGCATGGCGTTCGCGGCGTATTTGGCCGGGTAGGACACGTCGCCCAGCGGGTCGACGACGAACGACAGGCCGGCGTTGACGAGCAGCGCGCCGCCGGCGGCGGCGAGGGCGTGCCGGCGTCCCCACCCTCGCCGGCGGGCGAGGATCGCCAGCAGCGCGGTGCCGCCGAGGAGGATCAGCAGGTCGACGGTGACACCGGGCCAGGTCGGTGGGAGCAGCTGGTGGGCGGTGAGCGCGATCATGACGGCGCCGGCGAGCAGCCACGGTCGGTGGCGGCGCCCCGCCGTGGGGATGACCGGTGGCGTGCGGCGGGGTGCCGGCCGTGGTGCGGCGAAGGCGGCCGCGGTGAGCAGGACGACGGCCAGGGCGGTGGCGGCGAGCTGTGTCGGGGAGGCGCGGAAGGTACGGCTGGCGTCGTCGTGGATCAGTGCCGCCGCCGCCAGGTACAGCACGGTCAGGGTGAGGATGCCGGGCCGGTGTAGCCAGGGGCGGTCGGCGAGGCGGGGCACGTAGGACTCGACGACGACGATCGGTGCGGTGAAGCTCCAGATGATGTGGCCGGTGAGGAAGTTCAGCAGGTAGTAGACGCTCAGGCCGGTGCCGCCGAGGAGGGTGGGGGTGCGGTCGTCGTCCCAGGTCGGGTCGCCGGTGAGGTGGGGGTTGAACAGGCTCTGGTCGACGAGTCCGGCCTGGGTGAGGCCGAACGCGGCGGCGAGCAGGATCAGGGTGGGCCAGCCGCCGCCGACGCGGCGGGTGATCTCGCGGATCAGGACGGCGACGGTGCCGTAGAGCGGGACGAAGATGATCAGCCCGGCGAGCATGGTCAGGGGCCGGCTGATGCTGTCGGCGTAGCCGATGAGGTATTCGGCGCAGATCGGGGCGAGGACCGCAAGCCCCGTGGCGGCGATCAGGCGCGTCCGCCGCGTCCGGCCCTGTGAGGGTGCCGGTGCCGGCCTGGCGGACTCCTGGGCCTGGCGGGGTCGTTCAGGTGCGGTCATGTCGGCTGATCGCGCTGCCCGCCGCCGCGACGAGCAGCCCGACGACGATCATGATGATGGAGCTGTAGATCTCGTAGCCGGCGGGTGTGAGATGGCGCAGGAAGCCCATCAGAGGTGGCCACCAGCCGAACGCCTCGCGGAGCAGGCCGCACAGGCCGCCGATGGTGAGGACGTCGCCGAGGACCTGCCCGGCGGCGGCCACGGGCAGCAGCGCCGGATCGGGCTGTGGGTGCGGATGCGGGGACGGCTGGTCGGGCGGTGACTGGTCGGGGGCGCTCATGTGATCAACGGTAGGGAGCGCGGGTCGGCCGTCGCATCGGCCGGAGGACGGCGGGCCGGTGACGAAGGTGGGTGGTGGACCGCCGGGGTGTCATCCTTTGGTATCGCCTCTGGTGCGGGGCCTTTCGGGGCGGTTCGGGCCCGCGTAGATTGCCGGGGCATGCCCCGTGTGCAGCGCACCGGGCGGGACTGGGCCGCCGACCTGGGGTTCGTGCTGTTCGCCGCCTGTTTCGCCGCGCTCACCTCGCAGACCGTCACGGTGACGGACGATCCGGGGCCGGTGTGGCGGGTGGTGGACCAGGTCGCCGGCGGGCTGGGATGCGCGGCGCTGCTGGCGCGGCGGCGATGGCCGGTGCCGTTGGCGGTGGTGCTGGTGGCCGCGGGGACGGCGACGCCGTACCTGACAGGCCCGGTGCTGGTGGCGGTGTTCACCGTCGCCGCGACCCGGCGGCGGCGGGTCACCGTGGGGGTGGCGGCGTTGGTGTTCGCCCCGCTGCCGCTGTTCCTGTGGAGGCTGGCGGACCTGCCCGAAGCCCGGGCGGATCGTGCGGTGACCTATTTCGCGCTGGTCGCGGGGGCTGTGGGCTGGGGGTTGTTCCGGCGTTCGCGGGGGCAGCTGATCGCGTCGCTGCGGGCGCGGGCGGAGTTGGCGGAGGCGGACGCGGAGTTACGCGCGGACCGTGCCCGCCAGGAGGTCCGCGCCCAGATCGCCCGGGAGATGCACGATGTGCTGGGGCATCGGCTGTCGCTGTTGAGCGTGCATGCGGGGGCGTTGGAGTTCAACACGTCCGCGTCGGCGGCGCAGGTCGCGGCGGCGGCGGGGGTGATCCGGGAGAACGCGCATCTGGCGTTGCGGGATCTGCGCGAGGTGATCGGTGTCCTCAACGACGGTGGTCCCGGCGACGAGCTGTGGCCGTCGGTGGGCCTGGCGGATCTGGGGCGGCTGGTGGCGGAGACGCGGGCGGCGGGGGCCGTGGTGGAGCTGACCGGGTGGGCCGGCGGGCTGGTGGAGGGGGTGGCTCCGCCGGCGGCGGTCGGGCGGGCGGCGCTGCGGATCGTGCAGGAGGCGCTGACGAACGCCCGGCTGCACGCACCGGGTGCGGTGGTCGCGGTGCGGCTGTCCGGCGGGCCGGGCCGGGGGTTGACCGTGGACGTCCACAGCGGGCCGGTGCCCTCGTCCCCCGGGTCGTCCGCCGCGTCGGACCCGCCGATGGCGGTGTCACCGGTGCCGCGGCTGGCGTCGGGGTGGGCGGGTGGCGGTGCGACCGGTGGCGGGCGCGGTCTGGTCGGGCTGGCGGAACGGGCCCGGGTGGCCGGTGGTGTGCTGCGGGCGGGGCCGACCGTGGACGGGTTCGAGGTCCGGGCCTGGCTTCCGTGGGCCGGCGAACCCGCCGAGGACCGGGAGCCGGACCGGGAGGGAGCGGGGAGGCGGCGTGGATGATCGGTGTCCTGCTGGTGGATGACGACGCTCTGGTGCGGGCCGGGTTACGGCTGATGCTCGGCGGCGCCGGGGACATCGAGGTGGTCGCCGAGGCCGGGGACGGCGGGCAGGTCGCCGCGTTGGTCGCCGCGCACCGGCCCGCCGTGGTGTTGATGGACATCCGGATGCCGGGTGTCGACGGGGTGCGGGCGACCCGGATGGTGCGGGCGGTGCCCGGTGCGCCGGAGGTGCTGGTGCTGACCACGTTCCACACCGATGCCCATGTGCTGGGGGCGTTGCGGGCCGGCGCGGCCGGGTTCCTGCTCAAGGACACCGCCCCGGGTGACATCGTGGCGGCGATCCGCACGGTGGCCGCGGGTGATCCGGTGCTGTCCCCGGCGGTCACCCGCCGGCTCATCGACCAGGCCACCGCTGGTGGTGACGGTGGGCGTGACGATGTCGCCGCGCGGGCCCGGGCCCGGCTGGGGATGTTGGGGGATCGGGAGCGGGAGGTGGCGTTGGCGGTGGGTCGGGGCCTGTCGAACGCGCAGATCGCCCGGGAGCTGCACCTGGCGTTGCCGACGGTGAAGACGCATGTGTCGCGGATCCTGACCCGCCTCGACCTGAACAACCGGGTGCAGATCGCGCTGCTCGTCCACGACGCCGGCGTGCGGTGACGCCGGACGTCTGACGGCTTCCGGCGACGGCTACTGGCGGTTGATCTTGGCGGCGAGCTGCGTGACGAGCCCGGCTTCCAGATGGGCGTCGGGTGTCCGCCCGTCGGCGACGACGACGAGGGTGGCGAAGACCCGGCCGCCGCCGACGTGGATGACGTCCATGGTGGAGTCGGCCGTGAAGGTGACGCGGTGGGCGGAGAGTGCCCCGTCGGGGGTGGGCAGCTCACGCATCGGGTCGTCGCCGCCGTCGGACATCGTCTTGTTCTGGCAGCTCAGGTAGTCGGGATGGCGCAGGGCGGCGGTCAGGGCCTGGACCTGGTCGGCGGTGTAGATCCCGGCCAGGGAGCCGATCTCCAGGCTCTGCTTCTCGCCGCGTTCGGAGGTGGCCTCGGAGGTGAACGTGTCGCTGTGCGCCTCGTCGGCGGCTTTGGGGCTGAGGGTGTCGGGGGCGACGCCGAGGCAGGTGGCGAGGTCCTTGTCGAACAGGTTGAGGGGGCTGTCGTCGCCGTCCTCGTCCATGCCCTCGGTCGGCGCGGCGGTGAGTCCGGTGGTCTCCGGGCCTTCGGTGAGGACGTAGTCCTTGGCCGCGATCGGGCCGGTCCGGCGGGGGATGTCCCCGATGACCCCGCCGTTCCCGTCGTCGCCGCAGGCCGCCGCGGTGAGCAGGAACAGCACGCTGGCCGCGGCGGTGCGCAGGCGCAGGCGGGTCTCGGATGCGGCGGAGGCGGCGGAGCCGACCAGGGGCAACGGACTCTCCCAACAATCATGGGGGGCATACGGATGATTCACCCATTGTCGCCCCATGTATTCGGTTATGTGCGGCGCGAATCGGGTGGATGCACCCGAGCTCCCTGTCGCGTTCCCGACCCCGGACCCTGTCAACGAGAACGCGGTCCCGCTGTCACCACCCTCCCCACCTCGGACGTCCGGTGTCAGGGTGTCGAGAGGGGCCGCCGCCCACGACCCACGGTCGGAAGGTCAGACGACGCCGTGCTCGTAGGCGAAGACGACGATCTGGACGCGGTCACGCAGCGCCAGCTTGCGCAGGATCGCACCGACGTGGGTCTTGACGGTCGACTCACTGGCGAACACCAGCCTGGCGATCTCCGTGTTCGACAGGCCGCGGACCACCGCGAAGAACACCTCACGTTCCTTGCCGGTGAGCGACCCGAAGGCTGCCGGTGGCTGGGCGGGCGCACGGAACTCGTGGTCGAGCAGGCTGGTGAGATCCCGCGGGGCCAGGACGGCGTTGCCGGTGTGCACCGTGCGGATCGCGTCGCGCAGCTGGGCGGGGGTGGTGTCCTTGAGCAGGAACCCGCTCGCCCCATAGCGGATCGCGGTGGCCGCCCGGTCGTCGAGGTTGAACGTCGTCAGCATGATCAGCCGGACCGGTTTCGTGCGCCGGGCCACCCGCGCGGGTGCGAAGATCTGCCGGGTGGCCTCGACGCCGTCCATCTCGGGCATGCGGATGTCCATGAGCACGACGTCGGGGCGCAGGTCGTCGACCAGGCCGACGGCCTCGCGGCCGTCGGCCGCCGTGCCCAGGACCCGCATGCCGGGCTGCGCGTCGATGATCACCCGCACCCCCTCCCGGAAGAGCTCCTGGTCGTCGACGAGGAGAACACCGATCGGTGCGCTCGCCGCCGCCGTCGCCTCGTCGGGCCCGACCGGCCCGGTCATGCCGATCGCCCGGACACCGAGGACAGCGTCGGTGACGGTGAGCGCACCGGCAGGTTCGCCACCGCGGTGAATGTCGGCCCATCGGGATCCGCTGCCTGCCGGATGTCGAGGCTGCCACCGACGGACTCCAACCGCCGGCGCATACCCGCGATTCCCTGACCGCCGCCGAGACCCCCGAGGCCACCGTGGGTACTGGCGGCGTCCACGGTGTTCGTCACCTCGATGATGAGCGTGGCCTCGGCGCTGTCCGGCGCGGGCCACCGCCGCTCGACGCGCGTCGGCCGGTCACGCCGGCCGTGCTTCAGCGCGTTGGTCAGCATCTCCTGCAACGTCCGATAGGCGACCGCGTCGAGTTCGGGTGGCAGTGGACGGGCCTCGCCGACCTCGGCCGCCTCGACCGGCTGGCCGCTGGAACGGACGGTGTCGATGAGCGAGTCGAGCCCGCCGCGCCGCCCCCGGTCGGGTTCCCGCGCCGGTTCGAGCACCTCCCGCACGTCGTGCAGCGACGAACGGGCGGATGTCGCGATGGTCTGCATGGTCGTCTTGAGCCTGGCGGGGTCGTCCAGGAACTGCGCCGACTCCGCCTGGGCGAGGATGACGGTCAGCGAGTGCCCGACCACATCGTGGACGTCGCGGGCGAGCCGGTTCTGGGCGTCACGCAGTCGGGCGATCTCCTGGGCCTGGCGGGCGTCGTGCTCGGCGACCTGGCGGGCGGCCTGCGCCGCGCGCGCCCCGGACAGGAACCGCATCATCAGGCCGGTCAGGAACGGTACGGCGAGGAACGTGACACCGAACAGGAGCAGGCCCCAGACGGTGATCTGCCGGCTGTAGCCGGTCAGCAGGTCGTACAGCACATGCCCCCCGCGGCCCCCCGCCCGCACCCCGAGCGAGCGAACCCAGGCCACGCCCAGCACCGGGGCGACACCGACCGTGGCGGCGGCGGCCAGCACCGTGGCGACCCGCCCCCAGCGCGCGGCGGCGAACAGCACCACCACCAGGGCGGCCTCGGCCAGCAGGACGGGTGTGCCGGCGACGAGCTGGACGAGGCCCGCGACCCAGGCCGTGCCCAGCGCGGCCGCGGGCTCCCACCGGGCGGCGACGACGGCGCCGGCGACCAGCAGCAGGAAGACGACGTCCATGACCGGCGAGTCGGCAGGCCGCCACGTCCGGTCAAGCTCCGCCACGCCGACGATGAGGATCGCCGTCCCGGCCGCGGCGGCGGCGAACCCCTCCTCGGCTCTCATCCGACCCGCAGCCGGCCACGGCCGGCACCACGGCCGACGCGGTCGCCACGGTCGTCGTGCTGCCCCCCGGCCCCGACCGCGGCTACGGCTGTGGCTGTGGCTGTGGCGACCGCGTCGGCGATCAGCAGCTCCAGCAGCTCGGGGTAGGGCACACCGGCCGCCGCGAACATCCGCGGTACCTGCGAATGGCTGGTGAATCCTGGCATCGTGTTGACCTCGTTGAGCACCGGGCCGGCATCGGTGAGGAAGAAGTCGACCCGGGCGACACCGGCGCACCCGAGCGCGTCGTACACGGTGACCGCCGCCTCCCGCAGCACCCCCAGCTGCGCGTCGCTCAGCGGGGCGGGCACGAGGAACCGGGCGGAGCCGTCGTACTTGGCGGCGAGGTCGAAGAACCCGGCGTGCCCGGTGACGATCTCCAGCGGGGGAGCCACCGTCCGGGTGCCGTCGGGCCGGCCGAGAACGGCCAGGTCGATCTCACGGCCGTGGACCACCTCCTCGACAAGCACCCGGTCATCGAGCGTCAACGCGGCCTCGACGGCGGCGGTGAGCTGCGCGGTGTCATGGACCAGGGACACCCCGTAGCTCGAGCCGGCCGAGACCGGTTTGACCACCGCCGGCAGTGGGGCCATCACCGCGCCGGCGGCTGTCCGCGCCCGGTTCACCAGAATGCCAGGTGCGGTCCGGACACCGACGGCCTCGGCGACGAGCTTCGTCGCCCATTTGTCCATGGCCAGGGCGCCGGCCCGCACCGGGGAACCGACGTAGGGCACGCCGGCCAGTTCGCACAGTGCGGCCAGCGTGCCGTCCTCACCGCCCGGGCCGTGCAGCATCGGCACCGCGGCCACGCAGGACCGCAGCACCTCCACGGCACCGGCCAGCCCGACGAGGCGGCCCGCGTGGTCACGCCACTGGCCGTCGCGGTCGATGGTGAGGGCCGCCACGGCATGCCCGGCGGCGGTCAGGGCCTCGGTGACCGCCGCCGCGGAGGCGAGCGACACCTCATGCTCACAGCTGGTCCCCCCGCCGATGACAACGACCCGGCTGGCGACCCGGCCTCCGGCCGTGGTGCCGTCCTCCAGCGCCGTGTCCTTCTGCTCCCGCATGGCGTTCTCCCTCATCGCGTGGTCCGTTCCTCGGGGTCGGGGTGAGCGGTGACGACCCGGCGCAGCCGGGGCCCGAGTCCGGTGACGATCTCGTGCTCCAGCGTTGCGGCCCAGCGAGCCCAGTCCGCCGCCGTCGGCTCGCCGCCGTCCCCAGGACCGAACAGCGTCACCACGTCGCCGGCCCGCGCCGGGCAGGCGGCGGGATCGGGGCCGAGATCGACGACGGTCATGTCCATCGACAGGCGCCCGACCACCCGGCGGCGCACCCCGGCGACCTGCACCTGCGCACGCGCGGCGGCGCAGCGGGGCAGCCCGTCGGCGTACCCGACGGGCACCAGGCCGAGCCGGGTCGCCCGCGGGGACGTCCAGGTGTGCCCATAGCCGACCGCGGTTCCCGCCGGCACTGCGCGGACGGTGACCAGCGGGGCGGTCAGGCGCAGCGCCGGGCGCAGCCGCACACTGCCCGACTCGTCGATGCCGACCAGGCCCGCGCCGATCCGGCTCAGGCTGTGATGGGTCCGCGGGTCACTCAGCGTCGCGGCCGTCGCCGCGAGGTGACGGTCCCGGGGACGCAGCCCGGCGCCGAGCGCGACCCGGACACCCCAGTCGAAGCATTCACGTCCCCGCCGGTTGGCCGGATGGCCGGGTTCGGCGGCGCAGGCGAGATGCCCCATCACACCGACGACGTGGACGAAACCGGCCCGCTCGGCGCACCGTGCCGTGTGGCACAGGGACTCCCACTGCTCGGGCGGGGCGCCGTCGCGGGCCATCCCGGTGTCGAGCTGGAGATGGACACCGGCGCCGGGTGTCTGACGGGCGACCGCCCGCAGGTGGGCGTGGCTGGGTACGGCGAGCTCCACCCCGGCGCGGGTCGCCTGGGTGAAGTCGGCGTCGACCGGGTTGAGCCAGCTCAGCACAGGCTCGGTGAACCCCAGATCGCGCAGTGTGTACGCCTCGGCGACGCTGGTCACCCCGAACCGTGTCGCGCCACCGGCCAGCGCTGCCCGTGCGACATCGGCCAGCCCGTGCCCGTAGCCGTCGGCTTTCACCACGGCCATCACCTCGCCGGCCCCACAGGCACCGGCCTGGCGGCGGATGGCGCTGATGGTGCGGACGTTGGCGGTGACCGCCGCGACGTCGAGTGTCAGCGTGGGACCGGTCGCGGCGGTCCGTCGCAGGGTGGCGGGTGTCATCCGGCCCGCCGAGGGCCGGCGCCCACCCGGACCCGGGCCGTGCCGAACGACCACCCGGGCAGGACGGGCGACTCGTGGTTCCCCCGCGGGGAACACGCCGCGACACGCGGGGCGGCCAGCGATTTGGTCATGCCGGTCACTGTCGCCCCGCCGGGGGGCAGCCGGCCTCCTCCGGAGGAACCGGATCCCTGTCCTCAGGTACCGCCTTCTCCGGACCAAGGGCCAGGTACCGCCAGGAAACGTCGTCAGGACGTCAGTCCGACAGCCGGGGCGCGGGGTCGACCTGCCGGGACGTCACATATCCGGCGCCGCGGTGGGACGGGTGAACTCGGGCTGGTCGAGCAGCCGCAGCCAGCTTCCGTCGGGCTGGCGGCGCGCGACCTGCGCCCGAGCACCGGTCCCGTCGGCGGGTGGGGTCGAGGTGAGGGCGATGTCGCCGCTGACCAGCGTCGGCAGGGATGGTTCCGGTTCGAAACGGGGGCCGCCGGCCAGGACCTTCTCCCACAGCGCGTGGATGGCGCGGCGGCCCACCGTCTGGCCGCCGGGTGGGTAGGCGAGCACCGCGTCCGGTTCGTAGAGCGCGGCGACCCCGGCCGCGTCCCCGGCATTGGAACGTTCGACGAACAGGCGGGTGAGGTCCTCGGGACGCATGGCCTTCGCGTACTGCTCGTAGTCCGGCATGGACATCCTTCCGTCGGGTGGCGCCGGGGCGCCCGGTGGAGGTGGCGCGGTGCGCTCTGTCCCTTCCCAGGCTGGCCGCCCCAGCCACAGAAGTCCAACACATAGATCTTCTGCGATCTAGAATCTGTGGTTATGGAGCTACGGCAGTTGGAGTACTTCGTCGCGGTCGCAGAGGAACAGACGTTCACACGGGCGGCCGCGCGGGTCCATATCAGCCAGTCCGGTGTCAGCGCCCAGATCCGCCAGCTCGAACGCGAACTCGGCACCGACCTGTTCGACCGGTCGACCCGCACCGCCACCCTGACCACGGCAGGCAAGGCCGCACTCGACCATGCGCGGGCCGCGCTCGCCGCCGCGGGTGAGCTACGCGAGGCGGTGGCCGCGGTGAGCGGCCTCCTGCACGGCGAACTGACCGTCGGGATGGTCAGCGGCTGCACCGTGAGCCCCCTGTTCGACGCCCTCGCGGCCTTCCACCAGGCCCACCCCGGCGTGGAGATCCTGCTGCTGGAGGACACCTCCGCCCGGCTCATCCACCGGGTACGCGCGGGCGACGTCGACCTCGCCGTCGTCGGCACCTCCCACGCCGTCCCCGACGGGCTCGACGCGCTGACCATCACCCGTGATCGCCTCGTGGCCGCCGTCCCGGCCGGGCATCCGCTCACCCTGATCCAGCCGATCACCCTCGCCGACGTCGCCGGCCACCCGCTCGCGTGCATGCCACCGGGCACCGGGCTGCGTACCGTGTTCGACCAGGCCTGCGCGGCCCGGCACGTCACCCCGAAGATCACCCTGCAGGCCAGCGCCCCGGACGCGATCGCCGACCTGGCCACGCGTGGGCTCGCCGTGGGAATCCTCAGCAGTTCGATGGCCGGCGCCTACCGTGACCGGCTCACCCTCCTGCCCCTCGACGACGTCGACGACCCCGCCGTGCTCGCCCTGATCTGGCGGAACACCCGCGGCCCGGCCGTGCGGGAGTTCCTCGCGCACGGCCGGGCCGCGTTCACCGGGCAGGATGCGGACCGGTGAACGCGGCCCGAACGCGGCTGGTGGGTGCCTGCCTGCTGGTCGTGGGGGTGCTGGGATGGGGCGAGCTGGAACACTGGCGTGCATCACGGCGCCTGCTCGGTACGACCGCGCCCGCACCCGCGCCGCGGGGGGCAGGCGAGGTGGTGGTCGTGCTCGGTTTCCGTAACCGGTCGGAACGCATCAACGCGGTGAACCGGTGGCGGGTCCGGGCCGGGCTGCGTTCCCTCGAAGGTGTGGAGTCCCGGCTGGTCCTGGCCGGAGGCCCGGTGGGCGGCCCCCGGGCGGAGGCGGACCTGATGGCGGACTACGCCCGCGGTGCGCGCGGCTACCACGGCCCGCTGTCCGTCGACAGCGTCAGCCGCTCCACCTGGGAGAACATCGGCAACGTCATCCCCCTGATCGAGGACGCGGACCGGATAAAGGTCGTCTCGGACTCGCTGCACGCCGAGCGGGCCCGCGCCTACCTGTGGCGCCAGCGCCCCGACCTCGGCGCCCGCCTCGTCCGCGGTGGCGACCACCGCTTCGGTGAGCGGCTGCTTCTCAAACCGGCCCTCGCGCTGCTCGGGCGTCGGCGCCGGCGCTGACGGAATGGCTCATGCTGTTCCGGGAGCGAGCGTGATCGTCACAGGATCCGCTGGTGGGTTTGGTGCGACTGCCGCCATGGTTCGTGGTCAACGGTAGGAGTGCCGGCCGCCGGGGCGGATGACGTTCGGCGCGGTCAGTCCAGGAAATCCATCAGCCGTTCGTTCAACTGCTTCGGCGTGGTGAGTGGCAGGGAGTGGTGGGTGGCTCCGGGGAGCAGCGCCACCTCGCCCCGCGAGAGCGTCCGGCGGGCTCTTTCGGCGACCTTGACGGCGTGGTGGGCGCGGCTGTGCTCCGCAAGCAGGACCAGTACCGGCATGTGGAGGTCGGCGGCCCGCGGGCGGCCGCCGGTGACGAACTTGCGGCCGGGAACTGTGGTGGCCAGCGCGTAGAGACGCTGCCAGGTCTCGTCCGGGTGGACGTCCGCGGTCTCCCAGGACAGGAAGGCGCGGGCACGGGCCTCGCTCGGGCGGATCAGGGTGGGCAGTGCGCGCAGCAGGTAGCCAGGGCGGAATCCGGCGAAGACCTGGGTCGGGTCGACGAGGGCGAGGCGGGCGACCCGCTGCGGGGCATGAAGTGCGTACCTGACGGCCAGCCAGGCGCCGTACGAGTGACCGCACAGGTGCGTGCGGGCAAGCCCGAGCCCGTCCATCAGCGCATCCAGCCAGGATTCCAGATCGTCGGCGCTCTTCAACGCTGCCCCCCGGCGTTCGGTGCGGCCGGCGTCTCCCACCAGATCAACCGCATGGACCCGGTACTGCGTGCCGAGAGCCGGTGCGTTGGCGAACCAGACCAGGCCGGTGGCTGAGCCGCCGGGCAGCAGCACGAGCGGGCTGCCGTCCGCACGGCCGTACACATGAACCCGGGTGCGCCCGTACGGGGTACCGACGTCGCGCTCCTCGGTGGACTCGGGCCAGCGGGCGCGGAGCTCGTCGTAGACAAGATCGAAAGCGGACGGCGGCACGGAGATTCCTCTCGCTAGGCGATAATCTCGTTCAGCGAGATATTAGAGAGGTCCGAGGGAGTGTGCATGGACGATCAGAGCCCCGCGATGGGACTGGTTCACCTGCTGCGCGCGGTGACCGTGGAGTTCGACCTGCTGGGCGCCAGGTTCGCCGCGCGCCACGGGCTACATCCCACCGATGTGCGCGCGCTGATCCACCTGCTGGACGCGGCACGGGTCGGTACCCGTGCCACACCCGGGTGGCTTGGCGAGCAACTACGCCTGAACTCGGCCGGGACCACCGCCCTGGTGGATCGGCTGGAGCGGCTCGGACTGGTCCGCCGCAACAGGGACACAGCCGATCGGCGACGGGTGCTGCTGGAGGTGGAGGAGAAGGCCACGGAACTCGGGTGGACCTTCTTCGGGCCGGTGATCGGCGAGGTGGTGGCAGCCGCGGACGGTTTCGAGGCGGGCGAGCTGGAGACGGTGCGTCGCTTTCTGACCTCGGTGTTGGAATCCGCCGGGCGGGCGCATTCAGCCTGAGCAGGGTCGGGGACAGCAGTCATCGAGCGGAAGTGCGGTTCGATCGATCCCCGAGGCCGGTACAGCGCTACCTCTCATCCTGGCTGCTGGTCGAGGCCGGACCCGCCTCTGCCATTGGGGGGAGCGGCGTCTCGTTCTTTCGGAGGGTCTCCGACGCCTGGGCTGTCTCTAGGCTGGGTGTGTGTTCACCACCGGCCTGCGCTCGCTCTGGGACGAGCCCCGCGCCGCGGACACGCCCGAACGGGTGTGGCTCGACCGGGTGCTGGTCGGCGTGGTGATGGTGGCGGCGTTGCTCGAAGGAACCCTCCGAGAGGACGTCACCTGGCGGCCGGTCGTGACGATCGTGACGGTCGGACTTGCGCCGGTGCTGCTGTGGCGGCGTACTCACCCGTTGGTCTGCGTCGTGGTGGGCTTCGGCACCGGGATGGCGTTAGGACTGGCGAGCTGGCTGGGCGGGACCCCAGGCGTGGGCCTAAACACGATGATCTACATCCTGGTGCTCGTCTATTCGCTGGTCCGCTGGGGCTCAGGGCGTCAGATCGTGATTGGGCTGCTGGTGGTTGCGGTCGCCGCGGTGTTCAGCTTTGCGACCGACTACACCGGGCCAGCCGAGCTCTTCGGCGGGTTGGCGGTCCTGGCGGCGGCGGCAGCGGGCGGAGCGGCGTTCCGCTACCGCGCCGAGAGTCGGCGCCGGGCGCTCGACCAGGTCCGCAGCCAGGAGCGCGTCGGCCTCGCGCGCGAGCTGCACGACTCGGTCGCCCACCACGTCTCGGCGATCACTCTGCAAGCGCAGGCTGGCATGACGATGGCCGCGAAGCGACCTGAAGCGGCGCTCGAGGCGCTTGCGATCATCGAGGGGGAAGCGTCGCGGACGCTGGCGGAGATGCGAGCGATGGTCCGGGTGCTGCGTGACGGAGCGCCGGCGGAGTACGGTCCCCAGCCCGGCGTCGCCGACCTGGTGTTCCTCGCCCGCCGCGAACCGGACCCCGTCGTCGACGTGGAGTTGGCGGGTGATCTGGCCGGACTTCGGCCCCAGGTCGACGCCGCCGTGTACCGGATGGCGCAGGAGGCGCTGACCAACGCGCTGCGGCACGCCCGAAACGCCTCGCGTGTGGAGATCAGGGTCGTCGAGGGCGCAGGAAGGCTGCGGCTCCGCGTGACCGACGACGGCCAGATCGACCCGGCGCGGCCAGCGACCCACGGTTTCGGGCTGCTGGGGATGACCGAGCGCGTGCAGCTGCTCGGCGGCACGCTACGCGCTGGGCCGACGCCCGAGGGCGGGTGGGCGGTCGACGCCGAGCTGCCGATGGAGTTGCCCCTATGACGACGCGCGTGCTGGTGGCAGACGACCAGGATCTGGTGCGCACCGGCCTGTCGATGATCCTTGACGCCCAGCCCGACATCGAGGTCGTCGGCCAAGCCGCCGACGGCAAGGCCGCCGTCGAGCTGGCGCATCGGCTCCGCCCCGACGTGTGCCTGGTCGACATTCGGATGCCCGGGCTGGACGGCATCGAGGTGACCGAGCTCCTCGCAGGGCGGGGCGTAGCGGACCCCATCGCGGTGGTGGTGATCACGACGTTCGACCTGGACGAGTACGTCCACGGCGCGCTTCGGGCCGGAGCCCGAGGATTTCTCCTCAAGGATGCCGGGCCAGCGTTGCTGGTGCAGGCTGTCCATGCCGCCGCCGTCGGCGACGCCCTGATCGCGCCGAACATCACCCGCAGGCTGCTAGCGACCCTTGCCGCGGGGGCCTCATCGAAACGCCGTACCCAACCGATCGAGCCGCTCACCCAACGCGAGGAGGAGGTGCTGAAACTGGTCGCTGTCGGCCGCACGAACGCGGAGATCGCCGCCGAGCTGTTCATCAGCTTGACGACCGCCAAGACCCACGTCGCGAGCCTGCTGGCCAAGATCGGCGCCCGGAACAGGGTCGAGATCGCGATGTGGGCCTACGACACCGGCCGGGTGGGGCACTGAACCGAACCTGACGTACATGCACGACGACTGGTCCCGGCCGGGGCGACCGAGGCCCACAACGAGCGCAGTGCCTTCGTCACCTTCTGTCCAGTGTAGGGACAGCGCGGCAGCGGCGGATCAGCCGAAAGCACGGGAGAGAGACCATCTCATCGGCCAGGCGAACTCCGGCCTCCGGGCCGATGTGCCCGCCGCCGGGCTCAGCGATCGTGGACGTACCGATCCTCACCAACGACGGAGCCCATGATGAGAACGCGTCAACCCACCACCACACTGGAAGACCAGCCGATCCCGGTGAGAGCCAAGCTCGCCGCGGCGTGGACCAGCTTCATGTTCCTGTACGCCTACGTGGACATTCTCAACTTCTTCACGCCCGGCGTCATCGAAGACGTCCTCGACGGCAAGGTCTTCGAGTTCGACCTCTCCCAGACCTTTTCGACCACGGCGCTGACCTTAGTGGCCATCCCGATCCTCATGGTCGTGCTGTCGATGACGCTGCCCGCCCGGGCGACCCGCATCACGAACCTCATCGTGGCCTCGCTCTACGTTCCCGTCACGGCATTCAACGCGGTGGGCGAGTCCTGGCTGTACTTCTACGGCCTTGGCATCGTACTGGAACTGATCCTGCTCGCCCTCATCGTGCGGTACGCCTGGACCTGGCCCCGCACCGTCGGCGACCAGCCCGGACCGTGAAACCGTTCGCGCCCAGCAGCAAGCGTGAACCCAAGAACGGTCCCCGTCCTGTTCGAAGCCATCTGCCTCGGCGCCGCGGTGTGGGCCTCTCGTGGCGGTGGCCAGGTAGCCGCGCCAGCGGGCCGGGACGAAGCTGGTCGGGGCGTCCTGCGGGACCTTGCGGGCGCCGGTGGTGTTCGGGGTCGAGGAAGAACCGTTCAGTCGTTGGCGCTAGCGAGGATCTAGGCCACGGTGTGGTCGGGTCCGCGATTCCCGTTCCCGCTGCGCGTCTGGCTGGTTACGTTCCGGGGTGTGCCGCTGGAGTTCCTGACTGATGCGCAGGTGGCCCGGTATGGCCGGTTTCAGGGGGTGCCGTCACGGGCGGAGTTGGAGCGGTTCTTCTTCCTGGATGACGTCGATCGGGGTCTGATCGCGGACCGGCGGGGTGATCACAACCGGTTGGGGTTTGTGGTGCAGGCGACGACGGTGCGGTTCCTGGGGCTGTTCCTGGAGGATCCGCTGGATGTGCCGTGGCCGGTGGTGGAGTACCTCGGGCAGCAGTTGGGGATCGGAGACGTGTCGTGCGTGAAGCGGTACACCGAGCGGTCGAAGACGGCCTACGAGCATGCCTGGGAGATCCGCGACGCCTACGGGTTCCGCCCGTTCGAGGACGAGCGGGCCGCGGCTGAGTTCCGCCGGTTCCTGGATGGCCGGGCGTGGACGCACGCGGAGGGACCGGGCGCGCTGTTCGACGAGGGTGTCGGCTGGCTGCGCCGGGCGCGGGTGCTGCTGCCGGGGGTCACGGTGCTGACCCGGCTGGTCAACACGGTCCGCGAGGCGGCGGCGGGCAGGATGCATGCCACGCTTGCTGAGGCGGCCGCGGCGGCTGATCCGATGCTGCCGGGCGTGCTGGTTGGTGCGTTGGCGGTGCCGCCGGGTGGGCGGGTGTCGCGGTTGGAGGAGTGGCGCCGGGCGCCGACGCGGGTGTCGGGGTCTGCGCTGGTGAAGGCGTTGGACCGGGCGGCTGATCTGGCCGGGCTCGGGGTGCGGCGGGTGGACTGCTCGGTGGTGCCGGCGAACCGGCTGGCCTCGCTGGCCCGGTATGGGCTGGCGAGTAAGGCGCCGAGTCTGGCGGAGCTGGCCGAGCCTCGGCGGACCGCGACGCTGCTGGCGGTGGCGCGGCATCTGGACGCGGTCGCGGTCGACGACGCACTCGATCTGTTCGCGTTGCTGATGGCCACGAAGTTGATCAACCCGTCGCGGCAGGCGTCGAACGCCGAACGGCTGGGCTGGCTGCCCCGCCTGGAGCGGGCATCGCGGGTGCTGGCGCTGGCCGGCCGCGCCCTGGTGGACGTTCTCGACGCGGCGGCGGCTCACGGCCGGGGTGTGGATGTGGCGGCGGCCTGGGCGGCGGTGGAGGCGGTGGCGCCGCGGGAGCGGGTCGCCGGCGCGATCGCCGTTGTCGAGGAGCTCGTGCCGGACGATGACGGCTCGGCGGAGGTGGCGATGCGGGTGGCGCTCGCCGAGCGGTACCGCACGGTCCGCTCGTTCCTGCCGCTGCTGGGCGAGTCGTCGCTGGCTGCCGCTGCGGCTGGCCAGCCGGTGCTGGAGGCGGTGCGCGCGTTGCCGGGCCTCGCGGCCCGGCGGGTCAAGGCCAAGCCGCTGACACCGGAGGAGATCGATGGCGATCTGGTGCCGTCGATGTGGCGACGTGCGGTCTACGCCAACCCGGACCTGCCCGACGGGGCGGTCGACCGCGACGCCTACGTGATCTGCGTGCTGGAGCAGTTGCATCGGGCGCTGCGGGTCCGCGACGTCTACGCCGTGCCGTCCCACCGGTGGGGCGATCCGCGGGCCCGGTTGTTGGCCGGGTCGGCGTGGACGGCGGTGCGTGGGGACATCCTCGACGGGCTGGGCTTGTCCGGCCCGGCCGAGACCCATCTGCGCGGCCAGGTCGACGCGCTCGACGCGGCGTGGCGGCAGATGGCTGCCCGCCTCGCCGAGGCCGGGGAGACGGCGTCGGTGCGGGTCGTACCGGACGGCGACAGCCGGATGCGGCTCGCGGTCGAACGCCTCGAAGCGCTGGAGATTCCCCCGAGCCTGGAAGTACTGCGTGCGCGGACGGCGGCGATGCTGCCCCGCGTCGATCTGCCCGAGCTGCTGCTGGAAGTCCACTCCTGGACCGGGTTCCTCGACGCCTACGTCCATGTCTCCGGCGCGGTCGCGCGGATACGGGACCTCCCACTCTCCGTCGCGGCGCTGCTGGTCGCCGAGGCCTGCAACGTCGGGCTGACCCCGGTGACGAACCCGAACGACGAGGCGCTCACCCGCGGGCGGCTCTCGCACGTGGACCAGAACTACCTGCGGGCCGAGACCCACACAGCGGCGAACGCCGCCCTCATCGACGCGCAGAGCCGGATCCCGATCGCCGCAGTGTGGGGTGGCGGCCTGCTCGCCTCCGTCGACGGGCTGCGGTTCGTCGTCCCGGTCCGCACCCTCAACGCCGGGCCGTCACCGAAGTACTTCGGCTACAAGCGGGGCCTGACCTGGCTGAACGCGGTCAACGACCAGGTCGCCGGGATCGGTGCGAAGGTGGTACCCGGTACGCCCCGCGACAGCCTGCACATCCTCGACGTGCTGCTCAACCTCGACGCCGGCCCGAAACCCGAGGTCGTCGCGACCGACGAGGCGTCCTACTCCGACCTGGTCTTCGGCGTGTTCCGGCTGCTGGGCTACCGGTTCTCCCCCCGGATCGCCGACATCGGCGACACCCGCTACTGGCGGGCCACCTGGCCCGGCGACCCCGCCGGCGACTACGGGCCGCTGAACGCGATCGCCCGCAACAAGGTCAACCTGCGCCGGATCCTCGACCACTGGCCCGACCTGCTGCGCGTCGCCGGCTCCCTGGTCACCGGGCAGGTCCGCGCCTACGACGTGCTGCGGATGCTCGGCCGCGACGGCCACCCCACCCCGCTGGGGCAGGCCTTCGCCGAGTACGGCCGGATCGCCAAGACCCTGCACCTGCTCGCGATGGTCGACCCGCTCGACGACACCCACCGCCGGGCGGTGAACACCCAGACCACCGTGCAGGAATCCCGCCACAAACTCGCCCGCACAATCTTCCACGGCCGCCGCGGACAGATCTACCAGGCCTACCGCGAAGGACAGGAGGACCAGCTCGGCGCGCTCGGCCTGGTCCTCAACGCGGTCGTGCTGTGGAACACCCGCTACCTCGACGCCGCCGTCACCGCCCTACGTGCCGCCGGCCATGTCGTGTCCGAGGACGACGTCGCCCGGCTCTCCCCGCTCGGGCACGCCCACCTCAACTGCCTGGGCCGCTATGCCTTCACCGTTCCGACCGGACCGGGACTGCGTCCCCTGCGTGACCCTGCCTGGTCGGACGAGTAGTCGAGCGGCGTGGTCGCCGCGCACCGTGGCGAACTGTCTGGCCACGTGGTGTGTGGGAGGGAGCCCCAAGCGGCTAACAAGGGGCTCCCTCGGCCGAGCCGCCCGTCCGGACCAATCAGACGTCGTCTCGGGCAGGTCGCCGTGTAGGTACGTGACGCTGCAGGGATAGCTCACCTGCCGCTGCGGGGATCCGGCTAGAGGGCCGGACTGATCCGGATGTCGGCATGGGGTTCGGCCCCTGCCACCTGCGGTTTCGAAGCTCAGGCTAATTGTTGGGCAACAACCCTTCGAACGTCCGCGAGTTGTTAGATGCCGGTCCGGCAGCAAGATCCATGGAGCGCTTTCGTTTGCTTATGAGCATTTCTAACAACCAACCGGTGACAGGATCAGCCGCCCGCGCCACGATGTGGCGACGCCATGTGTCGATACCGGCTGGCTACCGGCATCAGCTCGGCGCCTGGCAACGCCCTACTCAAGTCCCGTCCGGACCAGATGTTGTGTCGAAAGGTCGTGTTTCTGTGCGTGGATATGTCCGAAATGGGTCAGGTGGCGGTCCGGGGATCGTCGTCCAGCTTGTCGCCCTGGTGATCATTATTGTCATCGTTGGTGTTCTCGTGCGGCAGGGTTACGACGCTGCGGCGGCGCTCTCCCTGGTCGGCGCCACAGCGGCTCTCTCGCTGGAGATCGTGCGGCGGATGTTCGATCTCAGCTCCGGTGACGCCGACCAGTCGACTGCCTAGACCAGGGCTGTGCCCCGGCCCGAGAGGCCGGTAGACCCGTCAGACGGCCCCGTCGCGGAGTTCGCACTCCAACTGCGAGCTCTGCGACGGGGAGCCGGCCTGACCTACCGGCAGATGTCGGAGCGTGCGCACTACTCGGCACCCACGCTTTCCTCCGCGGCCTCTGGGCAGGAGGTGCCCAGCTGGAACGTGGCGTGGGCGTATGTGGCCGCATGTGGCGTCCCGAGCAGCCAGCAGCAGTTGTGGCTGGAGCGCTGGCGGAGCCTTCCGCGCCCAGAAGCGGGCAGCGCACGCCACGCCAGTCCTGACCAGCCTCCGGGCAGTGCCCCTGGGGCTGGGGCTGTCACAGCCTCGGCACGGCAATCCACATCTGGAGCTGTCGCCAGTGAGGGCGGGTCAACCGTTCAAGATCCTGCGTTCATCAACACCCCGCAGGAGTTGGCTGCCGCGCTCGACGCGCTACGCCAACGCCTGGGTCTGTCTCTGGCAAACCTGGAGACGAAGGCCCGCCAACTGCCGCCGCGCAAGAACGGACAGGCACGCTGGCTGCCCCGCAGCACCACATCAGACCTGCTCAGCAAGGGCCGACCATCTCAGGAGACGCTGGAGACGTTCCTCGCTGTGTGCGAGGTGCCAGCACAGGATGTCAGCCATTGGATCGCAGCCCTGCACCGTGTCCAGACCGCGATGTCAGAGGGACGTGGCGTCGCACGAGTGCCCGAGGTACCCGGGCCATCTCCGTTTCCAGGACTTGCCGCGTTCGACGCGAACCGAGCCACGATGTTCAGGGGCCGGGAGGCCGAGATTCGCCGGCTGACCGACCGGATGTTGTCGCTGGCGGACGCGGGCGAGCTGGTGGCGGTTGTGGGCCCGTCGGGGTGCGGCAAGTCGTCGCTGGTCGCGGCCGGTCTCGTACCCGCCCTGGCAGCCGACGGCGATTGGTTGGTAACCCTGCCGATGAGCCCTGGCAGCCAGCCCGCCGCCGCGCTCGCCGCGACCCTGGCTGATGCAGGTCGCCGCCACGGCCTGGAGTGGGAAACCGAGACACTGACGCCCCAGCTGGACGACCCGCTCATGGTTGCCCACGTTGTCGGCGAGTTGCTGGCCGCGGCAGCGCCAGCGAAACGGCTGCTACTGGTCATCGACCAGGCCGAGGAACTGCTCGTAAGCACCAGCGTGGAGGGCCGAAACCGGTTCCTGGCCCTACTGGCAGCGGCGAGCGTGGCACGAGCCCGGGTGGTCGCAACCCTGCGGTCGGAGTACCTCGACCCGCTTCTGGACGCATCCGCGAAGGCCGGGCTCACTGTGCACGCGGAGGCACTTGCGCCGCTAACCCAGGACCGGCTGCCCGTAGTGATCGCCGAACCAGCCCGGTTGGCCGGACTGCATATCGACGACGAGCTTGTCACCCAGATGGTCCTTGATACCGGTGACGGCCAGGCCCTCCCGCTGCTCGCCTACACCCTCCAGCGCCTCTCTCTGGCCGCCCAGGATGTGGACACAAACGTCCTGTCAGCCGGACTGTATGAACAGATCGGCGGGGTCCGGGGCTCACTGGTTGACCACGCCGACGCCGCCCTCGCCGACGCCATCGCAGCCACCAGCCGCACCCGGCAGGAGGTTCTGGCCGCGCTGCTGCAACTGGCTACCGTCGACATCGACGAACGGCCCATCCGCCGCAGGCTCCTGCTCGACCACCTGTCAGACCCCATCCGCGCCCAACTCGACCCGTTCATCAACCGCCGGCTGCTGATCGTCGACACTCCGCCTACAGGGCCGGCCACGGTCGAAGTCGCCCATGAGCGATTCCTCACCGCCTGGCCTCCACTGACCCAGGCCATCGCCGACGACACGGACCGGCTGCGCCAGCGCGCCCAAGCCGAGACCGCCGCCTACGACTGGCAGCAAGCCGGCCGGCCGCGCGAACAGCTGTGGACCTATAACAGGGCCGCCGCCGTCCTCGGTCTCCTCGCCCCTGACGACCTCAGCCTGACAGCCCGGCTATTCCTAGTTACCAGCCGCCGCCGTGCCCGCCGCCGCCTCATCAACATGTTCACCGGCCTGACCGTCCTACTGCTGGTCGTCACCAGCCTAGGAGTCGTCGCCTCCCTGCAGAGCCAGAGGGCCAACGACCAGCGTCGGATCACAGAACAGCAGCAGCGCATCGCGGTCGCCCGGCAGTTGCTCACCCTCGCTGACAGCGCCCGCGAGGCAGATACCACCACCGCCCTGCGCCTCGCTATCGCCGCCAACGACATCGCGCCTGGGGCCAGCGCCCGCAGCAACCTCCTGGAAACCCTTGGTACTACGCCACGCCAAATCAGCTCCCTGCTCACCGGCGACACCGGTCAGGTGAGCATGGTGGGATTCGGTCCGGACGGGCGGCTGCTGGCCACCGGTAGCAGCGACGGCACGGTGCGGCTCTGGGACATCTCCGACCCGACCCACCCACGCCAAATCAGCTCCCTGCTCACCGGCGACACCGGTCAGGTGAGCATGGTGGGATTCGGTCCGGACGGGTCGCTGCTGGCCACCGGTAGCAGCGACGGCACGGTGCGGCTCTGGGACGATCGTCCGACCCGACCCACCCACGCCAAATCAGCTCCCTGCTCACCGGCGACACCGGTCAGGTGAGGCATGGTGGGATTCGGTCCGGACGGGTCGCTGCTGGCCACCGGTAGC
>NZ_ADGX01000053.1 GCF_000177675.1 Parafrankia sp. EUN1f
CGTCAATGCCAAGNGGGTGCAGGGAGGAGCTCCGCTGACGGGTACATCAGTTTTGTCGAGGACGGCGTGAACATCAATACTGGAAGTGCTCAGTGGGGGATTGTCCATGCCGACAAGGCTGACGTCACCGGCGTCAATGCCAAGTGGGTGCAGGGGAGGAGCTCCGCTGACGGGTACATCAGTTTTGTCGAGGACGGCGTGAACATCAATACTGGAAGTGCTCAGTGGGGGATTGTCCATGCCGACAAGGCCGACGTCACGGGCGTCAATGCCAAGTGGGTGCAGGGGAGAAACGCCACTGACGGATGGATCGACTTTCCACCGCACGGGGTGTGTGTCTGGAAGAACGGAAAGCACGAGCGCGGCACGGTGGGAGCCGACTAGGGTTGGTACGTACTAGAGTTAATGCGTCGCGCTGGTACACCCGAAATCGGGTGTCGACTGAATCGCGGGACTGCGGTCTGGCGGCGATAGACCTGTCGCCGGATGGAACGACCGTGTGTCATCCATCTGGATTGTTTGATTACTGAAATCTGCGGTGGCGGCGGCTGGGTTTGAGGCCACCGCCACCGCAGATCAACTTGTCGGCATCGGCACGATAACTGTAATTTATCCTTCGTCGTCAAACGCAACGCTGTCACATGGGCGTCCCGCAGACCGGGGCGGCTTGGTGGTGCTCGCCGTGCCGTGATTGGGTGGAAGTGGCGGTTGCTGAGCGGTTGGCGAGCCGTCGTCGTAGGCCAGGACTGTGCGGCGGGGGCGCCGTAGACGTGGGTGTTCACCAGCATGTCCTTCCAGGCTGGTGACCTGGCGGCGGCCGTTGGCGATGTCGCTGAGGTGCGACTGCGGGGGGCCGCAGACCGTGGCTATCTGAGTCTGGGGCGCGCCGGTCCACCGGCAATAGATCTTGAAGGCGGTCCGATGTCGCGGCGGGCGAGTGCGTCGGCCATCTCGGGCCGGTCCCAGAGTCCCGGCGGGGGCTGGGGTAACAGGCGGCGGACGGACACCAAGGTGGGCCCCGGACGTGGGTACGCGACTGGTGATCAGGTGGACAGACGTCCCGGTTCGTCGGTGTCTCCTCGATCGCGGGGGTGAGCCGAGGGCGCCACAGGATGCGGACAATTACCAGCTGTCTGCGCCGTCGTGGGGCTCACCGCGACGGTCTGCCGAGGTGAAAAGGACTGTGGCACAGGGGTTTGTGCACCCAACCAGCACAATGCGAACCTAAACCTGCAGGTCAACGGCCCGACCGTTTCCGTCGAGCCCGTCCACGCGAAGATCCGGCGGTCCGGCTACGCCGGCGACGCGAACGCCAAGAAGATCGGATAGGAACCGGGCGCCGTGACCACGGCACGAGTCCCGGTGGTGGTATCAATGGTGATACCGTCGGGTGGTGGCGATGACACTGCGCTTGACTGATGACGAGGCGGAGGCTCTGCGTCTGCGTTCGGAGTTGGAACAGCGGTCGATGCAGGAGATCGCCCGGGAGGCGATCCGGGAGTACATCGAGGCACACAGTCGGGCGGAGCTGCTGGATCAGGTGTTGGACGAGGAGCTGCCGCGGTACGCGGAGGCGCTTCGTCGGCTCGGCGAATGATCTATCTGAAGCTTCGTGAACTGCTGTACATCGCCGAGCGGGCCATCGGCTCCGAGCCGGTGGTCAGGGACCACGGCCTGCTCGAATCGGCTCTCGCGCGCCCGCGGGCGACGGTGTTCGGTGGTGACGCCTATCCCACGCTCGACGGCAAGGCTGCCGCGCTCCTGCATTCGCTGGCCCGCAATCGTGCCCTCGTCGATGGGAACAAGCGGCTTGCGCTCGCCGGTCTGATCGCCTTCTACGGTGTCAACGGGCGTCGCCTGACGCTGACCAACGATGAGGCCTACGACCTCGTCATGAGTGTCGCCTCCGGCGCCCGGGATTCCGTCGAGGACATCACCAAGATCCTTGAAGGGGCGACCCGGAGTCGTCGGTGAGGACCGGACATGTCTCGGCGAATCGGGCTCTGCTCCTGCCCGCATCGACGACGAGGGTCGCGCCCAAGACGTGACCGACACTGTGCACGGCCGTTGCGTACACCGCGTGCCTGCCCTGGGGCTCCTCGGTCCGGCCTGGTGGCCAACGGCCGCTGTGACCAGTGGCGTACGGTGCGGCCCACTTCCGCCGTCAGGGCCGTGCGCGAACTCGTTCTCGCAGCTCACGGCCTTGATCGCAAGCTTGGGTGCGCCCAGCCAGCACTAATGCGAACCTGAACCTGCAGGTCAACGGCCCGGCGGTGTCCATCGGACCTGCCCATGCGAAGATCCGACGGGCCGGCTACGCCCGGAACGAGAATGCGGCAGGAACCCGGTAGGCCGGTGGTATTGGTGCGCGTGTGTGGACGTCCGAGCGGTTCAGCCCCGCTCTGACTGTGAGCGGGCCAGGGCGCCGGGGCGGCAGGGGTGCGACAGCCTGCGGGCCCCACCGTGTCGTCGTCCGTGCTGATCCCGAGCCCGGCTGGCGATCTCACTGCTGGTTCGGGTGTTCGGTGTCCGCTGTCCATGGCCGGCGCGTTTGGTCGAGTGATCAAGATCGTTGACGGTGCGGCCTTGGCGGCGCATCGCCGACGCCCGCCGGGGTGGCGAGGGTAAGGCAGATTCGATGATCTGCAAGGCGTGCGGTCGAACGGGTTGGAACCAGGCCTGAATCGGGTATGCTTGATCTGATTCAAGGGGGTGGCGGTATGGATTCGATCGGTGTGGCCGAACGGATCAGGCACGCCATGAACGCTGCCCAGCTGACCCAACGTGCCCTGGCTCAGGTCACCGGTATCTCGCAGCCGACCCTGTCTCGGATCGTCGCTGGTGATCGGGTAGCCAAGATGACGGAGATCATCGCGATCGCCGGCGCGACCGGCCACTCCGTGGCGGAACTGACCGGTGTCGGTTCCGTGGCCGACCGTGCCCAGTACGCGGCCCACGCCACGAACGACGCCGAGATGGCCGCGATGCGCCGGGAGCTGTTGCACTACCTGGATCTGGACGCCTATCTGGAGGACCAGGGCATCCCGCCGTTCCCGGTGGTGGCGTGAGCGCCGAGCAGGACGGGAGGGCCGCGGCGGCGCGGTTCCGTCACGACCATCGCCTGGGGGCACAGGCCTTGGGCGATCTCGTGTCACTCGTCGAGCAGACCACCGGGATCGACGTTGCCGTACTCGACGCAGGCCCGGACGAGCACGGGCTCACGGTGCGCGACCCGCTCCGGAACTCGGTGTTCATCGGTGTGGCGCGTACCGACCGGCCGATGCGGCAGCGCAGCACCCTCGCCCACGAACTGGCGCATGTCCTGTTCGAGGACTGGTCGCCTGCCGCGGAAGGAACGTGGAGCGAGCGTCGGCCAGAGGAGGTACGAGCCGACGCCTTCGCCCGGCACCTGCTCATACCCGTGGAAGGGCTGCGCGAGTTCCTCGGCGACCGCGGCCCTGAGGACATGGACCTTGCGCTGCTTTCACAGGTGACGCAGCGTTTCCTGGTATCCACGCCGATCGCCGCGATCGCCTTGGAGCAGGCTGGATACATCACGGAAGCCGTGAAAGCGCTGTGGCGAGCTGTCGCCACGCCTTGGCTGGCAGCGCGGTTCGGCTGGATCGACCAGTACCGTGCCCTGCAGGCCGAGTCCGACCGGCGTCGGGCTCCCCAGCGGCTCCTCGCGCGCGCGATCAACGGCTATCTGGAACACGTTGTCTCCGCGCAGGCTCTGGCTACGCTCCGCGGCGTCGACGTCGCAACCGTTGAGGCGGAGCTCCGCGAAGCAGGCATCGAAGCAGGAGAGCCGTCCCGGGCGTGGACTGACAGCGCCGATCTGCCGGACGTCGACATCGATCTGAGCGGTCTCGACGACGCGGACGGCGAGTCCTCCCCGGCCCCCACACGGTGACCGCACGGCCGGTCATCGACGCCGGGCCCGCCCTCAGCTTCCTCGCCGTCAACAAGGAACGGCTACTCATCGGCGTTCTCGGTCGACTCAGCGCACCGGAGACCGTCGCCGCGGAAGTGATCCGCAAAGCCCGTTCCGACCATCGGTTCCGCGCGGCCGAAGCGGTCTGGAACAAGCTGACGCCGACCTGGATCGAGATACTCCCCGACGACGTCACCCCGGAGCTCGCGGTTGTCGTCTCCCGGATCAGCCGGCTTCCCGTGCACGAGCGCATGAAGGACGGCAGAGACCTGGGCGAGACCATGGTCGTCGCGCACGCCGTCGTCGCGGCCGAAACCGGGGCGATGGTCACCGTGCTCATCGACGACGGCGCGGGCGCCGCGGTCGCCACCGCCGAACGGAGGCGCCTGGAACGGCTGCGTATGCGGGGAAGATCTGTAGGCGGACTGAGGCTGGTGAGCACGCTGACCGTTCTGGAACGCGCGGCAGGCGGAGAGCATCTTCCCGACCGCGCCGCGATGCGCTCCCTCTACAGCCGCCTCCGCGCCG
This sequence comes from Parafrankia sp. EUN1f, assembly GCF_000177675.1. Taxonomy (GTDB): domain Bacteria; phylum Actinomycetota; class Actinomycetes; order Frankiales; family Frankiaceae; genus Parafrankia. The sequence goes on from NZ_ADGX01000053.1 coordinate 4,463, forward strand.
GTGACGACGGCCTACCTCCGATCGAGAAAACCAAACTGCTCGGTCCGGGCATCTGGGCCCAACCCACCGAACCGGGAGCCACCGAGCCTGGTACCTGAACGACTGTGACGGCCCAGCACCCTGCGCATGGCCACAGCCGCCGAGAGATCAGCAGGCGTGGTAGCGGACCTCGGCCTTACCGCCCTCTGCGCGAACCTGTTCTCGCAGCTCACAGGCCCGACCATAGTGTTGGGTGCACCCAACCAGCACTAATGCGAACCTAACCTGCAGGTCAACGGCCCGACCGTGTCCATCGAACCCGCCCACGCGAAGATCCGCCGGGCCGGCTACGCCGGCAACAGGAACGCTGGGCGCTTCTGAGCTTCCTGTCCGCGTGGACGGAAGCCACGTCGTGGACGCGATGGGGCCTGGGAGATCCGTGGCCTTGAGGTCGTGGTGAGCCGCATTGGGGCTTACGGATAGAGGAGGCGGGGATCCTTCTGCCTGTGATGCGCGGTCTGGCGGCGCCCGTGCTCGGAAGTGCTCAGAAGCACTCGGAAGCCACGAACTTCAGAGCTTACTTCTGAGTCGGAAGTTAAGCTCTCGGCCTTGGCCTCCGCCCTGGGACGTGTTGGTGGTGGCTCTACGAGCTGCCAGCGCCGGCGGGCCGGCTACAGGGAGCGGTAGTAGCGGCGCTTCGGGTCTCGCGGGCCGGCGCCGAGTTCACGGACGAGTCCGCGGTCGACCAGTTTGATGAGTCTGGTCCTCGTCGCGCGGGTGGACAGGTCGATGGCGTTGGCGATTTCGCTGGTGAGCGCGCCGCCGGTTGGGATGGCCGCGAGGATCGCGCGGTCCTTGGCATCCAGGGTCGGTGGCTGGATGCGCTGAGTCCACAGCGTGACACGGAACCGGGTGCCGATCTCTTCGAGGTCTGGTGGGGGAAGGCCCGCGTCGAGGCATGCGGCGGTCATCCGTTGGATGCCGCTGCCCCACTGCTCGATCAGCCGCAGAGAGTGGAAGACTCGGCCGATGACCCGGTTGCGTAGTTTGGACACTCCACGGCGGAGGTCGTCGACCGTCAGTCCGAACTGCAGCAGGCCGGGGCTCTCCACTTCGAGGCGGTCGTCGAAGACCGCGATGCGGATGGGTGCGCCGCGCTGCCGGTAGTCGGCGTGCGCCACCGCGTTGACGACCGCTTCCCGGACCGCGACCGGAGGCAGGTTCCACCGGTCTGTCCGCCGGACGGGACCGATGTCGGCGCCGTGCAGGCTGTGCTTGCGGACGAACCCGAGCGCGTCTTCCACCGCGCGTACCAGGTTGGATCGGATCTCGGCCTGGTCGACGATCTGGGACCTGTCGGTGCCGAGGAATCGTCCGGCCTGGATCCAGGCGTCGGGGAAAAGGCGGCCACGGTCCTGGTCGCGGCCGAACAGCAGAAGGCCGCCGACGGTCGGGACGAGCCGTCCCTGGTGTGCCGTCACCAGTCTGAGGGTTTCCAGATCGGCGGGGCGTAGCTCTCGGAACTGGCTGAACGCCTCGGTGGCCGCCGGGAAGTCGATCGCGTCCGAGGTCAGTTCCGGCGTTGCCTGTTCGTCGTAGGCTTCGCCCCGTGCGTAGCGGCGCAGTTCTTCGACCAGGTCGGAGTCGGCCCGCCGATTGGTCGAACCGACCCGGACGTAGACACCGTTCACCGGGCCCTCCTGGCTGACGTGGTGCGGCCGGGACGGGCTTGGGTAGACCTGCACGGCGACGAGCTGCGTGCCGCGCCACGGCACGATCTCGATGTCGGGAACCATGCGGGGCGCGATCGCGTCGCTGATCAGGCTAGCTAGCCGTTCTTCGAGGTCCAGCGGCTCCGACACCCCGCGGACGTGGCGTGTGCCGTCCTCGACACCGATCAGCAGCACACCGCCGGCGGTGTTGGCGAAGGCGACCAGACTCCGCAGGACACCCCGAGGCGACGACAGGTCACGCTTGAACTCGAGGGTCTTGCCCTCAGGTCGGGCCAGGAGTTCCGACAGGTCCACAAGCTCAGAAGTCTACTCTGAAGATTGATCTCGTTCGGTGGTCTGTCATCGGTTTTGCCCACTGCCTGTGGTGTTCGGCCACCGGCTACCGCCCCAAGGGCGTCTGGTCTGGTGGGATGAGCGGGTGAGTGGGAGCGATGACCTGACGACGCTTGTGAACGCGTTGCGTCGGGATCGGCGTCGTGACCCGCGCGCTGGTCGGCGTGAGTACTCGGAGGCCGCACTGGAGCTGGCCGATTGTTGCGAACGGCTGCTGGCGGACGGCGGCGCGCGAGCCGTGGTGCCGGTGCTGCGCAAGGCGGTGGACCGGATGACCAGGGCGTTGATGTACATGGACGACTCGTCGGGGATCGTCGGCACGGACCTGCGTCACATGATGAGCCTGTACGCCCGTGCCTGTACCGAGGCCCCGCCGGATCCGGAACAGCTTGCGCGATGGCTGGCAGCGCTGTCCTTCGACGGGCCGGGCTGGCCCGAGATCCGGCTGGCCGAGTTCGCGCCCGCCCTGGGCGCCCAGGGTCTGTCCGAGCTGTGCGCCGAGGTGGAGCGGTGTTCTGCCGCGGCTGAGCCCGGTTCCTGGGGCCATCTGGTCGCGGCCCGGGACCTGCGGGAACAGCTCGCCGAGGTGTCCGGTGACGTTGATCGGCATGTCGCCGTCCTCGCGGAGAACCTCACCAGCGCCCGGCAGTACCAACGGATCGTCGTGGCTCTGCGGGACGCTGGCCGTCCCGCGGAGGCGATCGACTGGGCCCGCCGTGGCCTGGCCGAGCATGGCGGTGGGCCGCAGGAGGACCGTCTCCGTGACTTGCTGGTCGACCTGGTGATCGACGCCGGTGACCCGGCAGCCGCTGTCGCCCTGCGCAGGGACGACTTCGAGCGCCGGCCTACGGTGACCGCCTATCGGGCGTTGCTCGACACCGAGAGGCGATGCGCGGCGGATACCGGACTCGCCGCGTGGGCAATGGCTGTTCTGCGCGCGCGGGTCGCTCGGCAGCCGGCCTACGTCGACGACCTGGTGGCTGTCCTGCTCGCCGAAGGCGAGGCCGACCAGGCGTGGGATGTCGGTCTCCAGCTGTCGACGTGCTCTTCGATCGAAGGCTGGCCGAACTCCTGGACCTGCGGCGGACGAGTCATCCGGGTGATGTGCTGGCGCCCTACCGAAAGCTGATCGAGACCCGCGTCCTCGCCACGGCGGACAAACGTAGCTACCGGGCTGCGGTCAGCTTGCTCCGCGACCTGCGCGCAGCCCACCTCGCCATCGGTGACGCCGCCGGGTTCCGCGCCTACATCGAGCATCTGCGCACAGAACACAGGCGCCGGCCCACGTTCATCGCCCATCTCGACGCGGCCGGCCTCTAACCGCGTGTCCCTTCGATCCGGACTGGCATGGACGTCTGTTCGGCAGGGCTCTGGGTGTCGAAACCCAGCAAGACTCGAACCTAAAGCCGCAGGTCGACGCGTTGCAGTCTTCGGCCCCGTCCGGACGCCCGCCAGCAGATGATCATCAAAAGTGCAGGTGGCAACACATGCCGATCTTTGTCGGCAAAGTCGGGTGCGCCCGGCAGGGATCGAACCTGCGACCTGGTGCTTAGAAGCAATTGAGGCTGGTGCGCAATGCTGAACTGCCTGTTCACAGGTGGTGCGTGAGCGTTGGAGCGATAGTTATCAGGTGTCTGACGGGGCGGGTTTCCGCTGTCTGACGGCTTGTTTCCTGCGCTGTGCTCGAACGGATTTTCGCTGACCGACAAACACTGCTGGGATGCGCTGTGCTGAGCTGCTGGTGGCTCGGCGCCGTTGTAGCCTGGCGTTTAGTGGTGAGATTGCGGATCGAGGGGTCTGGCGGAAAGATGGCGCTGGGTGACGTCGCTACTGTGATCGTGTTATATCTGGCTGGTCGCCGTTAATGGTGATACGAGGAGTGCGCTCTATGCGTAAACAGGATAGGGTGGCCGGACTAATCCGCCCCGGTAGAAGGTTACAGTAGAATTTATTGATTAGGGTCGGCGAGGTTCATCGCTAAGGATCCGTATCAGCCTTTCTGCTGCGCCGTGCGTGCCGGCATCGACTTCGGTGACCAACTCTTTGATCCCTCCGCGGCCTTCAATCAGGTCTAGCAGCAGTCCAGCCGCGTACGTGTCACCCGAATCTGCGCGAGCCTTTAGTTTCTCAGTCATACCGAGCCGTTCATAGGTATCGGCCAGCCGTCCAGCTATGAACTTATCGCCGCTCTCAGCCATCAGCTCTAGTTCGTCAATTTTGTCCATTCTTGCAAGTATCATGGCTAGTTCAATGCTTGGGTATGTGCGCGTGGCGGCGATCTCACGGATTATGTGCAGCCCTTCTTCGCTGGGGGTCTCCAGGAAATGATTGAGAACATGAATGAATGCAGAATCTTCCCCTTCTCTGGCGCGAGCTTGCAGTTTATCGAGGTCACCTTGGGCGGCGAGCCTGTCGGCAAGCTCGGATGCCGAAAATTCATCGCCCCCATCGGCGCGTTGTTGAAGTTCCTGAATCTGACCGGACTCTCCGAGCTGTTGTGCCAGCATCAGCGCGGCAGGATGATCGCCGCCGTCAGCTCTTTCTCTCAGCAAGGAGAGCGCCTCGTCTCGCCGACCTGTGCTAATGAGTGTTTTGGCGAGCAGTGTGGCCGTATAATATCCCCTCCCGTTCAGGCGTGCGTAAAGATCGTCAATTCGTCTTTCCTCGGCTAGAAGTCGGTCAAGGCGATCTGCAGCTGCTTTGTCTCCATTCTTCTCGCGTTGGAGTAGTTCTTCGATATTTCCTTTTTCTGCCAGCATCTTCGCAAGTAGATCGGGCGAACCGTCGGGCATAGAATCAAGCAGGTCGACTAGGCTGGACGGGCGTCGGGCGGGATCGCTGTACTGCGCTGCGATCTCTGCGAATGTCGGCTCAACGTAGGCATCGGCGTGAGGGCGTAGGACATCAATAGCCTCGTCCGTGCGCCCCAACTTGCACAGTGTCGAAATCAGATGGTTGAGAACGTAGAATCCGCATCTTCCCACGTGGGCGTGTAGATGAGATATAGCTTCCTCCGTCTCGTTTTGCGTTATCAAATAGTCTGCTATGCGGACCGCGGACATACCGCTGCAGGCTACCTTGTAGCGCCTCATAATCTCGATGGCATCATCGATTCGCGATTCCGTAGTTAGATTATCGATAAGTTTGCGGGCGGCGTTGGTGTCGCCATTCTGTATTGCTCGTAGATAGATCGCCTCGCAGTCTTCATAACGTAGACGACGGGTAGCGGCCTCCGCAAGTCGGTGAGTGTCACTTGGATCGTGATATGTGGCGATTGTCTGCCAAGCGGCATCGGACAACGTCTCGCTGCGTCGAAGGCGGCTAGCGTACTGGTATAGGTAATCCGCGACAATATAGCCCGCTGTGTGCCCGATTCGCTCTCCAACTGGAGCTAGGGCCGCAGCGGCACGGCGAACCTGGGCGGTAGCGTATTGTACCGCCTGCTCAAACCAGTCCGGCGAAGCGAGCGCCAATTCTGTGGGCTTCAAATAGGCTGGGGCGAGCGCCTCAAGGAGCGCTCGGCTGGGAGGAGTGCGTGCCCCAAGACGTCGCACGTCCACCGCCGCAGTGATGATGGCTTTGCCATATGGATTCGGCGCCTGATCCCAGCGCCGGACCAAGTCCGGTCCCGCTGCGATGACCTGGATCACACCTTGATCCTCGCTATTCAACGCGAGACGCAGGCGCGGGTCCTTTTTGGCTCGCGCCTCTGCACGCGCGCGTTCAGCTTCGGACAAGTCTTCCGGAATGTCGATGATATGGGCAAGGTCAATGATCTGGCGATGTTCAGCGTAAGGGTCAGGATGGTCCCCGGTAGGGCTGACCCAGGACGTATAATCATCGCGCCATACGGTGGCCAAAAGGATCGCACCATCCTGCAGCAGGTGGTGGACCGCAGATAGTAGTCCCACCGGTGAGTCGAGAAATCTGCGCACTTCATCAAGCCACACTACGACCTTCCCGTGGGGTCGCTCTGCAAGATCCCGAACCTGGTTGCTATCTGAGGGCGTCGCTATCCACCAGTCCGGAATGATCCTTCGCATGGCCTCAAAGATGGTCCGCGTCTTCCCGACGGACGAACCGCCCATCAGTAGAACAAAGCATCCACCTGATTTTCCTGCGCTCAATCTTCTGTCAAGATCATAGTCGACATCGCGTGGCACATATTCTGGCAGTTCGCCGATCGACCCTTCGGCTCTGATTGAGGCATGGACGCCCAGCGCGCGACCGCGGGCGTCCCGGACACGGATCCCTCCGGGTGGCCCGCTGTCAGCGTCCGGCTCAGGGAACGGTGGTGAGGATATGGCTGTTCTGGAAGGGTACGGGGGTGCGGCGGCGGGTTTCGCTCGCCCGCCTGAGACAGCGAGGTCGGCGGTGCGCAGCAGGTCTGTGCGGGCGGTGTTTTGGGGGATGCCGTACAGGTCGAGGGAGACGACCTGGCCAAGCAGGCCGGGGCGGGGGCAGTCCTCGACGCGTGCGACGAGGAGTTTGCGGGTGGCGCCGGTCGGATCAGCGGACCAGGCGGCCTGCCACTCGGCGGCGCCGTAGACGGAGCCGGTGTAGGCGGCCGAGAGGACGGCGATCGTCCGCGCCGCGGCGGCGACACCCTGGTCCATGCCGGTGACCCAGTTCGACCCGGGGGTGAAGTCCCATGCCTGGATCAGCACCCGGTAGCCGGCGTCTTCGAGGGTCCAGGCGATCCACTCGGCCCATGGCCGGTCGGGCTGGGTGTAGGAGACGAAGAAGTCCCACCCGACACCGCTACCGCTGGTACTGCGCGTGTTGACCCCGTTGCTCACCCGGACAGTGTGCCACCGGGACAGGACGGGTCAGACTGTGCTCGTACGGCGTTGGCTGGTACCCGGGCCGGTCGGGGCGGCGGAGCCTGCGAGGGGTGCGCGCTCTGGAGCTGGTCCCACCGTCAACCGGGGATCTTCTACGGCCGGTAAAAAGGCGAAAGTTATCAGGTGTCTACGCGCTGTGCGCCGGAAGAACCTGCCGGAGCTGCCCTGACGCCGCAGGTCAGGGAGGGTGTCGGCGTCCTTGTGGGTCGTGATGTTGGACCTGGTGCTTAGAAGGCACGGAAAGTACCAGGTGTCCCAGCGACACCACCTGCTCGCGAAGTCCGCCGACATCTGCCCACGTCCACCGACGTCCGTGTTTGTTGCTACAGGCGTAGCTACACCAGCGAGGTTCCTGACCGCTCGGTTTATGATTGATCCGCGCGTTCACCGAGGCCGAGCTCGTCCGCGTCCATGTTCATCACCCCGGGCCTGCGTACGCTGAAGGCTATACCTGGTCGCAGCTGTCCGCGATTGCAGCAGTTCAGGGGGCATCCGTGCTTGTCCACCGAACTGGGGAACCGGCTTGGTTACGCTCGACCACTACCTCCCAGCTCTGACGTGCACGTGTCACAGCGTCATTCCACGCGGACTCGCGATCAGTAAATCTCTTTAAGGATCTGCTTCCGCCCTCTCGCTTTACGAAGAACTCTCCTCCTCGTTCGTCCACAAACAATAGCTTGACCGACCCGGAAACTTTCTGCTGCGGTTGATCTACGAACGTTCGATCGCCTTCATGTATAAGACGAGCGGCGCGACTGGCAAGAACGTCGAACCCAAATGCCACCGCAAAGGCCGTCTGACAGAAAGACCCCAGGTCTGTGGGCTGAACTCCCGCATCAGGCCGATGGGCCGCAGCATTGCGTAGCCGCTGCGCCTGGTCGTAGGATGTATCGATCGCAATTACGCCAAGCCCAGCACGGGAACTCAGGCTGGCTATCTCCCGCCATGCGTCGCGAACATTGAGTGTTTTTAGCATCCCTCCAATCTCGTCTTTAGTGACGTTGGATCCTTTGTACCCTAGGCTGTATCGAGATATTGAGAGAGGGCCCGCTACAGTGCTAGCTACCTCGGCTGCAACAGTTTGAAGAATTGCCATTGCATCTTCGCCCTGTCGTGCTGCCATCTGCGCGTATGCGTGGGCTGATTGGAAAGCATGAAGAACCGAAGCCTTGCGAAGTTCTGCTGGAAGATCTGCAAATTTTAGCGTCGTGCGACTTGCGAAACTCAGCAGCTCCGCAGTTCTTTGTCGGACGAAGTCCTCCAATGAGTTAAATGCGACTACCATCAGGCCATTTCTAAGGAGCCGCGCTCGATCGTTCCATTCGTTGTCTGTGAGGGTACGATCGATAAGCAGCGGCTCCTGAATTGCGGATCCCGTCGTTGCGAGTCGCTGAAGAATTATCTCCCGGGCTTTCGACATTCTAGCGGGCTATCTTAAGCATGGCTGCGTGCATCTTCCCGATCCGATACTTGACCCGGGCCGGGGTGTTAGTTGCTACTCTTACCGCAGCCTCGAAATTCTCGTCCGAGAAAAGTTCCCGGGTCGCGGCAACAACGTCGTCCTTTGCTGCGGTTAGGAGCCGGATCTCGCGTTCGGTGAACAGTGAAACTGCCACCATCTGGCTGTCATACATTCCAGCAAGAGTCTGGTCTCTCCAGCCATCCTTGTCCGGTCTCTTGAATGCGTCAAAACCCCATATTTCTTCGCACGCTTGAAGTGTGCGATTGAAGTCACCTTCAAGTCCCGATAGTTCGTGGTTATCGATGTTCTGGTGGCGGGCCATGAAGTTGTCCATAGACTCACGGAAGTCGCCTGAAAATTTCTGCCAAGAGTCCTTTAGGGTCAAGAAACGAAGTACGTACTCAACATCTGCCATAGCCCGGTAGGCTGGCGCTCGTGCGTCGCGTATTTTTAGCTGCCGACGGAGAAAAGGGGCATCGGAGAGTTTAACTAGTAGATCGTTAAGGGGGCCACGATACAGAACGTTTCGGATCTCCTGGGCATTCAGGGGCTCTCCGCCGCTGTTCAGACGATGGAAGACTTCATACTTCGTTTGCCAGTCCGATTGGCGCAGAAGGGTTACGGCCCTAATATAGGGGCGCACCAATAGTGCATTACTAAGCTGCGGAGGTAGCTGGGAAAACTTATATCCATTTAGCTCGGGAAATCGCTCGAGCATCGTCAGTGAGAATCTTCCGCGCATGTATTCGTGAATCGCTGTAATGCGCTGCTTTCCGTCGATGACTGAATACTTGCCGAAATCGTCCTCCGATAGATATACTGGAGGCACTGGTATATTCATCAAGAACGACTCGATCAGCATTGACTGTCGGCCGGCATCCCATCTTTCGCGACGCTGAAACTGCGGCGATACGTCGATGGCTTGACTATCGACCATTGCCGCTATTGTTTCGAGTGAAAGATCGGACGCTTGTAGCACGAGTGCGTCTTGGGCCGCGGTGAAGCGCTGCACGACTCGAGCGTCTTCCGGCACTACGGTCCCCCTGCGTCCTAGGTTGAGTCGATCTAGACCTTACTGCTGTGCTGCGACGGGCCGGCGAGCATGGCGCGCCAGCGCCACGCGCAGCCGTCGCGCGGCGCGGCCAGTGCCGCATCTTGATCTCAACCAGGGCAATTCGGCAGTCTCGGGCTCTTGCTGACGGCCTGGTGGTGCTCGCCGTACCGTGATCGGGTGGAGGTAGCGGTTGCTGAGCGGTTGGCGAGCGAGCTGCTGACCCCGTTGGGGGATCGGTGGCTGCATGTGCAGGCTGTGGCGGCGGCTGCCCGTGAGGTGTCCGCGGCCGTCGATCCGGAGGAGCGTGACCTGCTCGTCGCGGCGGCCTGGCTGCATGACATCGGGTACGCCCCGCCGATCGGTCACCTACGGTTCCACCCCGTGGACGGTGCCCGGTTCCTCGAAGAGCAGGAAGCTCCGAAGCGGCTGTGTGCCCTGGTCGCGCATCACTCGTGCGCCCGGTACGAAGCCGAGGAACGGGGCCTGACGGCGGAGCTCTCCGCGTGGGAGCTGGAGGTGTCGCCGGTGATGGACGCGCTGTGCGCCGCGGACATGACGACGGGTCCGCAGGGCCAGCGGTTCACCTTCGACGAACGGATCGCCGAGATCCTCTCGCGCTACGGCGACGGATCGATCGTGCACCGGTCGATCACCCGGGCGCGGGCCGACCTGCAAGGCACCGTGGAGCGCACGACTGCACGGCTCGCGGCGGTTCAGCCGAGATAGGGCGTGACCCGGTTCTCCAGGTAGTGATCGATGCGGAGGCGCATCGACGGGTGAATGTTCAGCGCGTCCAGGTCCTCGGGGGCGACGAACTTGACCTCCTTGGTCTCGCTGGAGGTACGTAGCTCTCCGCCGAGATTGCGGGTGGTGAAGCAGAGCGAGAACTGCTGGCGGACCTCGCCGTCGTCGTAGGCCAGGACGTGCCGGGGGTTGGTGTAGACCCCGATGAGTCCGGTCACCTCGATGTCGATGCCGGTCTCTTCCTTGGTTTCGCGGACGGCGGCGTCGGTGATGGACTCGCCGAGATCCATGCCGCCACCGGGCAGAGCCCACAGGTTGTTGTCGGTCTTGTGGACCAGGAGAATCCGCCCGGCCTCGTCGGTGACGACGGCGGTTACGGACGGGACGACGCTGTTGGCCTTGGGGGCGTTCGGGTCGTTGAAGTAGTCGATCCGTGCCAAGGGGTCAGGCTCCTTCGGTTGTGGCCCAGATGCGCTCGAAGCTGGCGGCGTAGTGGTCGAAGAGTCCGCCGGGCTGGGCGCGTAGGTGCATGACGGGGGAGTGCGCGGCGGGGGCGCCGTAGACGTGGGTGTTCACCAGCATGTCGTCATCGAAACGGTAGATGGAGTTGTAGAGCGTGCTGGCGTGTAGCCGAAGCTCGATGCCCGGGGCGTCGCGCAACGATGCCAGGTAGGTGAGGGTGATCCGGGTCCGGGCGGCGAGACCGTCGCCGATGCCCTCCTCGGCGCCTCGCAAGGCGACGGCGGGGGAATCCGGGTTTCCCAGGGCGTAGCGGATCGTCACGCCTTCGGCGCCTTTGCGGCGGAGAACGGTGGCGAAGTCGGCGTGCCCGTCGGGGAGGAACAGGCCGGCGATCACCAGGACGTCGACCTGGTGGCGCGCGCCGGCGAACAGGGTCCGCCAGAGGTCTCCGGGGACGGCGGCACGGGTGGGGTAGACGCGCACGATGTCGCTCGGCACGTCCGCCGCCGGCGTCCCGGGCTCGCTGCGGGGCTCGGGGACGGTGCCCAGTTTTTCGGCAAGGCCGATGCGTCGGCGGGGGATGCCGATGCCGTCGGCGATCCGCTCGAAGATCTCCAGGCTGGTGACCTGGCGGCGGCCGTTCATGATGTCGCTGACGTGGGACTGCGGGAGGCCGCACACGGCGGCGATCTGGGTCTGGGTCGCGCCGGTCCACTGGCGGTAGATCTTGAACGCGGCGCCGATGTCGCGGCGGGCGAGTGCGTCGGACATCTCGGGTCGGTCCCAGAGCCCCGGCGGGGTCTGGGGTAACGGGCGGCGGACGGACACCATGAGTCGCCTCCGGACGGTAGGTCAGGACCGTCTGTCCTCGGTCGGGCGCGCAGAGCATATCCGGTCTCCGTATAGATCGGAAGTCTCGGTGTATACGCCTGGCGGCCTTACGTGACCGGCTGTCCGGTTGGACGGTGGGCGGGCGCCGGTTCCGCTTCGCGACGGACACCCGTCGCAAGCCGGCTTCGGCGCTTCGTCGCACACCACCGACCAGGGGAGGACGGATCGTTATGTTCGACAAGGGAAGTGGGGGTGGCCCGCATCCGCTGCTGTTCGGCGTGGTCCGCTTCGAAGCCGGCGGGGATCGCCTGGTGCGGGACACGGTCATCACCTTCAACGAACCGACCACGGCGGACCTGTTCGCCATCGAGAACGGCTGGCACGACTACCAGGTGACGCCGCTCCGGTTCTTCGTCCACGACCTGCGGCCACCGGCCCTCGACTGGACGAGGTTCGACGACCTGACAACGCGCTTCGCGGTCCGTCGGCGGTGGTCGTGACCTCGTCGGCTAGGTCGGGCCCGTTCCTTCCCCCGGTCCCCGTGGACGTCGGCATTTCGGGCGCCGCGGATGAGTCGCTGCCGGCGGCCGTGATGATGCCGTGGGGTCTGGACGAGTGGGCGGTCGTCGTCCAGCCGGGCTCGGACTCGGCGGACCTCATGCGGGCGGTGTCCCGGATGCCGGGCGGGCTGAAGTTCTCCGAATCGTTCGGCGATGTCGACGTGGTGCTCGTCTACCGGCTGCCGGACGGCGACCGTGCGGCGGCGGTCGGGGTCGACGATCCGGGCCCGTCGCGGCGGGGGTGCGGGGGCGCGGCGGTGCGGATGGCGCTCGCCCTGGGCCCGACCCTGCCCGGCTCGCGGTGGATGACCCGTGGGGAGCGGGCGGCCTTCCGGGCTGGGCAGGCGGAAGCCTTCGAAGCGGTCCGCCGGACCGTGCTCGACGCGATCGGAGTACCCACGGTCAGGGCCAGGGCGCCCGGCTGATCGACACAGAGACGTTCCGGACCTCGACGGGCCGGCTCGGGCGGGAACTACTCCGCCGGGGTCGGCCCGTCGTCGTTGCCTCGGGCGCGGTCGTCCTGGGTCGCTCCGACGGGTGCGATGCGCTCCGAGAGGTCGGCGAGACGCTGTTCGATCCGCAGCAGGACGGCGAGAATCTGTCGGTCGGTGCCCACTCCGGGCTCTCGCCGGTTGGTGGGTCGGGCTGGCGCTGTCTCTGTGGGCTGTGAGCCGTGGACGAGCACGCGGGTCAGGTGGTCGTCCGGCCAGTCCAGGGCGCGGGCGATGGCGGTGAGCGTGGCGTCCTGGACCCGGCGGCCGTGGGCTCCGCGCTGGAGCTGGCGAAGCGTCGCGACGGACACACCAGATGCGGTGGCGAGTGCTTGCTGTCCCATCCGCTTCTGGTTCATCCTTGCGTTGAGGGCGTCGGCGACTGCCTGCCAGTCCTCACCCTCGACCTTGCCTCGAGCCGTGTACGGGGGAATCCCCCGTGTGTTTGTCACGAGGCAAAGATATCGTTGCTGTGGGCGTGTATTCCAGACGGTCACCGGATAATTTCCATCCGCAGTCCGTATACATAGATACGAAAGCGCTTGGCTATCGGTTCGTGAGCGGTTCAGAGTAGGTGTTGCCCGACAGTGGCCGGAGTACCGGCGGCGGGGCTGACCCTACGGAGGTAGACGAACCATGGCGGTACCGCGGCGCATTCCGGTGCGTTTCGAAGACGTGTTCCCCGCGGGGGCGTTCGTCCTTGGGGTGGAGGCGGCGAACGACTACGAGAAGGTGAAGGCGAACGCTCCCGACCCGCAGGAACGCGACCCGAACACCGGTGAGCGGGTCTGGGTGGTGCGGGTGCTGGACCCCGACCCGACGGCGCGGCAGGCAGAGCTGAAGGTGAAGGTTGCCGCTGCGGTACAGCCGGTCCTGCCGGAAGCGATGCCGGGTACGCCGTTCCGGCCGGTGCTGTTTGAGGGGCTGACGATCACGCCGTGGGTGGACACCAACGGGAAGTTCCCCAAGCAGGGATACGCCCTGCGTGCGGTGAGCCTGCGGCCGATCGGCCCGATGCGGCGGACGGGGGCGGCGGCGTGAACGGCGAGACAAAGCAGTCGTACACGATGCTCGGCCTGCACGTCGGCGCGGACTGGTCGGTGCTCTGCCACACCTACCCCGGCCGCGCGCCGATCCTGGTCGTGGACGCGGGCCGGGTGAGCCTGAGCGTCTCGGCGCTGGAGCGGGAACCGGACACCCGGCACGTTGACTTCGCGTACAAGCTGCTCGCGGCGGTCAACGACTACCTGATCGCTTACGAGAAGTACCAGTTCGAATCCCAGGAAGCCGCGGACGCCGTGGTGCCTGACGATGTGACCGGGTCGCGCGCAGCCTAGTTTTCCTGTTCTTCGACTCCCCTTTTCTTTGTTCAAACCCATCGGTCTGTATTTCGTGCGCTCGAAAACAGGTGGTATTTCCATGTCCAGAATCAACGGTGACCAGCGTTTCCCGCGGGTTCCTTCGCGGGCTGACAAGGTGCGCGTGCCGGTGTGGATGCTGCTGTTGGCAGTGGTCGGCAAGGTGCTGTGGCTGGCGTTGCGGGGCTGCTGGCGCCATCGCGTCGGCGTTACGTCTGTGGTCGGCTTGTTCCTGGTCGTGCACCGGGTCGGGCTCGTCGGCCTGGTCGCGCTCGTCGCGGCGCTGGTCCTGGTGGCGGTCGCATGGTGGCAGGTGCATCCGCGGTCGTTCGGGCCGGTGGCCTGGTGGCTGTGGGGCCGTGGGCGGCTGACGTTCGTCTACCGGTGGCGGTGGAAGCCGGCAATGGTCCATACCGACCTGGCGATCCGCATGCCGACGTCGACCGGTGATCAGGTGAACTTCGATGAGTACTTCCCGCGGATTCGGAAGATCCGTTCGTCGCGGTCGGTGGACGTGCTGCGGGTGGAGCTGCTGCCGGGCCAGACTCCGGAGCAGTGGGCGGAGCAGGCTGAGGCGCTGCGGCACGTGTTCCGCGCTCGGCGCTGCCAGGTGCAGGCGGAGACGTCCCGGTTCATCCGCGTCTCTTTCCACCACCGCGACACGCTGACCCGGCCGGTCGCTCCGCCCAACCTCGACAACTCCGCTGACGGTGCCAGCTCTGACCCTGCTGGCATCGATCCCCATGGCGTCGTCCGCGGTGGCGTGGGTGCGGCTCATCTCGTGGCCGGGCTGTCCGCGGTGCCCGTCGGGCGGTGTGAGGACGGCCGATCCTGGACGCTGCCGGTCCGGGGAACTCACGTGCTCGTCGCCGGGGCGACCGGTGCCGGCAAGGGCTCGGTGCTGTGGTCGGTTATCCGCGGTCTCGGCCCGGCTGTCCGGGCGGGGCTGGTGGAGCTGTGGGTGTGCGACCCGAAGGGCGGGATGGAACTCGCCTTCGGGCGGGAGATGTTCACCCGGTTCGCCACCACGTCCGACACGATCGCGGATCTCCTCGACGACGCGGTGACCGTGATGCAGGACCGAACGGCTCGGCTCGCGGGCAACACCCGGCTGCACGCCCCGACGGTCGGCGAGCCGCTGATCGTCGTGGTCGTCGATGAGATCGCCTCGTTGACGGCGTACGTCACCGACCGGGAGGTGAAGAAGCGGATCGGGGCGGCGCTGCCGCTGCTGCTGTCGCAGGGCCGTGCGCCCGGCGTCGTGGTCCTGGCGGCGGTGCAGGACCCGCGAAAGGAAGTGCTGCCGTTCCGGGACCTGTTCCCGGTCCGGGTCGCGCTGCGGATGACCGAACCGGAACAGGCCGATCTCGTGCTCGGCTCCGGCGCTCGGGACCGTGGGGCGCGGGCGGACGAGATCCCGCTGTCGCTGCCCGGGGTCGGCTACGTCCTGCACGACGGTGATCCCGATCCGGTCCGCGTCCGGGCCGCCCACGTCGACGACGGCGAGATCGCCCGGACCGTCGACAGCTACCGGCCCGTTCCGGGCAGCTGGGTGCCCGACCTGCCCGCTGACCTCGTCGACTGGGACTCCGGGTCATGGCCGGACGGCGATCGCCTCGACCCGGCGGCATGAGATCGGCTGGTCCGGTCGGCGCTCCGGACCCGATCGCACCGATTCCGGCGCTGCCGGTGTGCGCGACCTGCGGACATCTGTGGATTGCCCACCGGCGGCGCCGATGCCGGGCAAGTGACGGCGGCAGGTCCAGTCGCTTCCGCTGCACCTGCTTCACCGAACCGTCGTCCGCTCCGACAGGCAGACACCAGGACCCCGACGTCACGGAGGACCCTCCCGCGTGACCACTCCTGTTCCCGGCCCCGACCCGGCAGGCTCGCCCGAACCGACCGGCCGTGACGATCGTGACGATCGCCCGGGTTCCCGGGCGGCCCGGATGCGGATGCCGCTCGCCCGTGAGGTCGTCGAAGCCGTCGCTGTGGAGAACGGGGTGTGCGTCCGGCCGATGGCAATGCGGCGGACGAACCTCGACACCGGCGAAACCGAGATCATCCCCGTGCCCTGCGGCGCGACCCTGGCCAGCAAGTGCCCGCCGTGCGCGGAGAAGGCGCGTCGGCTGCGGATGGCGCAGTGCAAGGCGGGCTGGCATCTCGACGACGAACCGCTTCCCGACCCGGACCCGCCGACGGACGAAGCGAAGATCCTTGCCGGTTTCCGGGCGGATCTGGAGATCGTCCGGCGGGAGGCCGAACGGGACAGTGACCCGGCCGGCGTCGCTGAGATCGACGCGCTTATCGGCCAGGTGGACGAGGAACTCAACGCCCTGGGCGTCCGCGGCAAGGCTGCTCCGGACAACCGGGAGCGGGCTCGCCGTGCCCGGTCGACCCGCCGACGGCAGGACGCTCCCGACCTGCCTCGGCTCCCGGTGGAGAAGCGGACGGTCGGCCGGACGTACGAAGCGGCGGACGGTACGACCTGGCGGCCGTCGATGTTCCTGACCCTGACCTGCGACACCTACGGCAGGGTGAACTCCGACGGGACTCCGGTCGATCCGGCCTCGTACGACTACCGGCGGGCGGCCCGCGACGCGATCCACTTCCCGAAGCTGATCGACCGCTTCTGGCAGAACCTCCGCCGTGCCGTGGGCTGGGATGTCCAGTACTTCGCCGCGCTCGAACCGCAACGGCGGCTCGCTCCGCATCTGCACGCGGCGATTCGTGGCACGGTCCCGCGGCTGCTGCTCCGCCAGGTCGCGGCGGCTACGTATCACCAGGTCTGGTGGCCTGCGGTCGACCGGCCCATCTATGGAGACGACCATCTGCCGATCTGGGACGGCGATGCCGGGGCCTACCTCGACCCGGACTCGGCCCATCCGCTGCCCACCTGGGATGAGGCACTCGACGCCATCGGGGACGAGGACGAACCGTCCCACGTCGTCCGCTTCGGCCCGCAACTGCGCGCGGACGGCGTCACGGCGAACTCGGCGAACACCGGCCGGATGATCGGCTATCTGACCAAGTACCTGACGAAGAGCCTCGACGCCTGCCACGCGGCCACGTCCGACGCGCAACGTCGGCACGTCGACCGGCTGGCGGCGGCGCGCGCTACGAACCGTGCTCACCGACCTGCGCGAACTGGCTCCGCTTCGGCGTTCAGCCGAAGAACCCGAAACCGGGCCTCGCGCCTGGGCGGTGCAGGGGCAAGGCACACCGGCGGGAGACGCTCGGGTTCGGCGGCCGGCGGGTCCTGGTCAGCCGGAAGTGGTCCGGCAAGACGCTGACCGACCACAAGCAGGATCGGGTGGCCTGGGTCCGCGAACAGCTTGAAGCCCTCGGCCAGACCGCCACCGGCCCGGCTGGCTCGGCTGCCTCGGTGGCCTCGGGTCCAGGCCCGGACCCGGCTCGAACGGCGTGGGTGCTGCTCCGGCCCGGTGACCCGGCCGCACCGCGCCGCGAACACCTGCTTCTCCAGGCGGTCGCGCAACGTCACGCCTGGCGCGCACAGCTCGACGCGGCCCGCCGTGCCCTGGCCGGCGAGCTTCCGGCAACCGGCCCGCCCGCGGCTCCGGTTCGCGCTGCCTGATCTTTCCGCCCTGACCCGTGGGAGGCGAAGTCGTGACCAGCAAGCTTCTGCTGACGGTCGACGAAGCCGGCGAACTGCTCGGCGTCGGCCGGAGCACCGTGTACGACCTGATCCGCGGCCACCGGCTCGAATCCGTCCGCATCGGCCGTTCCCGCCGCGTTCCCCGCGCCGCGGTTCTCGCCTACGTCGACCGGCTGCGCAGCGAAGGGGAAGCGGCGTGACGGCCCATCCGACCGGCCACTCGGCGCGCGGACCTCCGGATCGCCCGGAGTTTCGGCAAGGCGGCCCCGGCGGGTGCTGGAACACCAACCGGGGCCTGAGACCTCACCCCTGCCTGTAACAGGAGCGAAGCCCTATGAGCATCTTCTCGTCTGGCAACTTCGGCGCGTGGCGCACCCCCGGCGGAGACTCTCCGCTCGTCGCCTCCCGCGTGACCGGCGCCGGTGACCACGAGCTGACCATCCGTCCCGGCGCGGACGTCGGCGACCTGGTGGCGATCCTCGCGACACTGCCCGCGGACGCCTTCTTCACCGAGCACTTCGGCGACGTGAACGCGGTACTCGTGTTCCGCCAGGTGCCCGGACTTCCGGCAATGGTCCCCGCGCGCGGAGAGCCCTCGGCGGACCCGGCGGCGGCAAGCATCACCCGTCCGTAACGGCAGTCCTGCCTGCCCTTCACCACATTTTCTTCCGTTCTCTGGTGGCGTTTCAAGCTGTCGGGGTGTCGGACGTGTCCAGGGCCGGCCGTAGGCCGATGGCGTAGCCACGCGAAGCGCCCTGGACGCGGCCGGCGCCCCGGCAGACCATTCCAACGCCAGAGAACGGAACCCCACCGGAACCGGGCGACGTCGCCCGCGGCCGGAGTGAACCTGTCCCGTTCTTCCGGCAAGGAGAAGCCAGCCATGCCCAGCAACACCCCCGGCTCGTCGAACGGCCGGCGCAAGGAGCGCAGGAAGCGCGCCAACGGCCAGGGCTCGATCTACCAGCGCGGAGACGGCCTGTGGGTCGGCGCGGCCTACGTCCTCATGCCCGACGGGACGACCAAGCGGCGGCCGGTCTACGGCAAGTCGGAAGAGATCGTCCGAGGCAAGCTGACGGAGCTTCAGGCCAACTCGGATCAGGGCATTCCGGCGGACGCCACCGGGTGGACCGTCGAACGCTTCCTGACGGTCTGGCTTGAGCAGACGGTGAAGCCGAACCGTCAGCCGAACACCTATGTCACCTATGAGAAAGCGGTCCGTCTGTATCTCATCCCGGGTCTTGGAAAGAAGCGGCTGAACAGGCTGAGCGGCGCGGACGTCCGGCAGTTCATCCGGCGGACGGAAACCACCTGCCGATGCTGCGAGATGGGCAGGGACAAGGCGCGGCCGGAAGAGGAACGGCGCTGCTGTGCGGTCGGCCAGTGCTGCAACCGTCGTCCGTCGAAGCGTCAGGTTCAGGTCGTTCATGCCGTGCTCCGCAACGCTCTCCAGGCGGCCGTCCGGGAAGAACTGATCCGGCGGAACGTGGCGAAGCTGGTGCAGGTCTCGACTCCGCGCTACGGCGTCGATCGGGGCCTGACCGTGGAGCAGGCTCACCGGCTCCTGGACGAAGCGGCCGGCGATCGGTTGTACGCCCTGCTCGTCCTGGCGCTGTTCCTCGGGATGCGCCGCGGGGAGTTGCTCGGGCTCCAGTGGTCGGATATCGACACCGACCGGGAGACGCTGACGATCCGGCACACGCTCCAGCGGGTCGGCGGGGAGCTGCGGCTGCTCCCGCCGAAGACGGAGGACTCGGAGCGCACGCTGCCGCTGCTGGGCCTGGTGGCCGACGCGCTGACCGAGCATCGCAAGCTCCAGCAGGCGGAACGGGAAGCGGCCGGCGAACGCTGGGTGACGACCGACCACGTCTTCACCACGAAGATCGGAACGGCGATCGAGCCGGACAACCTGCGCCGGTTCTGGATGCCGCTCCGGCGCGCGGCCGGGCTCGACGGGGTCGTGTTCCACGGGCTGCGGCACACCTGCGTCACGCTGCTCTTGGACCTCGGCGTGCCGCCGCACATCGTCCGCGACATCGCGGGCCACTCGGCGATCGAAGTCACGATGACGATCTACGCGCACGCATCGATGGGGGAGAAGCGCCGCGCGCTGGGCAAGCTCGACGGGCACCTGACCGAGCCGCGGGGCTGAGGGCCGTTGCTACACCCGTTGCTACAAATCGCCTCCGCCAGCAAGATCGGCGGGGGCGTTTTGGCTGGTGCGCCCGGCAGGGATCGAACCTGCGACCTGGTGCTTAGAAGGCACTCGCTCTATCCGCTGAGCTACGGGCGCGCTGCTCCATTGTGGGGTCCGCGGACGGATCCCAGGTGGGATGGACAGTGTCCACCTCACGTCATCTGATGTCGCAATCGGCCCCCGGTCTGGTCGTGGGTGGTGGCCGTGTCGGCGCAGGGTGAGGCCACCGTCCCACATAGTGCCGCATGCGCCGGGGGTTGCGCGGGCGGCCCGTGGGTGGATGCCCGATCCGCATCCACCCACCGGCCGCGGGTCGCCGAGGCGAGGGTCTGGCTGACTGTCAGCCGGCCGCTTTGGCGAGGTCCTCGTACTCGTCGTCGGTGAGGGTGACGCCGGCCGCGGCGACGTTCTCCTCCAGGTGGGCCACCGAGGAAGTGCCGGGGATGGGCAGCATCACGGGGGAGCGGCGCAGCAGCCAGGCCAGTGCGAGCTGGGAGGGCTTGCTGCCGTGGCGCTTCGAGGCCTCGTCGAGGATTCCGCCCGGGCGCGCGAGGGTGCCGGTCGCGATCGGGAACCAGGGGATGAAGCCGATGTTCTCGCGGGTGGCGTAGTCGAGGACGTCCTCGGAGGCGCGGTCGGCGAGGTTGTAGCGGTTCTGAACGCTGACGATGTCGGCGAGGGTCCGGCTGTGCTCCAGCTCGGCGACGCTGACCTCGGAGAGACCGATGTGGCGGATCTTCCCCTCCTGCTGGAGGGCACGCAGCTCACCGAGTGACTCCTCGACAGGGGTCTTGGGGTCGATGCGGTGGAGCTGGTACAGGTCGATCCGCTCGAGCTTGAGCCGGCGCAGCGACATCTCGACCTGCTGGCGGAGGTACTCGGCGCGCCCGACCGCGGTCCACTTGTTCGGGCCCTGCCGGGTGAAGCCGCCTTTCGTCGCGATGACGAGATCGGCGGGGTAGGGGTACAGGGCTTCGGTGATCAGGTCCTCGCTGATCTCCGGCCCGTACGAGTCGGCCGTGTCGATGAAGTTCACGCCGAGCTCCACGGAGCGCCGCAGCACGGCGATGGCCTCGTCGTGGTCGGCGGGCGGGCCCCAGACTCCTGGGCCGGTGATCCGCATCGCGCCGAAGCCGAGCCGGTTGACCGGCAGGTCGCCGCCGAGCTGGAAGGTTCCGCTCGCCGCCGCGTTCACGTCGGAGCTTGCCGCTTGTGTCGACATACCGTCCCATTCTGTGTAGGCGCGGGGTTCTGCTGCGGAGCGTCAGCCCGTCTGGGAGCAACTTTGGCGCGCACGCTCGATGTTCCCGCGTCCGCGCGTGCTGAGTGCTCATGGAGCTCGGCCTCAGCCGCGGCCGCGTTCCGGGTCGGCGCGTCGTGTGGTGCGGCGGGTGGCGACAGGTTCGAGCATCGTGGACGGACGCGGCTGAGACCAGCCGGGTCGTCGTCCTGTGGACAGCGCGCAGTTATCCACAGTGAGCGAAGAAGTTGTTCCCAACTCGGAGTCGGTGGCGCAGAGTCGTGGCGTGGCTGCGGACCAGTCTCCATCCGCCTCACGTGCGGCGCACGGGCGGCGGATTGGCTGGCCGGTGGTCACCGAGTCGTCTCCCTGCCCCCGAGATGCTCTCCGAGGAGTGCTCCATGCCTGACACCGAGATCACGATGATCGGCAATCTGGTCGAGAACCCGGTCCTGCGGATCACCGCGAGCGGGGTCTCCGTCTGCGGCTTCCGCGTGGCGTCCACGCCGCGTCGCTATGACCGTGCCGAGCAGCGTTTCGTCGACGGGAACACGCTCTACCTGCGGGTGTCCTGCTGGCGCCAGCTCGCCGAGAACGTGGCGGCCAGCCTCTCCCGAGGCGACCGGGTGCTCGTCGTCGGCCGCCTGCGCCAGAACAACTACGAGACGCAGGACGGTGACCGCCGGGTCAGCTACGAGGTCGACGCCGAAGCGGTCGCGGCGGAGCTGACGTGGCGGCCTGTCGAGGTGCGCAGGGTGGCACGCTCGTCAGCCGGGCCGGCGGATTCGCTCGCCGCCTCGTCGGGCTACCCCGACCCGCTGGCTGATCCCGGGGCGGCCCAGGGGGATCCGTTCGGTCACGATGACGCGGCGTTCGACGCTGAGGAGGCCGGAGATCCCGGCGCGGTCGATGCCGTCCAGGCCGGCGAGGCTGGCGGCGCGCCCGGTTCCGGCGGCATGGCGGGTGGCGGGGCCGCCCAGACGATCTCCGCGGCCCTGGCGGATCCGCCGGGGCAGCCGGCAGGGCACGGCTTCGCGGCCGAGCAGGGCCAGGCCGGCCAGGTCCACCTGGAGCAGGTGATCGGGGCCGACCAGGCGGTTCGGGGCGGCACGGGGCCCGAGAGCACCGACGGCACGGCCCCGCCGACGGCCCAGGGCGAGCGGGTGGTCTCCTCGCCGCAGCCCCCGATCGAGGGGCGGCTGACCGCCGGGCACCGGGGGTCCAGCCGGAGGTCATCCGCGCCTTCCCGCGGCGTGACCGGCCGGTTGGGGGCGGCGGGTTTCGGGCTTGCCGATGTCGTGGGGGAGCACCGCCTGCTGGGGCAGGGGGGCGCGGCGGGGGGCTGATCGTGGCCCGATCCGCGGTGATGTCCGTGGGAACGCCGCCCCGCGTGCGGGGGCGGCGGTGTGGTCGCGGGTTGTGTGAGGCCACCGACATGCTGTTACCGATGGGCCCACCTGCGGCATCGGGGCATGTTCCGCTCGGTACCGTGCCGAGGGTGAGCAGGGCGAACGAACCCCGTGGCGGAGCGGGCCCGGCGCTGGACGAACCGTCCGGGCAGCCGGGCGCCGCGGTCCCCCGGCAGGAGACGGGCAGCCCGGGGCTGCCGCCGGCTCCCACCGGGGCGGCCGGGCTGTCGTTCGACCGGCTGTGGCGGCGGGCCCGTGAGATCAGCGCGCCAGGTCGATACGTGGCCGTGCTCGCGGTGCTCAGTGCGACTGCCGCGGTCGTGCTCCGGCACAACCTGTTTCCCTACCTGTCGATCAACAACGACGAGGTCATTTACTTCACCCAGGCCCGGGCGATGGCCGGTGGTCATCTGTTCCCCGCGGCGCCCGACCCGGCGGCCTCCTACGCGCCCTGGCTGGCCGCCGTGTCCGACGGTCACTACGTCCTCAAGTACACGCCGTTCGTCCCCGGGCTCTTCGCGCTCGGCCTGCTTCTGACGGGCAGCATCTCCCCGGTGCTGGCGCTGGTCGCGGCGGCCGCGGTGGTCGTCACGTACCTGTTCGGCGCCGAGCTGTCGGGTGATCGAAGGGTCGCGGCGCTCGCGGCGACCCTGTTGGCGTTCTCCCCGCTGATGATCGTGCAGAGCGCGCTGGTGCTGAGCTACCTGCCGGTGCTGGTCCTGTTGGAACTGACCCTGCTCGGCCTGCTGCGGGGCCTGCGCGGCAGGGGTCGGCGGGTCGGCGGGGTGGCACTCGCCGGCGCGGGGCTCGCCGCCGGGGTGGCCGTGGCGGTGCGTCCCTATGACGTGGTGCTGGTGCTCGCCCCGGTGGTGATCTGGGCGGTGGTGAAGGTTCGCCGGGACGCCCGGCTCGGGTGGGCGCTGCGCTGGGCGGCGGCGGGGCTGGCCCTGCCGACCGGGCTCCTGCTGGCCTTCAACGCCGCCGCCACGGGAAGCCCGTTCAGGCTGCCGTTCGCGCTGTTGGAACCCGATGACAAGCTCGGGTTCGGCTGGCGCCGGCTGTACCCGTCGGATGGCGGGCACAACTTCGGGCTCGGCGACGGGCTGGCGTCCGTGGGTGATCATCTGTGGCTGCTCGGGGGCTGGGCCTGCGGCGGCGTCCTCCTGGCAGTCGCCGCGATCGTCTCGGTGGCCCGCCGCCGGCTGGACGCACCCGGTTACCTGCTGGGCCTCGGGTCGCTGCTTTTCCTGGTCGGCTACCTCGGCTTCTGGGGGGCCTGGAACGCGGCGGAGCTGTGGGGCGGGATCCGGTACGTCGGGCCCTTCTACCTGATGCCGGTCATGATCGGGCTGGTGCATCTCGGTGCCCGCGGAGTCGTCGACCTGGCCACCTGGTCCCGGCGCCGGGTCGCACGTGGCCTCACCGGGGTGGGAACCGCGGGCGTCGTCGGCCTCACGACCTTCATCCTGGTCGGCGCGGTCGACGCGAACGCGACGATGACCCGGCACGACCGGGAGCTCGCCGGCATGCTGCGCTCGCTGCCCGACCGGTCCCTGGTGCTGGTCTCGGCCACCCCGGCCTACCTGGGCCATCCCAGTGCTGTCACCGCGAACGGCCCGGATCTCGACGGGGCGGACGGCGACGGTGACCTGCTGTTCGCCGTCTCGCGTGGGGTCGCGGACCTGAAGGTCGTGGCCGATCACCCCGACCGAACCCCCTACCTGCTACGGATGCCGGCCGGCTACAACCGTTCGCCCCAGTCGCCGACACGGTCCCGGGTCGACGCGCTCACCCTCGCGACGGGCCGCACCGTCGACGTCGAGGTGAGCGTCGGCGCGGCTCCCGCCGGAAGCCGGGCGGCGCAGCTGGTGTTCGAAGCCGGCGGAACCAGGCTGTCCTACCCGGTGCCCGTCACCGGGCAGTCCGCCGCGCGGCTCACCGTCGACGCGGACGGGCTCGACGCCGACGACGTCACCGACGCGGTCAGCTACGACGGTGCGCGCACCCGCGGATCCCCCACCGGGCGCGAGGCCGGCAGCCCCCTCGGCAGACCGCGGATCAGCACGGTGCCCGGCGCCGGGGCGTCCATCACCGTGTCCCTGCTGGCGACACCGGCGTCGGGAGGCCGAGCGCGGACCGTCGACCGCCAGGTGCTCCCCGTCCTGGTCGAGCAGGGCGCGGACATCGCCGTGCTCGCGCCTAGCGCCCAGATCGACGAGGTCGGAACCGGTAGCACGCTGCCGGTACGCATAACGCTGCCCTGACCGGTCGGGACGCACCCCCCGGGGGCAACGCATGCTCCCCAGCTCCCCAGAGCGACGCACCATCCTCGGGGCGCCGCACCGCCCGGCAGCCGTGTGTGGTGCCCCCGGCAGGGTGGCGTGGTCAGTCGAGCCGGTGGATCGCCGGTGGTGAGTAGGCGCCGCGCAGGACCTCCTCGCCCGGGCAGTACATGCGCAGGACGAGGCGGAAGTCGCCGCTGGCCGCCGGCAGCCAGTTCGCCGTCCCCGCAGCCGCCGCGGACGTCGATCGGGGCGTCGATGCCGGTCTCAGCGCCGAGGCCGAAGGTCCTGGTGGTCCCGACGGCCCGGAGGACGACCGTGACAGTGCTTCCGGCCGGGGGGCTCGCTCTGGATCACCACGGGAATGGACCCGTCCGGCTCGTGGACGAGATCGTCCAGACTGCTGATCGAGTAGCGGTCCAGCGGGTTGTCGACGAGGTAGCCGTCGGGCTCGTCGTACATGGTGAGGGTCCAGAAGGAGTCCACGGGCGGCGGCCGCAGGCGTAGCCGGTAGTCGTGCGCGCCGGTGAGGTGGTGGCCTTCCAGGTCCACCGCACAGTGCGCGGCGGTCTCCTCGTAGGCGTGGACGATGCCCAGCGGGCGCCGGGCGGCCAGCGCCCGGGCGATGCGGGCCTGCGCCCGGTCCGGAATCTCCCAGGCGCGGTCGTCGAGGACGCCGGGGCCGAACCGGTCGAGGTTGTAGTCGGCCTCGTGCAGGGTGCTGGACCATCCCAGGTTGGTCCGCCGGCCGGCGTCCGCCAGTCGCTCCAGCTCGTCCCGACCGGTGCGCAGACCGGTGCGCAGCGACCAGGCGAGCGTCGGATCGGGATCTATGTAGGGGGACGGGTCGGCGAGCAGGCCCAGCGCCTCGAACCTGCGGGCGTATTCGCGTTCCATCGGCGGCAGTGGGAAGGCGCGCATCCAGGTGCGCAGCTCCTCCCAGAACCGCAGGTCGTCGCAGACCTGCTTGGACCGATCCGGTGGCCCCTCCGGTCGGCGTGCGCCCGGGTCGAGCGGGCTCAGGGTGAGCTGGTCCTGAAGCGCGCGGACAGCGGGCAGGTCCCGCGGGCCCCGGAAGGCGAACCTGGCGACGATGCTGAACACCCGCGCGGGAGCTTCGATCACAAGCCGGCTGCCCGAGCCCGTACCCGCAGCATCCAAATCGGCGTCGCCGCCTGGTGGGACCAGCAGGACCTCGTGGCCCCGCCCGTCGCCGTCCCCGGTGTTGGTGCCGGTGCGGGTGCCCAGATAGGCGAACACGTTCAGCCAGGGGTCGTAGAACGCGAGGACGTGATATCGGTCCGGCGCCGGCGGGACCCGCAGCACCACCGGGCCCGGGCCGAGATCCACCTGGGCCATCGAGAACAGGACGTCGGGGTTCACGTTCAGAAACGGCGAGAGCGGCCCCGGCGGGTCGGTCTCGTGGGCGAACGCGTTGAAACCGACCGGTCTGATCGGCCCGATGCCCTCATCCGCGGCCCGGATGATCTGCCGAACCGCGCAGACCATCGGATAGCCGAAGCTGAACGCCTCCGCCGCGAGCCCGACCCGCTGGTCATCCGCGCGCATGCCGCCTCCCAGCGACCCCCGTGCCCGATGGTGGCCTGATGTCCGATGGTGCCTGATGGTGGTCGTCCGACTCCGGTTAGTACCCGGCTGGGAGTGGGGTGAACACGGGTGGATGTGTCCGCTGGTCATCCCTCGGATCACCGCCGTGAGGTATCCGGGCACCATGCCCTAGGGTTGGCACATGGCGCAGTACGTCTTCCAGATGCGCAAGGCCCGCAAGGCCCACGGCGACAAGGTGATCCTCGACGACGTCACCCTGGCGTTCCTGCCCGGCGCGAAGATCGGTGTCGTCGGTCCGAACGGCGCGGGGAAGTCGTCGCTGCTGAAGATCATGGCCGGCCTCGACCATCCGAGCAACGGCGACGCGGTCCTCAGCCCCGGCTACACCGTCGGGATGCTGGCCCAGGAGCCCGTGCTCGACGAGAGCAAGGACGTCCGCGGCAACGTCGAGGACGGTGTCCGCGAGATCCGCGAGGTGCTCGCAAGCTACGAGGCGATCAACGAGAAGATGGCCGCGCCCGACGCGGACTTCGACACACTCCTGGCCGAGCAGGCCGTCCTGATCGACAAGATCGAGGCGGCGAACGCCTGGGAGCTCGACAGCCAGATCGACCAGGCGATGGACGCGCTGCGCCTGCCGCCAGGTGATGCCGACGTCGCTCCGCTGTCCGGTGGTGAGCGCCGCCGGGTCGCGCTGTGCCGGCTTCTGCTGGAGGCGCCCGACCTGCTGCTGCTCGACGAGCCGACCAACCACCTGGACGCTGAGAGCGTCGCCTGGCTCGAGCAGCACCTGGCGCGCTACGCGGGGGCGGTGCTGGCGGTCACACACGACCGGTACTTCCTCGACAACGTCGCCGGCTGGATTCTCGAGCTCGACCGCGGCCGCGCCCACCCGTACGAGGGCAACTACTCCACCTACCTGGAGAACAAGGCTGCCCGTCTCAAGGTCGAGGGCCAGAAGGACGCCAAGCGGCGGCGGATGCTCGCCCAGGAGCTCGAGTGGGTCCGCTCGAACCCGAAGGCGCGCATGGCCAAGAGCAAGTCGCGGCTGTCCCGCTACGAGGAGATGGCCGCCGAGGCGGACAAGGCGCGTCCGCGCGACTTCGAGGAGATCCAGATCCCGCCGGGCCCGCGCCTGGGCAGCCTGGTGATCGAGGCAAGGAAGCTGTCCAAGGGCTTCGGCGACCGGATCCTCATCGGTGACCTGTCGTTCACCCTGCCCCGCGGTGGCATCGTCGGCGTGATCGGCCCGAACGGTGTCGGCAAGACCACGCTGTTCACCATGATCTCCGGTGAGGCGACGCCGGACAGTGGCGAGCTGCAGGTCGGCGAGACCGTCGACATCGCCTATGTCGACCAGGGCCGTGCCGGGCTCGACCCGAAGAAGAACGTCTGGCAGGTCGTCTCCGACGGGCTGGACCACATCGTCGTCGGCAAGACCGACATCCCCAGCCGGGCGTATGTGTCGTCCTTCGGCTTCAAGGGTCCTGACCAGCAGAAGCCGGTCGGCGTGCTGTCCGGTGGTGAGCGCAACCGGCTGAACCTGGCGCTGACCCTCAAGCGGGGCGGCAACCTGCTGCTCCTCGACGAGCCCACCAACGACCTCGACGTGGAGACCCTGCGCTCCCTGGAGGACGCGCTGCTGGAGTTCCCGGGCTGCGCGGTGGTCGTCTCCCACGACCGGTGGTTCCTCGACCGCGTCGCGACGCACATCCTGGCCTGGGAGGGCACCGAGACCGACCCGGCCCGCTGGTTCTGGTACGAAGGCAACTTCGCCGACTACGAGACCAACAAGGTCGAGCGCCTCGGCCCCGAGGCGGCACGTCCGCACCGGGTCACCTACCGCAAGCTCACCCGAGACTGACCGCCGCGGGCGGCGCCCGCCGCCCGCTGGCACCTTCCGCCTGCTGAGGCCGGTCACGCCAACCGGCCTCAGCGGCAGCAGGCATCCCGGTCAGACGAACATCTCGACCAGACGGACATCCAGGCAGGCGCGGCATCCAGGCACGGTGGGGCCTGGCCGCGGGTCGGCAGCCAGGCCGGCGGCGGGTCAGCCGGGGCGGTTCTGCAGGGAGTTCGCGGCCATCAGCAGGTAGTCCCAGAGTTCCTTGTGCAGGTCCGCAGCGAGGTCGAGGCTGTCGACGGCCGCCTTCATGTGCCGGATCCAGGCATCCCGCTCCGCCGGGCCGATCGCGAACGGCACGTGCCGCATCCGCAGCCGCGGATGCCCCCGCAGCTCGCTGTACGTCGACGGCCCACCCCAGTACTGGATGAGGAACATCCGCAGCCGCTCCTCGGCCTCGGCAAGCTCCTCGTCCGGGTAGAGCGGGCGCAGGACAGGGTCGCTCGCCACACCCTCGTAGAACCGTGCCACCAGCGCCCGGAACGTCGCCTCGCCGCCGACGGCTTCGTAGAAGTCTGCTCGTGGTCGTACGGGTGACGGTTGGTTCACCCATCCATTCTGCGCCACCAGAAGGCGGCGGCTCCGCCGCGGCGCCGTCCGGTTTTGGCCTTCATGGCATAGAAGGGCGACAGGCATCCCTCATCTGCAGGTGAACCGGTCGATCGGTGCCGCAGATACGGATCTGTTCTCTCTCGGCCGAGTCAACCCGAACGGGGGACGACCCAGACGGTGGTGGCGGGTGGGAGAACGAGCGTCGCGCCGTCGTAGCTGACGGGACTGCTCGCCAGGACCAGACGCCCGGCCAGCGCGAGGCGCACCTCCTCGTCGGTCGACATGACGCAGGTCAGCGCGGAACCGAGCGTGGGCGCACCGGCGGCAGGCGGGGGAATGTCGTCGGATGGTGCTGTGTCGCCGGATGGTGCCGTGCGGGCCGGTGGTGCCGTGCGGGCCGGTGGTGCCGTGCGGTCGAAGGCGAGGCAGTCGACGGGCAGGTCGGCGAGCCAGCGGAACCCGGGCTGGGCCTCGTCCGGGCCAGCCGAGCTGCCGAGGAACGGCAGGGCCCGGCGCAACGCCAGCGCGCCGTGCACGAGCACCCGGGTGGACAGCGGGTCCTCGGACTGGGCGGCGGCGGTCAGCGCACCCCAGTCCGGTGGCTGCGGGAGCCACGGCTCGACCTCGTCGTCGGTGAAGCCGTACGGAGGTGACTGGCCGGACCACGGCATCGGAATCCGGGTCCCGTCCCGCCCCGGTGAGGCGTGCCCGGAGCGTTCCCACACCGGGTCACGGCGCCGGTCGGGCGGTACGTCGACCTGCGGCAGCCCGAGCTCGTCGCCCTGGTAGAGATAGGCCGTCCCGGGCAGCGCAAGCATGGCCAGAAGGGCCGCCCGGGCCCGGCGCAGGCCAGTCGCGCCGCCGCCGTACCGGCTGACCGGCCGGACGACGTCGTGGTTCGCCAGCACCCAGGTGGGCACCGCGCCGACCGCGGACGTGGCGGCCCGGGCGGCGTCGATGGCGCTGCGCCACGCCGGTGCCGAGAACGGCGCGTACAGCAGCGAGAACGTGAAGGTCAGGTGCAGCTCGTCCGGGCGGACGTACCGGGCGAGCCGTTCGGGGTCGGCGACCCAGGTCTCGCCGACGAGAACCCTGTCCCGCCCGTCGCGACGGTCGTAGTCGTCCAGGATCGCCCGCCATTCGCGGTAGATCTCGTGGACGCCGTCCTGATCCCAGGAGTAGGGCTCGAACAGCTCCCGGAAACCCGTCTCCGGGGTGGGGACCGCACCAGCCGCACCAGCCGCTCCGGTGGCCTCGCCGTCGGCTCCTCCGTCGGCTCCTCCGTCGGCTCCTCCGTCGCCTTCTCCGTGGCCTTCGTGGTCGCCGGCGTGGCCGTCGGCGTGGCCGTCGGCGTGGCCGGCGGTGGGGTGAGCAGCGAGGGTGGGGTGGTCGCGCAGCGCGTCGTCCTTGACCAGGCCGTGCGAGACGTCGATACGGAAGCCGTCGACGCCGCGGTCGAGCCAGAAGCGGAGGATCTCCCGGTGCTCCGCGCGCACCTGCGGATGCCGCCAGTTCCAGTCGGGCTGCTCCCGGGCGAACAGGTGCAGGTACCACTGGCCGTCCGGAACGCGGCTCCAGGCCGGGCCGCCGAAGACCGAGATCCAGTTGTTCGGCGGCAGCGCGCCGTCGGGCCCGCGTCCGTCCCGGAACAGGTACAGCTCCCGCTCGGGTGAGCCGGGCCCGGCGGCGAGCGCGGCCTGGAACGCCGGATGCTGCTCGCTGGAGTGGTTGGGGACCACGTCGACGATGACCTTCAACCCGCAGGTGTGCGCGTCACGCAGCAGCGCGTCGAGGTCGTCGAGCGTGCCGAACAGGGGGTCGACGTCGGTGTGGTCCGCGACGTCGTACCCGTGGTCGGCCATGGGGGAGCGGTAGAACGGGCTGATCCAGATCCCGTCGACGCCCAGGTCCGCGAGGTCCGGCAACCGGCCCCGGATGCCTTCGAGATCGCCGACTCCGTCGCCGTCGGTGTCGGCGAAGCTGCGGATGTAGACCTCGTACATCACGGCGTCGCGCCACCAGGGAGCCGTTGCCGGCCCGGAGCCCGGCCCGCCACCGCCGGTCGGCTTCGTCGGGGTGCCGTCGGTTGGTGTCGGAGCGTCCGCACGGTCCGTGACAACGGGATCCATGACCGCATCAAACCTTCTTCGCGGGTGCGAAGTAAACGGGGGGCATGGTTACGGAAAGTGGTGGCCGAGCCGCTCGTCGGGCGCGATATCCGACTACCGGCCTACACTTCCGCGAGTGGATGACGTCACAGTCCGTTATGGATTGCTTCCATGGGGTGGAGGTGGCCTGGTGGCGAAACGTCCCGGCACTGCCGTGCCCGATATGGCCGCGGCTGGCATGGATCGGGCCTGCGTGGACCCCGCCTGTGCCGATCGGCCCGGCTCCGATCGGGCCGGCTCCGATCCGGCCAATGGTGGCTGGGCGGCAACGACAGCCTCGGTCGGGCGCGCGGTGGTCCGGGAGCTGTCCGGCGCGTGGCGGCGCCGTTCGCGGTCCGCGGAGGAGGCGGCGCTGCCGCAGTGCTCCTTCCTTGCCGACGCGAGCATGGTCCTGGGCACCTCCCTCGACCCGCAGCGGATCGTCGAAATGACGGCGGCGCTGGCGGTGCCCCGGCTGGGGAGCGCGGCGATCGTCTGGCTGCGGGGGGAGGGCAACTCCGTCCCGATCGCCGCGTCGTCCTTCCTGGACCCGAAGGCCGCGGGCTTCGTCCGGGCCGCGTACCAGATCCGCCCGGCCACCGTCGACCAGGAGATCCCGCCGGGTTCCGTCGTCCGGACCGGTCAGTCGTACTACGTCCCGAAATACACCGAGAAGATCGTCGGAAAGCTGTTCGCCCGCGAGGCGTACGACAGGTTCTGGGAGTTCCCGTCCGGGCCCACCATCACCGTGCCGATCCACTCGCGCGGGCGGGTGCTCGGCGCTCTCACGGTCGACCGGGCGGGCATGGAGCCGTTCTCGGCACTCGACATCCATCTCGTCGAGGAGCTCGCGCGGCGCGGCGGTGCGGCGCTCGACAACGCGCAGCTCTTCCGTGACGTGGAGGAGTCCGCGCTGACCCTGCAGCGCTCCCTGCTCCCCGCCCACCCGCCGGCCCTGGACGGGATGGAGATCGCGATGGAGTACCGGCCAGGCACTGCCGGGACCGAGGTCGGCGGCGATCTCTACGACGTCATTCCGCTGCCCGGTGGCCGCGCCGGCATCGCCATCGGTGACGTGATGGGGCGCGGGCTGCACGCGGCGGCGGTGATGGGCCAGCTCCGGGCCGCGCTCCGGGCCTACGCGCTGGAGGACTGGGGCCCCGCCGAACTGCTCGCGCGTCTGGACCGGGTCGTCGACTCGCTGCCCGGGCTGCAGCTCGCCACGTCGATGTACGCCGTGTACGACCCGTACTCCGGCCGTGCAACGATCGCCAGCGCCGGCCACCCGCCGCCGTTGCTGCTGCTGCCCGACGAGCAGCCGGACTATCTCGTCCTCGAACCCGGTCTGCCACTCGGGACGGGGGAGGCGGACTCGTTCTCCGAGACGACCATCACGCTGCCCCCGGGCTCCGCCCTGGTGCTGTTCACCGACGGGCTCGTCGAGTCACGTCGGCGCTCACTCGCCGACGGCCTGGAACACCTGCGGTCCGGCCTGGCCGACCAGGTCACCCGTCCACGGGCCGCACGCGACCTTGCCTCGTCCAACGGGGCCTCGTCCAACGGGGCCTCGTCCAACGGGGCCTCGTCCAACGGGGCCTCGTCCAACGGGGCCGCCGACAACGGGACCGAGGCGGACGTCCTGCCAGCCGATTCGGTGGCCGGCGACTCGGTGGCCGCTGGCGCTGTGGCCGGCGGTACCGGTGCCGGCGGTACCGGTGGAAGCGTTGTCGCAGCCAGCGGTGCTGATGCCAACGGCACCGCGGTCGGTGGCCCGGCGGCCACGGCATCTGCGTCCGCTGTGCTGCCTGAGCGGCGGATCCGCGAGCGCCGGTCCGGCCGGGACCGCCGCGGTGGCTACCGCAGGTCACGCAACGCCGGTGACCGCCGCCGTGCGGGCTCCTTCGCGGCCCGGAGCTGGTCCGGCCCCGACGCCGTGACGTGGGACGGTCCCGGCCCCATTGAGGAGACCGCGCGGACGGTGCTCGAGCGCTGCCTGCTCGCCGCGGAGCTGCCGGCCCGCACGGATGACGACATCGCGCTGCTGGTGCTGGTGACCAGGTCGGTGCGCCCACCCCTGATCCAGCTCGCGCTGCCCGCGGTGGCGGCCTCCGCGGGCCAGGCACGGACCTCCGTGCGCGCGGCCCTGCACGACGCCGGGATCAGCTCCCTCGATGATGCGATCCTGCTGGTCAGCGAGGTCGTCACGAACGCGGTCCTGCATGCGCGCAGTGACCTTGTGCTGCGGGCGACCCTGGAACCCGGGCGGCTGCGGATCAGCGTCGAGGACAGGGAGGGATCGGCGCTGCCGAGGCCCGGTGACGAGTCGACCGACCAGATCGACGCCGAGCACGGCTGGGGCCTGCTGCTCGTCGAGGCACTCGCCCAGGCCTGGGGCGTCGAGACGACACCGGACGGAAAGCGGGTCTGGTTCGAGATGGAGATCCCGGACGAGGCCTGACGGCCCGCCCCACGGCGCCTGCCGTGCCGACCGTGGTTCCCCTGCCGACCGTGCTGACCGTGCCTGCTGCCGTGCCGACTGCGCCTACCGGCGCGCCGGCAGCTCCTACCGGACCGCTCGATGGTGCTCGGCCGCGTGCTGCGGGAGTGGGACGTCCTGGTCGGCCTCGGCTCGGTGCACGATTGTCCGCAACATGCCACCGAAGACCACGGCATGGAAGGGGCTGACCGCCTTCCAGTAGAGATGCCCGGGCAGCCCATGGGGCAGGAACAACGCCCGCTGCCGGTAGACGACGCCACGCTGACCGTCCCCAGCGCCGCGTTCCGTGCCGCCGCCACCCCCGCCGCCGCCACTGTCCGCGCCGTCGGCTGGTTCGACCCGAAGCTCGAGCCAGGCCTGACCGGGCAGCTTCATCTCCGCGCGCAGCCGCAGCAGCCGGCCCGGAACCATCTCCTCGACCCGCCACAAGTCGATCGCCTCGCCGGTTCTGAGCTGCCGTGGATCTCGCCGTCCGCGCCGGTGCCCGACCCCGCCGACCAGGATGTCCACCCATCCCCGCGCGGACCAGGCCAGCGGCCAGCTGTACCAGCCGTTCTCGCCGCCGATGCCCTCGATGACGGCCCACAGGCGGTCCGCCGATGCCGCGACCGGGCGCGTGCGTTCGTCGGTGTAGAGCGAGCCACCGGCCCAGGTCGGATCGGTGACGGCGGGCTCGCCGGGCGGCCCCGGGACGCCGACGAGCGCGGCTATGGCCTGCGGGAAGGGGGTGCTGATCGGGGCGCCCGGCCAGCGGGCGGTGGACCAGCGTGTCTCGACCGCCCGGTCGCGCACCTTCGCGAGCGCGTAGGCCACGGCGGTGTCGAACGGGACGAGTCCGTCGGGTGGATCGGGCACCCAGTCGGCGATGTCGTGCTCACTCGCGACGACCTCCGTGCGCAGCGAGCGGACCAGCGGGCGCGCGATCGCCCGGGGCACCGGCGTGACCAGGCCCACCCAGAGTGAGGACAGGCCGGGTGACAGCACGGGAACCTGGATGATGATTCGTTCACGCAGCCCCTCGACGGCGGCGAAGCGCCGCATCATGCCCGCATAGGTCAGGATGTCCGGGCCGCCGATGTCGAACGAGCGGTTGACCGTGGCCGGGAGGTCCAGGCATCCGATCAGGTAATAGAGGACGTCCCGGACGGCGATGGGCTGGATGCGGGTCCGCACCCAGCGCGGGGTCACCATGATCGGCAGTCGCTCGGTGAGATGGCGCAGCATCTCGAACGACGCACTGCCGCTGCCGATGATGACCGCGGCCCGCAGGACGACGGTCGGAACGCCGGAGCCGAGCAGGATGCGGGCCACCTCCTGGCGCGACGCCAGATGCTCCGAGATTCCGCGGCTCGGCCCGTCGACTGGCTGGCTGGCCGTCGCCCCGCTGCCCGCCTCCGCCGCCCCCGCCGGGGTCGCGGGGCTCAGACCGCCCAGGTAGATCAGCCGGTGCACGCCGGCGGCCCGCGCGGCGTCGGCGAAGGCGTGGGCGGCCGCGCGGTCGACGGCGGAGAAGTCACCCCCGCTGTCGATGGAGTGGATCAGGTAGTAGGCGGCGTCGACGCCCGCCAGGGCCGGGCGAAGCGAGGCCGGATCCAGCGCGTCCGCGCGGATGATCTCCGCGTTGCGGTGGTGTGCCCAGGGGACGTCCGCGAGCCGGGCCGGATCGCGGGTCAGGCAGCGGACGTGGTGACCGCCCGCCAGCAGGCGGGGGGCCAGCCGGCCGCCGATGTAGCCGGTCGCGCCGGTGACGAGTACGCGCACGCGGTGTACCTGCCCCGGTGCCGCGGCGCGCTACCACGCCCCGGCGAGTATGGACGCACGCCGGCAGGAACCTGCCGGCGGACGCGTGGGGAGGTACGCGTACCACCAGGCGAACGCGTGCCGCCCGACGCGGCCGCGCGCCGGGCGCCTGTCAGCCCGCGGGCACCGGGCCGATGGCGCGGGACCGTGCGGGCGGCGTGTCAGGCACCCGAGCGCGGGCTCGGTGTAGCACGATCAGGCGCTGGCGGCCGCCCCCGAGATGTCCGTCGGGACGTCGGACACGGTGCTCAGGTAGCGCGACCACCGTGGATCCATCCGCCGGGACCCCAGAATGCGCCAGGCGGCTCCGCTCGGCGCTCGAGGTGCCGTGCGAAGCCGCCAACCGAGATCGGCAACCGCTCGGTCGGCTTTGACATGGTTGCAGCGGCCGCAGGCCGCCACGACGTTCTCCCATACGTGCGGCCCGCCGCGAGAGCGGGGGATGACGTGGTCCAGCGACGTTGCCGGGGCGTTGCAATACACACACCGATGATGGTCACGTGCCAGGACGCCCTTGCGGGTTAGCGGAACCTGGGAACGGTATGGCACGCGCACGAACCGCGCTAACCGCACCACGATCGGCACCTCGACCGAGCTCGTCGTCGAACGAAGTACCTGACCGGCGGATTCGACCATGACGGCCTTGTCGGTCAGGACCAGCACCAGTGCTCTTCTTTGTGACACCACGCACAGAGGCTCGTACGTGGCATTGAGAACCAGCGCCTCTGCCACGCGCCGACCTCCTGCCCACCCGAGGGCCCTCGCGGACCGTCCTACCCAGCGTCTCCGGTGACAATGGACAGTCAACCTTCTTCTGCGTCGGAACGCGAGCCTGTTTGCATGGTCATCGGCCCGGCCTAAGCGCTGATGTGCATATCCGGCCCGGTTTGTGACCAATAACAAGCCCATCAGGTCATGTGTCGTGACCGCGTAATTACGTTGCGTGGTCACGGGTAGCGTTGTGTCTGTTCGTGGTCGAGGTGGGGGTGTCCGGCCGTCGAAGGTCGCCGATGGGCGACACTGTCAAGGTCGACATCGGTGGCCGAGCGCGGGAGCGTGGGCGTTCGTCCACGGCTGGCCGTCCGCTGGCCTCCGCCGACCCTCCAGGTCGTGGGTGGCGCCGGGCGGGTCCCGAGCCGGCGCCGATGCGCCAGATCTGACCGACAGAACCAGCTACGGAGGATGGCCAACGGTGTGCCCATCTAGCGTTTCCGGTTCGGCGTGCTTCGCGTCAAGCCGCCGTGGGCCCGGGTGCCATGCGTCGTCGCGGGGCCGGGTCCGCCCGTGACGGCCAAGTCGGTCATCCCGATGCTCGGTGCGTTCCTGTCCCCGACCCCCGCGCCCACCACGGCGGCCGGGTCCGCCTCGCCGACCCCGATTCCCTCGGTGTCACCCGGCGCGACGGACGATCCGATCGTCTCGATCGAGGGGGTGGGCAAGGCGTTGCGAGAGGCCTGCGGCACCGACGCCAGCATCACCTGCCGGACCGTCTACAACGTCACTCACAGTGACTATCTTGCGTCTGGTGCCGAGGTGTTTCTCGGTACTCCGATCAAGATTTTGCTCATTCTGATGATCGCGCTGATGGTGCGATCGCTCCTGCACAGATTCATCCGGCGGGCCACCGGGCGAGCTGCGTCCGGCCGCAGTTCGGGTCCGTTGCGAGGGCTGCGCTCCAACACCCTGCTGGGTGCATTCGGCGATCCGACGGTGCTGATCGAACGCCGCCGCCAGCGTGCCGCGACCGTCGGTTCCCTGCTGCGTAGCGTGACGTCAATCTTTATCTTCGGGCTGGCTTTCCTGACGATCCTCGGCGAGCTGGGGATCAATCTCGCGCCGATCGTCGCCAGCGCCGGTGTGCTCGGGATCGCGGTCGGTTTCGGCGCGCAGAACCTCGTGCGCGACTTCCTGTCGGGCATGTTCATGCTTCTGGAGGACCAGTACGGCGTCGGCGACGTGATCGACGTCGGCCCGATTTCGGGCACCGTCGAGGCGGTGAGCCTGCGGATGACGCGTTTGCGGGACGTCGAGGGCACGGTCTGGTATGTCCGTAACGGCGAGATAACCCGGGTCGGGAACAAGAGCCAGCAGTGGGCCCGCACGGTTCTCGACGTTCCGCTCGACTACGACACCGAGGTTACCGAGGCCAAGCGCCTCCTGCGCCGGGCGGCGGACGAGCTGTGGCAGGACGACGAGTGGTCGGCGCTGATCCTCGACGAGCCCGAGGTCTGGGGCATGGAGACCATGACCGCCGACGGCTACACCCTGCGGATCGCGATCAAGACCCAGCCCCTCAAGCAGTGGGATGTGGCCCGCGAGCTTCGTGAACGGGTCCGGGCCGTGCTCAGTGCCGCGGGCATCGCGCTGGGCACGGTACAGCGCAGTGAGGTCGTGGTCGTCGACGATGACGAGGAGGAGGCGGCCGCGGAGGAGGACGAGACGAGCTCGAACGACGGCTCCACCGACTCCTCCGGCCGCGGTGGTGGCGATCTGCCCGCGCCGCGGATCGATCCGCCGCTGCCGTCCTCGTCGACATCCGGCGGCGGCCAGGCCGGTGCCGGTGCCGGTGCCGGTGCTGGCGCTGGAGCCGGTGCGGGCGCTGGCGCTGGAGCCGGTGCGGGGGCTGGCCCGGGTCCCGGAGCCGGCGCGGGAGGTCCGCGCTGACCCCGTTCGCGCCGCGTCGGCCTCGTTGTCTGAAGCTGGGCTGAGGATCCCGGAAGGTCTTGCTGAGAGGCGCGTCCAAAGCCCGGAACTGTCCGCGGTGGCAGGCACACTGGGGGCGTGCGCGTACTGGTTGTGGACGACGATGACGCTGTCCGTGAGTCACTGGAGCGGTCGCTGCGCTTCGAGGGGTACGAGGTGCGTACCGCCGCGGACGGCGTGGACGCTCTCGACCTGGTGGGGCGCGAACAGCTGGACATCGTCGTCCTCGACGTGATGATGCCCCGGATGGACGGGCTGGAGACCTGCCGGCGGCTGCGAGGGCGGGGCAACGACGTGCCGGTCCTCATGCTGACCGCGCGCGACGCCCTCGCCGACCGGGTCAGCGGCCTCGACGTCGGCGCCGACGACTACCTGGTGAAGCCGTTCGCGTTGGAGGAACTGTTCGCCCGGCTCCGCGCCCTGATCCGCCGCGCCACGCTGACCACGCGCGGCGCGGCCGGCCAGGGCCAGGCAGCCGATCGGGACGGGGCCTCGGCGTTGCTGTACTCGGACGTCCGGCTGGACCCGGTGAGCCGCCAGGTCCTGCGCGGCCCGCGCGAGCTCACCCTGACCAAGACCGAGTTCGAGCTGCTGGAGCTGTTCCTGAGCCATCCGCGCCAGGTGCTCTCCCGCTCGACGATCATGGAGAAGGTGTGGGGCTATGACTTCGGCCCCTCCTCCAACTCGCTGGAGGTGTTCGTGAGCTACCTCCGCCGCAAGCTGGAGGCAGACGGCGAGCCCCGGCTACTGCACACCGTGCGCGGTGTCGGCTACGTCCTGCGTGAGCTGCCCGCCGCCGACCGGGCGTGAGCATTCGATGAACCTGGAGGCGGAAGGGCGGCGGATCGGGTCCGCGGCATCTCGTGAGCCCGAGCACCGGCCGCCCGGCTGGTCGGGGCTGCTGTCGCGGCTGACGTTGCGGGCCCGGATGTCACTGCTCGCGGGCGTCGCCGTCGCGGCGGCGGTCGCCGTGGTCGCCGGCGTCGCGCTCGGCGTGACCAGAATCGTGCTCAACCAGGCGATCGACGACCAGCTGCTGGAACAGGCCAGAGCCTCCGCCGCGAACGTGCAGGCCAGCGCGAACCTGCAGGCGACCAAGATCAACGTCGGCGCGCTGAACTTCGGTATGGAGATCCAGTTCCTCGACTCCGACGGCGTGCCGCTGGAAAGCGAGTTCCCCTCGCTGAAGAGTTTCGCGATCCCCGTGGACGCGCAGGACGTTCAGGTCGCCCAGGGGCTGCGGCGCAAGAACCTGCACACCGTGACGGTCGACGGCGCGCGCTACCGGGTGGTGACAGTCCCGCTGCGCTACCCGCCGCCGCTGAACGCCACCGGCGCTCTCCAGTTCGCCCGCCCCACCTCGGACGTCGACCGGACCCTGCGCGACCTCGGCGTCGTGCTGTTCGTCGTCGGCCTGGTCGGCGTAGTCGGCTCGGTGATCGCCGGCCGGCTCGTCGCGCGGGCGTCCCTGAAACCGGTCGACGCCGCCGCGGCCGCCGCGGAGGAGGTGGCGCGGACCCAGGACCTGTCGGCGCTCATACCCGTGACCGGCAGCGACGAGATCGCGCGCCTCGCGACCAGTCTCAACAGCATGCTGCGGGCACTGGAAGCCTCCAGGCTGCGGCAACGCCAGCTCGTCGACGACGCCGCCCACGAGCTACGCACGCCGTTGACCAGCCTGCGTACCAACATCGAGCTGCTGCTGCGGGCGGAGTCCACGCCGAACCGGGCCCTGCCGGCGGAGGACCGGGCAGCGCTGCTGCGCGACGTCGACGCGCAGATGCGGGAACTGACCGATCTGGTCAACGAGGTCATCGAGCTCGCCCGGGACGAGGCGCCCACCGAGGAGGTGGAACAGCTCGACCTCGCCAGCATTGTGCGTTCCGCCGTCGAGCGGGCACGGCGGCGGGCGAAGTCCAGGAACATCCACATCGAGGTGGTCACGGAGCCCTCGATCGTGGCCGGGCGCCCCGGCCTGCTGGAACGGGCGGTGACCAACCTGCTGGACAACGCCGTGAAGTTCAGCCCGGCGT
Source organism: Parafrankia sp. EUN1f (assembly GCF_000177675.1). Classification (GTDB taxonomy): domain Bacteria; phylum Actinomycetota; class Actinomycetes; order Frankiales; family Frankiaceae; genus Parafrankia. The sequence continues at coordinate 44,259 of NZ_ADGX01000053.1, forward strand.
CCTCCACCGTCTGGGTGGCCAGCCGCCGCGGGGAGGTGACGGTCTCCGACGAGGGGCCGGGCATCGCGCCGTCCGACCGGGAGAAGGTGTTCGAGCGCTTCTACCGGGCGATGTCGGCTCGGGGCCGGCCGGGCTCCGGCCTCGGGCTCGCGATCGTGGCGGACGCGGTCGCCATGCACGGCGGGACCGTCCGCGCGGAGGCCGCGCCGTCCGGCGGGGCGCTGATGCGTATGACGCTGCCGCTCGCGGCACCCGGCTGGTCGGCCGGGCTTCCATGGGAGGGCCCGACAGTGCCGCCCGGTCCTGTCGCGCCGCCTGGGCCCGCCAGCCCGCCTGGGAGCGCGATGCCCGTGGGTCTCGCTCACCCGATCCCACCAGCCGCGCCTGGTGGCCCGGGAAACGGTCGGGGCGGTGGTTCTGGCGGGTCGGGGAGGCCTGGTGGCTCTGGCCCGGGTAGCCCAGTTAATCCAGGTGATGCAGTCGGCCCGGAGTCACCCTGGCAACGACCGGCCGCGCCGCCCACTCGCCCGCCGGCGCCTCCAACGCATCCGGCGCCTCCAACGCATCCGGCGCCTCCAACGCATCCGGCGCCTCCAACGCATCCGGCGCCGCAATCGCCCCCTGCGCCGGGCGCCGCGCCGTCGCCTGGCGGTGGTGATCCATCTACCACACCCGGTCCGGAAGGCGAGCGGTCCCCGGGTGCGTGGGCGCAGCCCGATCAACGGGCAATATCTGGCAGGTGACGTCCGCAGACGAAGGCTCCCGACGGCGCGACCCCTCCGTGGCCCGGAACGAACCGGACCAGGCACCCGCAGCCGCGGATGCCCAGGCCGCGGCGGTCTGGTCCGAGTTCGGTGACCTCGCGAAGCTCGCCGCCGAGTTCGGTGTCGCGACGTCGTACGACGGGCAGGACGGCGCGCCGGTCACGGTCGCGCCGTCGGCGGTCCAGGCGGTGCTGAACCTGCTCGGGGTCGACACCAGTGATCCGGCCCGGGCCCTGGACGACGCCCACGCGGCCCGCTGGCGGCGACCGCTGCCACCCGTGGCAGTCGCTCGCTCCTCGGCTCCGGAGCCGGTCGCGGTGCACCTGCCCGCAGGCCCGCAGACCACCGGGACAGTCGCTGGCACCCCCAGCCCCAGCCCCACACCCGTCCCCGCCGCCACCGCGTTCGTCGCGTTGGCGGACGGCGGTGAGGTCGCGGCAGCGGTCCGGCTGACCGACGGCGCGCGGGAGGTGGACGGCAACCGGGTCCAGGCCGGCCTGGTGGATCTCCCGGCCGGCCTGCCGCTGGGCGATCATCAGCTGGTGCTGCGGCTCGGCGCGGACACGGCACAGTGCCCGCTGATCGTGGTGCCGGACCGGGTGCCCGACGTCCTCGGCGACGCCGACGGACTGCCCGCCGTGAACGGTCCGGGCGGGCGTGCTCCGGACGGGGGCGCCAGCGGGCGTGCCTGGGGCTGGATGATCCAGCTGTACGCGCTCGCCTCCGCCGGATCCTGGGCGATCGGTGACTTCGCCGACCTCGCCACCATCGCCGCCTGGTCCGGCCACAACGGTGCCGATGTCCTGCTGGTGAACCCCCTGCACGCGGCGGCACCGACGTTCCCGGTCGAGCCGTCGCCCTACTCGCCGTCGAGCCGTCGCTTCGTCTCGCCGCTGTACCTGCGGCCCGAGATCACGCCCGAGTACCTGCAGGCGGACGGCGCGGTCCGGGCGGACGTCGACCGGTTGGCGGGCCAGGCCCGCGCCGACGGGCTCCAGGCCGGCCTGATCGATCGGGACGTCGTGTGGCGGGCGAAGCTGGCCGCGCTGGAACTTCTGTTCGCGAGCCAGGCCCCGGCCGCCCCGGCCGCCCCGGGCGTGCCGGGCGTGCCGGCGCCGAACGGCACAGCCGGCGGCGGGCACGCCTCGAGTGACCCGGACGGCGAGCGTTCGGCGCTGGCCGACTTCGCGCTCTGGTCGGCGCTCGCGGAGCGACACGGCCGGGACTGGCGGGTCTGGCCGGAGGACCTGCGTGACCCCGCAGCTCCCGCGGTCGCCGCCGCGCGCGCCGAGCTCGCGCACCGCGTCGCCTTCCACACCTGGCTGCAGCGGCGATGCGACGAGCAGCTCGCGGCGGCGCAGGAGGCCGCCCGGGCGGCGGGGATGCGGGTCGGCATCGTCCACGACCTGGCCGTCGGCGTCGATCCGGGTGGCGCGGACGCGTGGGCGATGCGTGCGGTGCTCGCCGCCGGTGCCTCCGTGGGAGCCCCGCCGGACGGTTTCAACCAGCAGGGCCAGGACTGGGGCCTTCCGCCGTGGCGGCCGGCGGCGCTGGCAGAGGCGGGCTACGCCCCGTTCCGGGCGATGGTCCGCGCGGTGCTCGCCCGGGGCGGTGGCATCCGGGTGGATCATATCCTCGGGCTGTTCCGCCTGTGGTGGGTGCCGGTCGGAGCCGGCGCTGCCGGGGGGACCTTCGTCCGGTATGACGCGTCGGCGCTGCTGGGGCTGCTCGCGCTGGAAGCGGCCCGGGCCGGCTCCCTGGTCGTCGGGGAGGATCTCGGGACCGTCGAGCCGTCGGTCGCCACGGCCCTCGACGAGGCAGGGATCTTCGGCTCCTCGGTGCTCTGGTTCGAGCGCGCCGCGGACGGGTCGCCGCGCCGGCCGGATGAGTACCGGGTGAGTTCCATGGCCAGCGTCACCACGCACGACCTGCCGACCGCCGCCGGGTTTCTCGACGGCGAGCATGTGCGGGTGCGTGAGCGGCTCGGGGTGCTCGCCCGTTCGGGGGACGCCGAGCGCGCGGCCTGGCTCGCCGAGCGCGCCGACCTGTTGCGGCTGCTCGCCGCCGAGAACCTGCTGCCCGACGAGGGCCTGGCGGAGAAGGGACCGGCCGACGAGGAGGTGGTGCTCGGGATGCACGCGGTGCTCGGCCGGTCGCGGGCCCGGGTCGTCCTGATCGCTCCCGGTGACGCGTTCGGTGACCTTCGCCAGCCGAATCTGCCCGGTACGGTCGACAGCTATCCGAACTGGCGGCTGCCGGTGCTCGACGGCGACGGCAGGCCGGTCACCGTCGAGCGGTTGCTCACCGACCCGCGGCCCCGGCGCCTCGCCGAGGCCCTCGGTGCGCGTACGGCCGACCGCGGCGCACGCACCGTCGATCGGGCGGGCACCGGCACCCCCCGGCGCCCCTGAACCGCTGTGTCCCACCTCGCGGCGCCGAGGTCGGGCCGGTCGGCGACCTCGGCGAGCTAGCTCGCACCCCTGAGGTCGGACGGTGACACCTGTTCCCGGTACCCTTCCGGTCGTGATTCCACGTCGTCCGCGCCGTACGTCTCGGCGGTCCGTCGCGGCCAGCGACCTGTCCTCGACCTCCCGGTCGGGCCGACGGGTCGCCGCGCGCCGCGCTCTGACCGTTGCCGCGTTGTCCCTGTTCACCGTGCCGTTCCTGGCGGTGTCCGCGTCCGCGCAGGATGTGGGGACCACTTACGACCCCGACCCGCTGTCGGCCGTCCACGCGTGGACGATCTACGGTGGCACGGTCGTCGGCGGCTTCCTGCTGGCGTTCATCCTCACCGCGCTGACGAGCCGTCTGAGCCGGCCGTCGCGCTACCGTCCGGGTCAGCCATGGGAGCACGACACGACCTGGATCGGTGAGAAGTCGGAAGACCTCGACGACAAGCGCTCGGCGACGACGCCGGGCACGGGTGGTGCCAGTGGCACCTGGTGAGGCCTTCACCCCCGAGCAGGCTGACCGGCTCGAACGCGCCCGCCAGGCGGCGCAGAGCCAGTCCGGCATCCGGTTCGCCGTCCGCATCGGCGGTCTGGGCGACGACCCGAAGCTCGCCGCCGAGCGTCTGCTGGGGGGCCTCGCTGATGGGCACCACGACGAGGCGGTCCTGATCGCCGTCTCGCCTGGGCAGCGGTTCGTCCAGATCGTGACGACGCCGGCCGCGAGGAAGCGCGTCAGTGACGCCGCGGCCGGCCTCGCCACCCTGGCGATGACGTCCAGCTTCGCGCTGGGCGATCTCGTCGGCGGTGTGGTCACGGGTCTGCGCCAGCTAGCCGACGCCGCCGGGGCGCCCGCCGCTGTCCGCGTTCCCGCCGGCCACGCCGCTGCTCGTCGCTGAGCCGCCCGCCGCGCCGGCTGTCCTGCCCGGCGCGGCGGACCCGATTTCTCCGGACGGTCCCCTCACTCAGGGCCGGCCCCTCTCAGGACCGGCCCTTCGCCGACGGACCGACGGACCGCTCAACCCGCGGCGGCGTCCTTCGCGCGTGCGGCGAGCGCACGCACCAGACCGTCCCGGCCTTCCATCAGTGCCCGCCGCAACGCCGGCACCGGCTCCTGCTCGGCCAGGTAGGCGTCCACCCGCCGCACCGTCTCCTCCTCGATGACGCCGGAGGGGAAGAGCATCTGGGTGATGGTCTGGGCGCTGTCGAACGTCCGGGTCTGCCAGATGCCGCCGATCTCGTTGAAGAACCGGTCGACATACGGCCGGGTCAGCTCCAGCTGGTCGCTGATCCAGAAGCCGTTCATCGTGGCGACCGCCAGATGGTTCGACAGCGTGTCCGACTCCATCACCGCCGCCCAGGCGGCGGCCTTCGCCTCGGCCGTCGGACGGGCGCTGCGTGCCGTGGCGGCCCGCTTCTCGCCGGTCGCCGTGTTGTCCCGGGCCAGCTCCGCGTCGATCTCGGCGTCGCCGTAGACGCCGCGTGCCACCAGCTGGATCAGCAGGGTCCAGCGCAGCTCGGTGTCCAGGGCGAGCCCGTCCACCACGTCGGCGCCCTCGAAGATCGCCTTCACCCGGGCGATCTGCTCCGGCTGCTCGGTCTGGGCGAACGCGGTGGCGAAGACGAGCTGCAGGTCGCTGCCCGGTTCCGCGGAGCGCATCAGCTGCTCGGCGCGGGCCGTCAGCTCCCGCAGCGCCGCCGGTCGGTTAGCCGGATCGCCGTAGCTGTCGACGGTCAGCGCCGCCTTGGCGACCAGTGACTGGACGACGCCGATGTCGTCCTCGGCGTCGACCCCGGACAGGACGAGCCGGACGTAGTCACGCGCGGCCAGCTCGGCGTCGCGGGTCATGTCCCACGCCGCGGCCCAGCACAGCGTCCGGGGCAACGACTCCGAGATCGTCCCGATCGAGTCGATCAGGGTGCCGAGCGACCGCTCGTCGAGGCGCACCTTCGCGTAGGTGAGGTCGTCGTCATTGAGCAGGACGAGATCGGGCTGGCGCACCCCGATCAGCTTCGCGACCTCGGTGCTCGCACCGACGACGTCCAGCTCCACGCGCTCGCGCCGGACCAGCCGGCCGTCGGCGCCCCGGTCGTACAGGCCGATCGCGACCCGGTGCGGCCGGAGCGTGCGCGACGCGGTGGCCGGCGCGCTCGCCGGCTCCTGGACGACCTCGAACGAGGTGAACAGACCGGACGAATCCGTGCTGAAGCGGGGGCGCAGCGTGTTCGCCCCGGTGGTCTCCAGCCAGTCGGCCGACCAGGGCGCCAGATCACGCCCACTGGCCTTCTCCAGCTCGACGAGCAGGTCGCGCAGCGAGGTGTTGCCGTACTCGTAGCGGCGGAAGTAGCTGCGCAGCCCGGCGAGGAACTCCTCCTGGCCCACCCACGCGACGAGCTGCTTGAGCACCGAGGCGCCCTTGGCGTAGGTGATGCCGTCGAAGTTGGTGCGGACCGCGTCCATGTCGGGGGCGTCGGCGACGATCGGGTGGGTGGAGGAGAGCTGGTCCTGGCGGTACGCCCAGCCCTTCTCCGCGTTCGCGAAGGTCGTCCAGCCGTTGGTGAACCGGGTGGACGTCACCTGGGCGAGCACCGACACGTAGGTGGCGAACGACTCGTTGAGCCACAGGTCGTCCCACCAGCGCATGGTGACCAGGTCGCCGAACCACATGTGCGCCATCTCGTGCAGGATCGTCTCGGCGCGGCGCTCCCGGCGCGCCTCGGTGACCTTCGCGCGGAAGACGTAGTCCTCCAGGAAGGTCACGCAGCCGGCGTTCTCCATCGCGCCGGCGTTGAACTCCGGCACGAACAGCTGGTCGTACTTCCCGAACGGGTACCGGTAGTCGAAGACCCGGTGGTAGAAGTCGAAGCCCTGCTTCGTGATCTGGAAGATCTCGTCCGGGTCGAGGAACTCGGCCAGCGAGCCGCGGCAGTAGATGCCGAGGTCGATGCCGTCGTGGTGGTCGCGCACCTCGTGGTAGGGCCCGGCGACCAGCGCGGTGATGTAGGTCGACATCACCGGGGTCGGCGCGAAGGACGTCCGGGTGGCCCCGTCGGCGGGCCCGGTGGCCGCGGCGGTTCCGGTGACGACGCTGTTGGAGATGATCTTCCAGTCGGCCGGTGCGGTCACCGCGAGGGTGAAGACCGCCTTCAGGTCGGGCTGGTCGAAGCAGGTGTACATGCGGTGCGCGTCGTACGTCTCGAACTGGGTGTACAGGTAGACCGCGCCGTCCACCGGGTCGACGAAGCGGTGCAGGCCCTCACCGGTCCGGGAGTAGGCGCATTCGGCGACTACCCGCAGCTCGTTCGTCGCGGCGAGGCCGGGCAGGGCGATCCGCCAGCCGTCGAAGACCTCGGCCGGGTCGAGCGGGCGGCCGTTGAGCACGATCTCGCGCACCGCGGGCGCCGCCAGCTCGACGAAGGTCGACGCCCCGGGCTCGCCGCAGGTGAACGTGGCGGTGGTGCTGGAGAGAAATGTCTCGTCACCGACCGTGAGGTCAAGCTCGACGTCGTAGGACGAGACGGCCAGCAGGCGGGCGCGCTCGCGCGCCTCGTCGCGGGTGAGGTTGTGAGGCACCCGGATCCTTTCGCGGAAACGCCGCGGTGTCGGCGGGGGACGGCGGTGTCGGCGGGGGACGGCGGTGTCGGCGGGGAACGGCGGTGTCGGCGGGGAACGGCGGTGTCAGCTGGGACGGCGGTGCCAGCTGGAAGAACGGTGTCAGCTGGGATGGGCGTTGCTTGTTGGTCAGTCTCCCACGCCCGGCGGTGGGCTCCGTCCACCTACGGGTTACGCCGCACAGCGCCGGATGGCCTCGCCGGAGGCCGTCGAATTCTGGTGCGGAAACGGCGCAACGTTGCCGCGCCCCCGGGGATGTTCCGATCTGCGCGCGGGCACGCCGGTTGCCTCCCGACCGCGTACGGAGCGCGGGTTCTTCGGGGACTTGGTGGAATTCGGCCCGGCCCGTCGGGTTGGATGTCCGTGAGGACAGCACCTGACGGGCCAGCGGGCCCGGGGCCGGCGGGCGATGCGCCGGCGGTCACAGGGCCGTTGGCGCAGGGCCGTTGGTGCAGGGCCGCGGGCGCATGTGCCGGAGGGCGCAGGGGCCGGTGGGCGGGGTTGTCGGACGCCGGAGCGAGGGGGTGGGCCGTGCGTCGGGTTGCGGGGCTGGGGCGGGTGCCCCTGCGGGGTGAGCGGCGGCTGTCCGGGGGCGACGGCGCGGGAGGCTCCTCGGCGCCCGGGCGGCGAACGATCGTGAACGGAGCCCACGCGGGCTCGACGGTGCGGCGGGCCGAGCAGCACGTCCCGGTCGCCCTGCGGGTCGCCGCCGGTTGGTCATGGCGCCTGATCGTCATCGGCACCGCCGTCTACATCCTGAGCATGATGGTCGGCAGGGTTCGTACCGTCGTCATCCCGGTGATCGCGGGCCTGCTGATCGCCGCGCTGATCCATCCGCTGGCGCAGCGCTTCCAGCGACTGGGCCTGCCGCGGCTCGGCGCGGCGTTCGCGGCGCTGATCGTGTTCTTCCTGATCGTGACCGGGGCCGGCGTGGCCGTGGGCTTCAACGCCGCCAACGAGATCCCGGCCGTGGCCGACCAGGTCAGCGAGGGCATCGACCAGGTCCGCGACTATCTGACGGACGGGCCGTTCCACCTGTCCGAGGGGCAGATCGACGACCTGGTCGACGACATCCGCAAGAGCATCACCGACAACCGGGGGAAGCTGGTCTCCGGCGTGCTGTCGACGGCGTCGGTGGCCGCGGAGGTCCTGACCAGCATTCTCGTCGCGCTGTTCTCCACCTTCTTCTTCCTCTACGACGGTGAGCGGATCTGGGACTGGATCGTCACCCGCTTCCCCGCCGGCGCGGAGGACCGGGTTCGCGGCGCCGGCCGGGAGGCCTGGAACACGATCACCGGCTACATCCGCGGGACGGTCTTCGTCGCCGCCGTGGACGCGATCGGCATCACGATCGGGCTGCTCGCGGTCGGCGCGCCGCTCGTGGCACCGCTGGCTCTGCTGACGTTCTTCGGCGGGTTCATCCCGATCATCGGTGCGACCGTCGCCGGGATTGCCGCCGTCCTCGTCGTGCTCGTGTCGAACGGGCTGGGTGACGCCCTGATCATCCTGGGTGTGGTGATCGCCGTCCAGCAGCTCGAGGGCCACCTGCTGCAGCCGCTGATCATGCGCCGGGCGGTGCGACTGCATCCGCTGGCCATCGTCATCGCGCTGTCAGCCGGCAGCGTGCTCGCCGGCATTCCGGGGGCGATCGCGGCGGTGCCCTTCGTGGCCGTGGTGAACAAGGTCGCGACCTATCTCGCCGCAGAAGGGAAGGATCCGACGCCCGCGGACGGTTGAGGTGGGCAGGGGATCGCGGTGGCCGGTCCGAGGAACGGTCCGGTCACGTCCCACTCGCGCGGGCGGGCTCCGCCCGAGCGGCCCTGCCCGTTCAGCCGTACCGCCGTACAGGCGTACAGGAGGACCCATGACAGCCGATTCCGCCCTCGCGGTCGACTCCGTCAGCAATGATTCCGGCTCCGCGGCGGACCAGCCGGTCCTCGACGCGGACTTCTGGTTCGACCCGCTGTGCCCGTGGGCGTGGCTGACGTCGCGCTGGATGCTGGAGGTGGAGAAGGTCCGGTCGGTGCGGACGCGCTGGCACGTCATGAGCCTCGCCGTGCTCAACGAAGGCCGCGACGTTCCCGAGCAGTACCGGGAGGCCATGCGGCAGGCCTGGGGGCCGGTCCGGGTCTGCATCGCGGCGGCGGCCACCGCCGGTGACGAGGTGCTGCTCCCGCTCTACACGGCGCTCGGTGAGCGCCGCCACCTGCAGAAGGCCGAGCTCACCGAGGAGACCTTCGCCGCGGCCCTGGTCGAGGTGGGCCTGGACCCGGCACTGGCGGCCGCCGCGCGTTCGACCGAGTGGGACGAGCGCCTGCGCGCGAGCCACACCGACGGCATCAGCCGGGTCGGCATGGACGTGGGGACACCCGTCATCGCCGTCGCCGGCACGGCGTTCTTCGGCCCGGTGGTCACCCCGGCGCCCCGGGGCGAGGCAGCCGGCAAGCTGTGGGACGGCGTCCTGCTCGTCGCCCAGACCCCCGGCTTCTACGAGCTCAAGCGCACCCGTGATCAGGACCCGGTCTTCGACTGAACCGGTCCGCGGAGCGTGACCGAGGTGCGGCCTGAGGTGAGGCCGAGGCGCGGCTGGGGCGAGCGGTACGTCACCGGCCGCGCGGTGGTGGGTGGCGAGCAGGCATGATGGCGCATCATGCGCGTCCATCTTGGTTCTGATCACGCTGGGTTCCACCTGAAGGAAGCCCTCGTCGCACGGCTCGCAGAGCTCGGCCACACCCCCGTCGACCACGGGCCGGCCGAGTACGACCCCGACGACGACTACCCGCCCTTCGTGATGGCCGCCGCGGCCGCGGCCGCGGCCGAGTCCGACAGCCTGGGGATCGTGATCGGCGGCTCCGGTAACGGCGAGGTGATCGCCGCGAACAAGGTCGCCGGGGTGCGGGCGGCGCTGGTGTGGAGCGAGCAGACCGCCACGCTGGCCCGCCAGCACAACGACGCGAACGTCGTCAGCGTCGGTGCCCGGATGCACTCGGTGCCCGAGGCGATCGGGTTCGTGGAGGCCTTCGTGACGACGCCGTTCAGCGAGGAGCAGCGTCACGTCCGCCGGCTGCGGATGATCTCGTCCTACGAGCGTTCGGGTGAGCTCCCCGAGGCGTCACCGGCCGCGCCGGCGTCCTGACCGTTCCCCCCGCCCGGGCGGGCGCTGCCCGGTCGGGGGCGGGTGCCCCGGCCCCGACCCCGCCCGTCCGCGGTGCCTGGCGGCCGTGGGTGCACGTTCGGCGGTGACGCCGCGCGCCGGGAGGCGTCCGCCTGGTCGCCGGGCGGCGCCGGCGGGCGCCTGCGTGCCTCGCCAGGGTCCGTGACTGCGCCGGGCCCCCGCGCCGGTCCGGCTCCGGGCTCGGCTCCGGGTTCGGGCTCGGGCCGCGGTGGCGCCGGATAGGCATGGCGTAGCACCACGGTCGCCTCCGCCCAGGCGAGATCGGCGTCGGTGAGCTGGGCGACGTCCCGTGCCCGCATCGCCGCGCTGAGGCTGAGCCGCGAGCGGCCGCCGCCGACGAGCCCCCGCAACATCGCGTCCGCTCGATGCTGATCATCTCTTGGCATGCGGGCCCCCTCGGATCCGGGCGTACCGGCGCGCTGGGGCCGGTGTACCTGCGGCGCCGACCGGTGGCCGCTGTGGCCGCTGTGGCCGTCCGCGCGGTGCCTGTCCGTATGGTGCACGAGGTGACGCCCGGATGCGTCGCGGCGCCCCGCGAGCGGGTGGACTTCTCCGCCCGATCCGGTGGCTCAGCGTCCGGTTGCTCGATGGTGCTATTCCGTTGCCGCAGTGACGACCTGCATTTCGTGGTGGCGGGCGGGCCTGGTCCGGCCGCGCGGCATCACCGGTGAAACCGCTGGTAGCAGTGGGTGCGACGCGATTGAGCCGCCCGGTATGGCGGTTCGCGGGCGGCGGATGGGGAGCGCCGGTGAGGCCCGGCGGGGGCCTGGTGCGCGGTTTGCGGGCGGCGCACCAGCTGACCTGTCGTGCAAGTGTCTACGTCGACAGCGGCGGTGACCGTTCGACCGGTCGCCTCACCGAGTCCCGTTTCCGCAGGTGACAGGACGGACGCTCCCGGGAGGTGGCAATGGCGTTGGGTGACGGGGCGGTTTCTTTGGGTCCCGCCCTTCTGGTTGCGGGTGTGCCGGCAACCGGCCATGACCGTTCCGAAAGTGCGACCTCCGGGGTAGTCCGTGTGCTGACGGTCAAGTTGTTGCCGTTGTTGTGCCGGCATGGCTGGTAAGCGTGGGCCCCGGTGGCCCTCAGGCGCGTTGGCCATGCCAAGATGGTGCGAAGTTGACAGGGAACACAATTCCCCCGAAACTCGGCAATTCAGACTGGTCGCCACGGACAGAAGCCATCCGATGAGAGTCCGGTCATCACACCTGTCGTCGCAGCCGAGGGGTGAGTAGTGGACCGAGTGCCCGTGAGCGTCATCATCCCCGCCTACAACGAGGCGCAGCGACTTCCGCAGTCGCTGCCGCACCTGCTGGCGGTGGTGAGCCGGATCCCCAGGGTCGAGGTGATCGTCGTCGACGACGGCAGCACCGACGGCACCGCCGGCATCGCCGAGGACCTGTTCGGGGATCATCCGAGCCATCGGGTCGTGCGCCTGCCGTGGAACTGCGGGAAGGGCACCGCGGTGCGGGCCGGTGTCGCCGCCGCCCACGGCCAGTCGATCGTCTTCATGGACGCCGACGGCGCCTCCGACGTGAACGACCTCCCGCTGCTGCTCGCCGCGCTCGAGCACGCGGAGGTCGCGCTCGGGTCGCGCCGCATCGGTGACGGCGCGACCAGGACCAGCGGGCGCAAGGCCGGGAGCTGGGCCTTCAACCAGCTCACCCGTTCGCTCGCCGCGTTGGACGTGGCCGACACCCAGTGCGGCTTCAAGGCCTTCCGGCACGCCGAAGCCAAGATCCTGTTCAGCCTCGCCCGGTCGACCGGCTTCGGTTTCGACGTCGAGGTGCTCTCGATCGCGCGCTCGATGGGCTACCGTATCGCGGAGGTTCCGGTGCGCTGGAACGAGACCCCCGGCGGGACGTTCCGGATGACCCGGCACACCCCGGCGATGATCGTCGACGTCGTGCGGGCCCGGCGCTATCTCAGCCGGGCTGGGCTGACGCCGGTCACCCGTCGGGAACGACTCGATGAGCTGGGCGTCGTGGACGCCTCGGACCTCATCGGCGCTCCTGTGCCCCCGCGCGCCGTGCCGTCGAACGTCGCGCCGGCGAGTGCGGTGCCGTCACATGTGGTGCCCTCGAACACAGCGCCCTCGGGTGCCGCGGCCTCGGGCGCGGCACCGTCGAATGCGGCGGCGCCGCGCCAGGCGCCTACCCGTCCGGGTCGGCCGGCGTGGCCGGCGTCGCCCTCGCG